>CAJFUL010000051.1 GCA_904420245.1 Candidatus Paralachnospira avium
TCATTGGCCGGAGGAAGAGGATTTGAGCGCCGGACAGGCGCAGGAGACTCCGGCGGAGTATGGACAGCCGGAGAGCGGCAGCGGATGGACCGGCGGGGAAGACCGGAGAGAGCCGCGGTCCATGCGGCGCGAAGCAGTACGGCCGGGCAGGGAGTCTCTGTTCCGGACCGGCAAGAGGACGTGGCCGAAGCTGTTCGTGCCTGGAGAGGAAGCGCCTGCGCAGGAGCATGCGGAAGAACCGCTGCCCTTCCAGGAAAGTTCCCTGACAGAAGAAGAGGACCTGGAGCCGGTGGATCTGGATCAGGAAGAGCTGACCGAGCATGAGGTCCGGCAGCAGGTCTCCGGCGAAGCGGAAGAGGAAGAAATTCCGGATCTGGAGTTTTTTGAGCTGGAAGAGCTTTCCGGCGGAGATGTTTCCGGAGTATCGGCCCCTTATGTCATGAAGCGGCAGGAGCCGGAAGCAGAGGAGCCGGAGGAAGAAGAACCGGAGCCGGGACCGGACGCCGCGTCTGTATCCCAGATGCCGGGCGGGGATGTGTCCTACGCGTCCGCTCCGTATGTGATCCCCAGGGAACCGGAGAATGAGCCGGAGGAACCTCAGAAGGATTTTTATGTGGAGATCCCGCTGGATGAGCTTCCCAGGCAGGAGGTGGACGATGCCGCGGATACGGTCCGGGATTTCGGGACCCGCAGTGAACTGGATATGGAAGAGAAGCTGGCTTCCTGGGATGCGGCCGTTAAGAGGCGGCTGGAACAGCCGATCCTGACGCCGCCGGAAGAGCGGCGGGCGAAGAGGGCGGCCAGGGAAGCCGGAGAGAGCCGGGAGACGGAGGAGAACGCCGAGGGAGAACGGATACCGGACATCAATCCTCTCACAGGCGAGGAATATGAGACCAATACTGTAAAGCATCATCCCACAAAACCGGATATGCTGCTGGTATACGACAGGGATGAGCATATGTGGATCGAACAGGCAGAACGGGCTTTCAACAATTTTCAGGTGAGGAAGCGCGCCATGCTGGGACGGGATTATGAACCGCCGGTCTATCTGGACTGACGGAAAAGGAGGGGCTTCCGGGCGCTGGGCGTTCGGGAGCCCGTTTTTGTTGTTTAATAGGAACCTTGCCGCCTATGGGGCCCGCCGCAGGCGGAGGATCCTGAAAGAGCGGGAGCTCCTCTGCCAGGAGAGCGGCCGCGGCCCGGCGCCGGAGGAAAACCCCGCTGCGGGCCGCCGGATGCGGAAAGCTCCTGCAGGCTTCTTTTTTCAGGCACTTTATAAAAAAAAGGCTCTATGTTATACTGATAAAAGAGTCTGCCGCGAAAGATCCTCAGATGACGGGGGTTTTTGGCAGGCCTTGAGGGAAAAAAGCCCGGAGACGGGAGAAAGGAAGGTCCCGCTTGGATCTGGAAAACGGGACGGTACGAGATAAGATGAAAAGCTGCAGAGGCATAATTTTTGATCTGGATGGAACACTTGTCAATACGCTGGAGGATCTGGCCGACAGCGTCAACGAGGCTTTGGAGAAGATGGGATTTCCCGTCTGGCAGACCGACGACTACCGGCTCAAGGTGGGAAGAGGCTTCCGGAACCTGATGGAAAACAGTGTGCCGGAGGAATTCCGGGAGGACGCGGGAGTCATCGGACAGATGCTGGAATATTTTGTGGCGGCCTATGACAGGCGGTATCTGGACAAGAGCCGTCCCTATGAGGGGATCGGAGAGCTGTTAGATGAGCTGGCGGCAGGAGGGATCTTCCTGGCCGTAAATTCCAATAAGAGGACCGATTACACGGAGCGGCTGGTGGCCAAGCTGTTTCCCCAGGTTCCCTTTGTGGGAGTTTTCGGAGAACGGGAGGGCGTTCCCAAAAAGCCGGATCCGGCAGGAGCCCTGGAGCTCTGCGCCCGTATGGGCCTGGAGCCGGGAGAGGTGATCTACGCGGGGGATTCCAATACGGACATCCAGACCGGGAAAAACGCCGGGATGGAGACCATCGGCGTCTCCTGGGGCTTCCGGGGAGCGGAAGAGCTGCGCCGCAGCGGCGCTTCTTATATCGCAGAGAAACCATCGGACATTTCGGGGATCATATTTAGAGAAAATTAAGAAAATCGCCCGGAGTTTTTAGCATTTGCCTGCTATGATGATACCGGGGGCTGGTTTACGGCGCACGGCGGCAGGTAAAGCAGGAGAGGAAATGACTATGGAAGAAACGACTGTATTAGTATGCGACGACGACAGGGAGATCGTAGAGGCGATCGACATTTATCTGCGCCAGGAGGGTTACCGGGTTCTGAAGGCATACGACGGGGAAGAGGCCATCCGTCTTTTGAAGGAGAACCAGGTGGAGCTCCTTCTGATCGACGTGATGATGCCCAAGCTGGACGGGATCCGGGCGACGCTCAAGATCCGGGAGACCAGCAGCGTCCCCATCATCATCCTTTCGGCCAAGTCGGAGGACGTGGATAAGATACTGGGGCTCAATATCGGGGCGGACGATTACATCACGAAGCCCTTTAATCCTCTGGAACTGGTGGCCAGGGTCAAGTCCCATATCCGGCGCTATACGAAGCTGGGGACCATGGCCATGGAAAACGGGGATACGATCCACAAGACCGGAGGGCTGTGCATCAACGATGACACGAAAGAAGTCACTCTGGACGGGGAACCGGTAAAGCTGACTCCCATGGAATACAATATCCTGCGTTTCCTGGTGATGAACGCCGGAAAGGTGTTTTCCATCGAGCAGATCTATGAAAATATTTGGAACGAGGAAGCCATCGGCGTAGATAATACCGTGGCGGTCCATATCCGCCACATCCGGGAGAAGATCGAGATCAATCCCAAGAACCCCACGTATCTGAAGGTGGTGTGGGGCGTAGGCTATAAGGTAGAAAAGCTTTAAGGTATCAGGGAGGCCTGCCGTGAAAAAGGTACGTAAGTATACGCGGAAGAAAAAAATATGGGCGCTGCTCTTGTTCATCCTGTTCATGGGGATCACAGTGGCCGGCGGCATAGGCCTCTATTATGTCAATAATTTCGGGAGCTATCTGTTCAGCAAAACGGAGCTGCTGCAGACGGGACGCTTTGAGAATACGGAAACTCTGGAGCGGAAGATCATGGAGGATACAGACCGCATCTTCCAGTACGCGGGCCTTTCCCAGATGTTCGGGGAGACCGATGAGGAAAATCTCCAGGTGCCCCTCTATATCGCCAGGATCAACGGGACGGAGTATGCTCTGTGCCTGAAGGACCTGGAGAATATCTATGAGACCCTGTACGGCCAGGAATATGAGGTGGAGCTGGAATACGATACGGAGTACAGTATGGATCAGACGACTTCCAGCTCAGAATCGGAGATCCTGTACGGGAGCGGCAGCACAAGCGCCGTTGCGGGGGATCAGACGGTTGAGGACAGCCTGCAGCAGGAGTACCATGACTATCTGGATCAGTTCGCCGGTCTCTATGCCCAGTACTACAGCGCGGAGGCGGAGGACGGAGAGGATCTTGAGGAGGAATGGAGAAACCTTTCCAATGAAGAAAAGGAAGCGGAGATCAAGGCCAGGGGCTGGGAGGATCATTTCGGCTCTGTCTGGTTTACCCGGGTGCCTCTGGAGAGCACGGCAGAGATCCTAGTCTATCCGGGACAGCAGATCACCCTTACTTATGAGTATTATTACCGGGAGGATGTGCGGGAAAGGACGGATTTTGCCACCCTCTATGTCAGAGGCCAGGAGCTTTTGCAGGATTATTACGACCTGAAGAACCAGCTGGATGAGGACGAGACCAATCTGCGCTATGTGATCTACGATGAGGAGGCCGGGATCTTTGAGGCCAACAGCAGCGTGCGGGAGGAATCGGAGCTCCAGAACATGGAGAAATACGTTTCTTATGACAGCAGGACCCACGGGATCCAGAGCAATTTTACCAAGACAGATCTGGAATACTGGCAGCTGGACAACCTATCCAGATCCCTGCCGGGCACGGAGACGGGAGTGTCCTTCACGGTGGGACTGGATACCCGCTATCTGGTCCAGGATGAATATAAGAGCATGTCGGAGGGATATGTGCTGTGCAGGCCTGTCCTGATCCTTTCCCTCTTCGCCATTCTCCTGGGGATGCTGGGCGGGATCCCCACCTTCATATACCTGCTGGCCAGCGTAGGCCACAGGGAGGACCGGGATGAGATCAGCCTGGACAAATTTGACCAGTGGCCCACGGAGCTGGCGGCGGCTTTGATCATAGGCGGGATCTACTTCTTTATCATGGCGTGCAGTTTTCTGGCGGCCGTGTTCGCGGAAAATTTCTTTACTTCCAGCCTGATCTATACGGTCATGCAGTGCATAGCCATCATCGTATCCGCCATCATCGGGCTCATCGGCTTTTTCAGCCTGATCAAGAGGCTGAAGGCCGGGACTGTCTGGAAAAACAGTCTGACCAGGCGGCTCCTGCGCAAGATCGGAAGGGGCTGCCGCCTGTTTGTCAAAAACTGGCCGGTCACAGGCAAGATGACCGGGGCCATCATCCTGTACTGGGTATTGACGATCCCTCTGTGCATGTTCATCACCATCAACCGGTTCTGGGGTTCTTCGTTTCTGTATGTGACCGGGATCCTGCTGTTTTCCGGGATCCAGCTGGGAACGGCGGGCCTCCTCCTCTGGACCACCATCAAGCGGAAGAAGATCCTGGAGGGCGTGGAGCGCATAAGCTCCGGGGACCTGGACTATGTGATCGACGACGAGGGGATGCTGGCCAGCGACAAGAAGCTGGCGGACTGCATCAACCACATCGGCACCGGACTCCAGGACGCGGTGGATACGGCGGTCAAGAGCGAGAGGATGAAGGCGGACCTCATCACCAATGTTTCCCACGACATCAAGACGCCGCTGACCTCCATCATCAATTATGTGGATCTGATGAAGCGGGAGAATATCGAGGACGAGACCCTGAAGCATTATCTGGACATCCTGGATCAGAAATCCCAGAGGCTCAAGACTTTGACGGAGGATCTGGTGGAGGCTTCCAGGGCCAGCTCCGGAAATATCAATCTGCATATGGAGCGCATCAATTATGTGGAGCTGGTGCGTCAGACCTGCGGAGAGTTCAACGAGAAATTCCAGGAGAGGAATCTGATACAGGTGACTTCCTTCCCTGAGGATCCTCTTTATGTGATAGCCGACGGCAGGAGGGTATGGAGGATCCTGGAAAATCTGTTTTCCAATACCAGGAAATACGCCATGCCGGGCACCAGGGTCTATGTGAGCGTGTCCAAGGAGGGAGACAAGGCCCGTTTTATCATGAAGAATATTTCCGAATCGGAGCTGAATATCTCCGGCGAGGAGCTGACGGAGCGGTTCACCAGAGGCGACACTTCCAGGAGCACGGAGGGCAGCGGTCTGGGCCTGTCCATCGCCAAGAGCTTCACGGAGCTTCAGGGTGGGAGCTTTGACATTTATCTGAACGGAGACCTGTTCCAGGTATCGGTGGAGTTTTCGCTGGCTCCCGAGGAGAAGCCGGAGGGATCCGGGAAGGACGGGGATCAGGAAGAGAAAGAGGCCGCTCCCGGGACAGAGGCCGGGGAAGAGCAGCGAAAGAGCGGCCGCATCAGCAAGAAGGAGAAAAAGGCCCGCCGCATGGCGGAGGCCAGATTCCTGCAGGAAGCCCTGGAAGAGCTGGAGAGCAGCGGGCTTCTGGAGAAGAGGAAGCGACGGTTGAAGTAGAGAAGGGGGAGAGCCTGGAGGCGCCCCCTTTTCCATGGAAAAATCCTTGACTTGCAGGATAAATTCATTGATAATGGAAAAGAAATGACGCACACAAGGAGGAAGGACAAGCAATGGTAAAAGTATGGAAGCACGGTGCCTATCTGCTGGGCGGCTCAGAGCTGATCGCGGAGGATGGGGACCATGAGGCCCGGCTTGCAAAGGCGCTGGGCAGATGTCCGGACAAGAAAGAGGCGGCGAAGAATACCATGGCCTATGGTATCCTGGCGGCCCATAATACGTCCGGAGATATGGACCGGCTGCAGATCCGGTTCGATAAGCTGACTTCCCATGACATTACATTCGTAGGGATCATCCAGACGGCCAGGGCCAGCGGCCTGGAGCGTTTTCCGGTGCCCTATGTGCTGACCAACTGCCACAACAGTCTCTGCGCGGTGGGCGGCACCATCAACGAAGATGACCACATGTTCGGGCTGACCTGCGCGAAGAAGTACGGCGGCGTCTATGTGCCGCCTCACCAGGCGGTCATCCACCAGTATGCCAGGGAGATGCTGGCCGGCTGCGGACAGATGATCTTAGGATCCGACAGCCATACGCGCTACGGCGCCCTGGGCACCATGGCCATGGGCGAGGGCGGCCCGGAGCTGGTGAAGCAGCTTTTGAACAAGACTTATGACATCAATATGCCTGGAGTCATCGGCATCTACCTGACCGGAAAGCCGGAGAAGGGCGTGGGGCCTCAGGATGTGGCTCTGGCCATCATCGGAGCCGTCTTTGCCAACGGCTATGTCAATAATAAGGTCATGGAGTTCGTGGGCCCCGGCGTGGCAGGTTTGAGCGCGGATTTCCGCATCGGCGTGGATGTGATGACCACGGAGACCACCTGCCTCTCCTCCATCTGGACCACCGACGAGAAGATCCGGGAGTTTTATGAGATCCACGGACGGGAAGAGGATTATAAGGAGCTGGCTCCCGGGCCGGTGGCATATTACGACGGCATCGTGGAGGTGGATCTCAGTACGGTGAAGCCCATGATCGCCATGCCCTTCCACCCCAGCAATACATATACCATCGAAGAGGTCAACGCCAACTTAAAGGACGTCCTTGCCGATGTGGAAGCCAGGGCAAAGGTGAGCCTGGGAGGCGCCGTGGAGTTCTCCCTGGCAGATAAGGTGAGGGACGGAGCTTTTTATGTGGAGCAGGGGATCATCGCCGGATGCGCCGGAGGCGGATTTGAGAATATCTGCGATGCGGCGGACATCTTAAACGGAGCCAGCATCGGAAACGGCGCCTTTACCTTAAGCGTATATCCCGCCAGCATGCCGGTATATATGGAGCTGATCAAAAACGGGGCGGCGGCCAAGATCCTGGAGACAGGCGCCGTCATGAAGACCGCTTTCTGCGGGCCCTGCTTCGGCGCGGGGGATACGCCCGCCAACAACGCCTTCAGCATCCGCCACTCCACCAGGAACTTCCCCAACCGGGAGGGCTCCAAGCTCCAGAGCGGACAGATCGCTTCCGTGGCCCTTATGGATGCCAGATCCATCGCGGCCACCGCGGTCAACAAGGGCCGCCTGACGCCGGCCACGGATCTGGATGTGGATTATACGAAGCCGAAATACTATTTTGATAAAGGCATTTACGAGAAGAGAGTCTTTGACAGCAAGGGGAAGGCAGACCCTTCCGTGGAGATCCAGCTGGGGCCCAATATCAAGGACTGGCCGGAGATGTCTGCCCTGACGGAGAATCTCCTGCTGAAGGTGGTCTCTGAGATCCACGATCCCGTGACCACCACGGACGAGCTGATCCCCTCCGGCGAGACGTCTTCCTACCGTTCCAACCCTCTGGGGCTGGCAGAGTTTACTCTGTCCAGAAAGGATCCTGCCTATGTGGGCCGCGCCAAGGAAGTGCAGGCGGCGGAGCGGGCCAGGATGAGCGGAGCGGCTCTCGGCGCGGAGGCCCAGGCGGCCATGGAGGCGGCCTGCGGAAGCTTCGAGGCTGCCGACAGGGAGAATACCGGCATCGGGAGCACCATCTTTGCCGTGAAGCCCGGAGACGGTTCCGCCAGAGAGCAGGCGGCTTCCTGTCAGAAGGTGCTGGGAGGCTGGGCCAACATCGCCAACGGCTATGCCACCAAACGGTACCGTTCCAATCTGATCAACTGGGGCATGCTTCCCTTCCTGGTGGATGAGGGTGAGCTTCCCTTCCAAAACGGCGACTGGCTGTTTATCCCCGGGATCCGCCGGGCAGTGGAAGAGAAGAAGACCGAGATCCCCGCTTATGTGACGGGAGACGGGATGAGGGAGATCACGCTGAAGCTGGGCCAGCTGACCGACGACGAGCGCCAGATCATCCTGGACGGCTGCCTCATCAACTATTACAGAGCGAACAGATAAGGATGTGCATAAAAGTTCCCGGCAGGGTGTGAACCTTGCCGGGAACTTTTTACTCTATGAGATCGCGCTGCGGCGGAGAGAGGCCGTCAGCTTTCCTGTTCTTCGATCCACTGGTCCAGATAGGTGTCCAGAGTCGTAAAGGAGCAGGGGCCCATATCCAGCAGAAAGGTATGGAACTCCTTTAAGTCAAACCGGCTTTCCAGGCTGTCCTCCGCTTTTTCCCGCAGCAGCAGGAACTCCAGGTAGCCGCCGTAGTATTTCAGATAGTAGGCGGGCTCGCTGACGATGGTGTCGTAGAATTCCTGGACCGCGCTCTCGTCCATTTCGCCGAAATAGGAGGCGATGATCTGGCCTGCCTGTTCTGCGGTGCAGCCTTCATAGTGGATCTTCAGGTCCAGAAGGGCATGGACAGCGATGGTGACGGAGGAGTTGAGGCGCCACAGCTGCGCCAGGTCTTCCGACTGGTCCGTGAGAACGTGGTTCATGGCATAGGATTCATGCTCCACATAGAGCCCCCATCCCTCGCTGTAACCGTTGTAGTCCAGAAGCTGCCGGATGGGATTTCCCATGGTGCAGGAGGCGTATACGGTCTGGTACAGGTGGCCCGGGTATCCCTCATGGGCCAAAGTGGAAAACAGGGAGCTCTCATCGGTGAGGCTGCTGTTGATGTAGATGGTGTTTTCCTCCAGGCTGTCTATGGGAGGGATCATGTAGAAGGCCGGGCTGGAGATGCTCTCCATATATTCCGGCACATATTTGATCTGGTAGGAAGCCTCTGTGGGAAGGGCAGGATAATCTTCCGAAAGCTGTTCCTTCAGATCGTCCAGGATCTCCTCCGGGGAACGGTCCTCGGTGATGCCGGCGTTTATGGAATCCAGAAGCTCCGGGGACTGCATGAGGAGCGCGCTCATTTCACTGAGATCCTGCTGGATCTGGTCCTCCACCAGGGCCGTCAGCTCCTGGGGAGAGTGGCCGGAGCCAGTCATGCTGCGGATGAGATATTCGTAATAGGCTTCTCCGTTTTCCGTATAACAGAGTCCCTGGGTGTTGGCGGCTGCGCCTCTCACCTGCTGGAGACAGCGGACGATCCGCTGGAAGCAGGGAAAGATCTGCCCGGTGACGATCTGGGAATTCCTGGAGATATATTCCTGCTTCCTGGCGTCGGACAGTTCCTCCAGACCCTGGATCCGCTCTTCAAAGGAGGTCAGGAAGATATTGCCGTCTCCGGCGGAGAGGAACTCCTGGATGCCGCTTATGACCTCCGCGATGGAAGAATCCGGCATCCCCAATCCCTGTCTCGCCCGTTCCTCTTCCAGGGTGATCAGGGAATCGATGTAAGCGGGGACCTGTTCCAGCAGGGAGAGGTAATCGGTCACGTCCTGCTCCCGGCGGAAGGTGTATTCCGCGAAGACCACAGGCAGGTTGGACTGTTCGCCCATGATGGGGGAGAAGGGCTCCTGGAAATGATAGAAATCTGTCCCCGAGAGAGAAGTTTCCAGATAGTCCTTCAGCACGTCGTAGGTGAGCCGGTTGTCTTCATCCAGAGCTTCCCGGCGGAAGGAGTTCAATTCTTCCAGGGTCTCCTGCGCTGACGCAGCGGATTCCTCCCACTGCTCACGGCTGAGAGGAGGGAGCACTGCTTCGTAGCCGGTGATCCCGTACTCCTCCGGATAAGCCAGGGTATAGTGGAGGTTGACGGTGTTTGCCGCCAGCTCTGTCCGGAACAGCTCTTCCGTGAAGGTCAGGAACCGTTCCTGCTCTTTTTCATCATAAGCCTCCGTGCTGTCCGTCTCCCGGGCGCCGGACGTCTCTTCTGAGGCAGAAGGGAGGATATCCTCCCGGGGGGCGCTGCATCCGCCAAGGACCAGGACGAGGATCAGGATCAGGGACAGAAGTCGTTTTTTCATATGGGCCTCCACTTGTTTTTCGTTAACAGCCTTCCTAATTGTATGCATGTACGGGGTGTTACATTCATTATAAGGGGTGGGAGGGCAAATGTCCATTTTTCCTTTACTTTGGCCGGCAAATATACTATAATCAAAGTTCAAGAACTGTTTATATGGAGGGACGAAGATGGCTAAGAAACCTTACTATATCACAACGGCCATTGCCTATACTTCCGGCAAGCCGCATATCGGCAACACCTACGAGATCGTGCTGGCCGACAGTATCGCGCGCTACAGGCGGGAGCAGGGCTATGACGTGCGGTTCCAGACCGGGACCGATGAGCACGGGCAGAAGATCGAGCTGAAGGCCCAGGAGGCCGGCGTCACGCCCAAGGAATTTGTGGACGGCGTGGCCGCTGAGATCAAGAGGATCTGGGACCTGATGGATACCTCCTATGATAAATTCATCCGGACGACGGACGCGGACCATGAAGCCCAGGTCCAGAAGATCTTTAAGAAGCTTTACGACCAGGGCGATATTTACAAGGGATATTACGAGGGGCTCTACTGTACGCCCTGCGAGTCCTTTTTCACAGAGTCCCAGCTGGTGGACGGCAAGTGTCCGGACTGCGGGCGGGAGGTGCAGCCGGCCAAGGAGGAGGCTTACTTCTTCCGTATGAGCAAGTATGCGCCCAGGCTCATCGAGTACATCAATGAGCATCCGGAGTTTATCCAGCCGGTGGCCAGGAAAAACGAGATGATGAACAATTTCCTCCTTCCCGGCCTCCAGGATCTGTGCGTCTCCAGGACTTCTTTCAAGTGGGGAGTCCCGGTGGATTTTGACGACAAGCATGTGGTCTATGTATGGCTGGATGCCCTGACCAACTACATCACGGGCCTGGGATATGACTGCAGCGGCGAGAGCGGAGAGCTGTTTGAGAAATACTGGCCCGCGGACCTTCATCTGATCGGAAAGGACATCATCCGCTTCCATACCATTTACTGGCCCATCTTCCTGATGGCTCTGGGACTTCCGCTTCCCAAGCAGGTGTTCGGCCATCCCTGGCTGCTCCAGGGAGACGGCAAGATGAGCAAGTCCAAGGGGAACGTCCTCTATGCCGATGATCTGGCGGATTATTTCGGCGTGGATGCCGTGCGGTATTTCGTGCTCCATGAGATGCCCTTCGACAATGACGGCGTGATCTCCTGGGAGCTTTTGGTGGAGCGGCTCAATTCGGACCTGGCCAACACACTGGGCAATCTGGTGAACCGTACCATCTCCATGTCCAATAAATACTTCGGCGGCGTGGTGGAGAGCACCGGCGTCCAGGAGCCTGTGGACGAGGAACTTAAGGAGGCGGCTCTGGAGGCTGTGAGGCGCGTGGATGTCAAGATGAACGAGCTGCGGGTGGCCGATGCCATCAGTGAGATCTTTACCCTCTTCAAGAGGTGCAATAAATATATCGACGAGACCATGCCCTGGGCTCTGGCCAAGGATCCGGAGAAGAAACCCCGTCTGGCCCAGGTGCTGTATAATCTGGTGGAGGGGATCTGCATGGGCGCGAGCCTGCTGGAGTCCTTTATGCCCTCCACTTCCAGGAAGATCCTGGCTCAGGTAAACGGCTCCAAGAGATCCTTAGAGGAGCTTAAGACCTTCGGCCTGTATGTCTCCGGCACCAAGGTGACGGAGAAGCCGGAGATCCTCTTTGCCCGTCTGGATGCAGAGCAGGTCCTGGCTGATGTGGCAGCCAAGTTCGGATCCGGGGAGGAGGAGCCGGAGGAGCCCGGCATCGACGTCGAGGCGAAGCCGGAAGTGACCATTGACGACTTCGGGAAGCTCCAGTTCCAGGTGGGACAGATCATCGCCTGCGAGGCAGTGAAGAAGTCCAAGAAACTGCTGTGCTCCCAGGTGAAGGTGGGCAGCCGCACCCTTCAGATCGTATCGGGCATCAAGGCCTGCTATACGCCGGAAGAGATGGTGGGCAAGAAGGTCATGGTGGTCACCAACCTGAAGCCGGCCAAGCTGGCGGGGATCCTCTCAGAGGGGATGCTCTTGTGCGCGGAGGATGCGGAGGGGAACCTGGCCCTCATGACTCCGGAGAAGGATATGCCTTCCGGAGCTTCGATCTGCTGACAGTCTCTGACGGCAGCGGGATAAGAGAAAACGCCGGGCAGCAGGGGGAGCGCGCCCGGCTTTTCATACCATGAAGATCCCTGCCCCTGCGGCGGGAGAAAATGTAAAGGAGAAGGATTATGGAGATCAAAAAGGTAACAGACAAAGCGTTTCAGAAATATGGCGCAGTGATCGAGGGGATGGATTTTTCTGAGCTTCTGGCGTGGGGAAAGACGACGCCTGCTCCTGACAGCGTGGTCTATGAGCCCTCCGTCAAAGAGGCGGAAGCCCTGCAGGCATGCGAGGACATCAGCCGCCAGATATATGGGGAGATGCCCATCCAGATCGGCTACTGCAACGGAAAGAATCATAGAAACGATACTCTGGAATATCATAGAGGCGAGGAGCTGGATATCGCGGTGACCGATCTGATCGTGGTCCTGGGAAGCCGCAAGGATATGGATTCCCTGACCAGCTTCGATCTGTCTCACGCGGAGGCGTTCCTGGTGCCTGCCGGGACGGCCGTCATGCTCTACAGCGATACGCTCCACTATTCTCCCTGCAGCGTGGGAGACGGTATATTCCAGTGCATCATCGTGCTTCCCCAGGGGACCAATTATCCCAGTGAGAAGGAGAACATCCAGAAGACAGAAGAAGATAAGCTGCTCTGCATGAAGAATAAATGGGTGCTGACCCATCCGGAGAGCGGAGAGCCTTACTATCCCGGATTAAAGGGAGACATCATCATTGTTTAGGAGTACCATATGATTTTTGACAGCCATGCCCATTATGACGACGAGGCCTTTGACGGGGACAGGGAGGAGCTCCTGGGCTCCCTCCAGGCTGCCGGGATCGGAAAGGCGGTCAACGTAGGTTCCAGCCTCGAGACCACCAGGCGGACGGTGGAGCTCATAAGGAAGTATCCGTTCCTCTACGGCGCCGCCGGCGTCCATCCCAGCGAGACAGGAGAGCTGGACGAGGAGAACTTTTCGTATCTGGAAGAGGCTTTGAAGGAGCCGAAGATGGCGGCGGTAGGCGAGATCGGTCTGGACTACCACTGGCCGGATCCGGAACGGTCTGTTCAGAAACAGTGGTTCCGCCGCCAGCTCCGGCTGGCGGCCGGGACCGGGATGCCGGTGATCGTCCACAGCCGGGAGGCGGCGAAGGACACGCTGGACATCCTGAAGGAGGAGGGAGGCCCCGCGTTCCGCGCGGTGATCCACTGCTTTTCCTACGGAGTGGAGATGGCCAGGGAATACCTGGATATGGGCTATTATCTGGGGATCGGCGGCGTCATCACGTTTTCCAACGCGAAAAAGCTGGTGGAGGTAGTGAAATACATGCCTCTGGAGCAGATGCTCCTGGAGACCGACTGTCCCTATCTGGCTCCGGTGCCCCACAGGGGGAAGAGAAATTCTTCTTTGAACCTGCCCCATGTGGTGAAGGCGGTCGCGCAGCTCAAAGGAGTTTCCGAAGAGCAGGTGGAGCAGGTCACGTTTGAAAACGCCTGCCGGTTTTACCGGATAAGCCGGTGATGGAGGGACTACATGGCAAACCTGGGAAATCCCAAGAATACCATTGAGATCATACAGAAATATCATTTTGCCTTTCAGAAGAGGTTCGGACAGAATTTCCTGGTGGACAGCCATGTGCTGGAGAAGATCGTCCGGGCTGCCGGAGTCACCGGAGAGGATTTTGTGCTGGAGATCGGTCCCGGCATCGGGACCATGACCCAGTATCTGGCGGAGGCGGCCAGGAAGGTCTGCGCCGTGGAGATCGACAGGAATCTGATCCCCATTTTGGAGGAGACCCTCGGAGGCTATGACAATGTGGAGGTCATCAACGAGGACATCTTGAAGGTGGATGTGGCCGCGCTGGCCCGGGAAGAAAACGGCGGACGGCCCATCAAGGTGGTGGCCAATCTGCCCTACTATATCACGACGCCCATCATCATGGGGCTGTTTGAGAGCCAGGTGCCCATCGACAGCATTACCGTCATGGTGCAGAAGGAGGTGGCCGACCGGATGCAGACCGGGCCAGGCAGCAAGGATTACGGCGCTCTGTCCCTGGCAGTCCGGTATTACGCGGATGCCTATATCGCCGCCAATGTGCCGCCCAACTGCTTCATCCCGCGTCCCAAGGTGGGATCGGCGGTGATCCGTCTCACCAGGCACAGGGAGCCGCCGGTAAAGGTGAAGGATGAGAAGCTGATGTTCAGGATCATCCGGGCTTCCTTCAATCAGAGGCGGAAGACCCTGCAGAACGGGTTGAATAATTCGCCGGAGCTGCCCTTTTCTAAAGAGAAGATCGCGGGGGCCATAGAAGCCATGGGGCTTCCCCCGTCGGTGCGGGGAGAGGCGCTGGATCTGGAACAGTTTGCCAGGCTGTCAGACTTATTGGGAGAAGATCTTTGATCTACGAAAGAGAAGAGTCCTGCCGCAGGATATGCGGCAGGGCTCTTTTTGCTCTGTAGGAAACGTTGTTTCCACAGAGCAAAAACACTCCGTGGGACCGCGCTGCGGCGGAGAGGAATCCTGCATGGCAGGATCCTTTTTGTCCTGCGGGAAAACTGCGGAGGCGCAGGACGCGCCGGGAGCGGACCTGGCCGCGCCGTGAAAACACGGGCTCATTTTATTTTTTTGGTTCTAAACGGAAAAGACGGAACATAGAATAGAAGGGAAGGAGTGGTGATATTGGCAGAGTACAGAAGGTTTATTTCATATATATATGCTTATGAAGGCGATATGAAAACAAAAAATGTGGGATTTGCCAAAATCGAGGCGCGGGGAGGTCAGTGCCGCATCAGCATCAGCATCAAAGGAGCGTATGAGTGCAGCGGCCGGGAACTTTTGCTGTACGGATACGGCTGCTTCCGCGGAGAGTTCCTGCTGATCCCCCTGGGGAATATTCCCGTGAAGAACGGCACCGGGGAGGCCGTATTCGGAAAGAAGGAGGATGATCTGGGAGGAAGCGGCTTTGGCCTGGATTTTGTCCGCGGGCTGTTTTTGCGGAGCCGGGTATCCGTGAGAAAAGCGTATCTGACCACCTGGGACGATACCCTGTTCCATATATCCGTCCTGCAGAAGGCTCCGGTGGTGGAAAAGAGAGAGGATCTGGATACATACCTGGAGGCGGCCGAGGCAAAGATCCGGGAGATCTCCGCCCGGGACCGGGAGGAGGAACAGGAAGCGAGCGGGATCCAGGCGGGACCGGAAGAAGCAGAGACGGCTTCCGGCCCGGGACGTGCGCGGGACGGAGAAGAAACAGTTCCGGAAGGAGTATCCGGACTGGAGGCCGCGGCGGAAGAGAAGAGCGGCCTTTCCGGACCGGATACCGCGGAGGCGGAAGTCTCTCCCGTCTGGCCCAGGCTGTCTCCTGACGGGACGTTTAAAAATTCCGGGAATTCCGGAAACCGCCTGGAGGAAGCGGCTCTGACCCTGGACGTGTCCAGCCAGTCGGACCAGGTCCTGACACTGGACTTTGCCGACCTTCTGGGGAAACCGGCCCAGGTGGATCCGGAACTGCTGTCCTCCATCGATGAGCAGCTTTCCCATCAGGAGCCTTCTGAGGAGGCGGAGGAGCCGGGCGAGTTTCCCGTCTCCAGGGAGACCAGGCCGCAGGACGGAGAAGCTCCGGACTGCGGGCAGCCTGAGGAAGCCGGGAAACGGCGGGAAGAAGGAACCGGTCAGATCTCCGGGGAAGCCGGAGCGCCGGAGGGGAGCAGAGCCTCCGGCATGGCGGAAGCGGCCGGGGAGGTCAGAGAAGAGAACAGGAACACGGCGGTATCCGATCCTTCCGGGGACAGCCGCGATGAGGAGATACCGGACCCTTTTTATTTCCGGGAGGGGTATACGGAGCTTCCCCTCTGGGAGTGCTTGAAGAAGATCCTGCCCAGGAAGCGGGTCCTGGCGGAGGAAGGCTGGGAGGCGCTGCAGATCCATCTCCAGGACATCGGGAGACTGCCCAGGGAGAACTGGACTTATGGAAACAATAGTTTTGTCCTCCATGGCTACTATCAGTACCGGTATCTGATCCTGGCGAGGCGGCCCTCAGGAGAAGAAGCGAAGCAGCAGGGGTATCAGTATATCCTGGGGGTGCCGGGCATCTTCAAGCCCCAGGAAAAGTTCATGGCTTCCATGTTCGGCCTGCCGGAGTTCAAGCGGGCGTCCGGGCGGCGGGAAGAAAATTTCGGATTTTGGTGCGGAAATATCCATATGCAGCCATAAATGGGTATAAACGGCAGAAAACAGGCAATACTCCAGATAAAAAGAAGGAGCCCCTCAAGGGGCGTGAAAACGGTGGGACTATGAACAGACAGATTTATTATCATAAGGCGGGAAAATGGTTTTCGCCGGATTTATTTGGAGGACAGCTGCAAAAACTGGTTTCTGAAGTAAAGAAAAACACAAAAAAAGAAAGAATTTTGTTTCTTTGCATCGGAAGCGACCGGTCGACTGGGGACAGTCTCGGCCCTCTGGTGGGATATAAGCTGAAAAAGACAGAAGGGGAAGGCTACCGGGTATTTGGAACGCTGATGCAGCCCATCCACGCGGTAAACCTGAGTGACACCATGGATATGATCGGGCAGTATTACCGGGATCATATCATCGTGGCCATCGATGCCTCTGTGGGCAGATACGAGCACGTGGGATATATTACATTGGGGCGCGGCGCCATCCGGCCTGGACTGGGAGTCAGTAAAAACCTGATGTCCGTAGGAGACATTTTTATTACGGGAATCGTGGGATACGGCGGGAATTTTGAACCGCTGCTGCAGAACACCCGCCTTTCCGTCGTGATGGAGCTGGCAGACTGCATCTGTGCGGGGATCGGATGTGCCGGAGCCGCGGCGGAAAGGAATGTGGATTATGGAGATACCCAGAAATATCAGGCAGATTGGGGATATTGAAAACAGCTTTCATCTGTATATAGAAGATTATGTGGCGACTTTTATCGAAAAGGTCAGAAGAAAAGGAGGGACTTCCGTGGGAGTCCTTCTGGGCAGGCTGGAGAAGGGCGATCCGCCCAGCCTCTTTGTCCGCGGCGCGGTCCTGATGGAGGGGGCCGAAGAGGAGGAGGGGGAGCTCCGGCTGACGGCCCAGGCATGGACCAGGGTCTATGGAGAGATCGGCGCGTATTTTAAGGATGTGGAGGTATGCGGCTGGTTCCTCTGCGGCAGCGGAGAGCTGACGGATCTCTACAGCCTGCAGAAGCTCCACAGTGAGAATTTTAAAGGGGAAGACCAGATCCTGCTCCTCTGGGATGGGGAGAAGGAGGATGAGGCCGTCTACTCCTTTGATCCCCAGGGGCCGCACCGGCTGCGGGGATATTACATATATTATGAGCGGAACGAGCAGATGCAGGAGTATATGATCTCCAGGGAACCGGCCAGGAAGACGGAGTTTGCCCTGGCCCCCTCGCTCCGCGGGACGTCCGATGAAGCGGCCCGGCAGTTCCGGGCAGTCATGGAGGCCAAGAAAGAAAAGACAGAGCCGAAAAAAGGAGTTTCCAGGGCCCTGCGGACCATACGCATAGCGGCGCTTCTGTGCGGCGTGGGATTTGGACTGGCGGCCTGGTACCGGTACGATCAGATGCAGGCGGTGCGGGATGTCATCGCGGTGATCGCCGGAGGAGGAGAGGACGAGCCCGGCACGGAGGCGGAGGAGACGGAGGAAGAGAGCGGACAGGCTGTGATCCAGGAAGTGCCGGGGGAGGTCTACCCCACCGAAAGTGAGGAGACGTCTTCCGGCGCGGAGACAGAGGAAACCGCGGAAAGCAGCACCAGGGCGGCAGAGAGCTCCGGCAGCACGGAGGGAGAGAGCAGGGAGCCGGATACGGCCGCCCGGGAGACGGAAGTCCAGGCAGAGCCGTCTTACCGGGAATATCAGGTGAAGAGCGGAGATACGCTCAACAGCATCTGCCGGGAGTTCTACGGAGAGCATGGGAGCGCCCTGAAACAGGAGATCTGTGAGCTCAACGGCATGGACAACGCGGACATGATCTATGAGGGACAGATCCTGAGGCTGCCGGAGTGAATGGGATCCAATGGCAGAGTCCTCTTTCAAATTCCCCTGTTTTATTGTATAATACCCCTGAGGATCTTGAGATCAAGCTGAAAGATATATAGATGGGACGTATTATGGAAAACAGGAGAGAGAGAGAGGACCGGAAGCGGATGCTCCGGGAACGGATGATCGACAGTGAGACCCTGGAGCGGCAGCGGGAAGAGGAGCTGGAGAGGAGCTACAGGGAGCAGCGGCGCAAGTACCGCAGGGTCAAGACCATTGTGACAGTCCTTGTCCTTTTGCTGGCGGCCGGAGGGATCCTGGCATACCGCTATTACAGCCTCCATCATCAGTACCGGGAATACTCGGTCCAATGGGAAAAGGAGCTGGCCGGCGGGACATTTTCCGGTTATGAGAGTTATGGAGAGAATGTGATCAAATACACCAGGGACGGAGCGGCCTACCTGGGCGCGGACGGCGGGGAGATCTGGAACCAGCCCTATGAGATGACGAGTCCTTTTGCGGAAACACGCGGGGATTACGCGGTGATCGCCGATAAGAACGGATATTCTCTCTATATCTGTGATAAGAGCGGCTGTCAGGGCGTGGTGACGACGACGCTCCCCATCTCCAGGGCATCGATCTCCGCCACAGGGGTGACGGTGGTGATCCTGGAGGACACCGGGAGCAATTATATCGCCTTTTACGACAAGACCGGGACCAAGCTCCAGATCGAGATACAGACGACTCTGGCGGGGAATGGGTATCCTTTGGATCTTTGCGTCTCGCCCAATGGGATGCTCCTGATGGTGTCCTATGTCTATCTGGATCAGGGAAGTATGCAGAACCAGGTGGTGTTCTATAATTTTGACGATGAAGGGCAGAATGTCACGGACCGTCTGGTGGGAGGCTTCCGGGACTACGGAAGTTCCATGGCGGCCCGCGTCCGGTTTCTGGACGACACCCATGCCTGCGCCTTTGCCCAGGATGGGCTGAGATTCTATTCCCTGGAAAATACGGTGCAGCCGGAGCTGACGGCCCAGGCGGACCTGGCGGAAGGGGAGCAGATCGACAGCATCCTGTATTCAGAGAGCTATGCCGGGATGGTGGTCTCGGACGGAAGCGGCAGGTCTTTGCGGATGTATGACGAAGGCGGCCGGGAAGTATTCCGGACGGATGTGGATCTGGAGTATGAGACGGCGGAGATCTCCGGAGATCATGTGCTCCTGTACCGGGATTCGGAGTGCAAGATCTACAATATGAACGGAAACTTAAAATACAGCGGCGCCCTGGACGGCGGCATCGACAAGCTGATCTGCCTCGGGGAGCGCAGCTACATCCAGATAAGCCCCCAGTCCGTCAAAGGGCTGGAGCTTCGGAAATAGGAGGAAAGCAATATGAAAAAACCGGTGCTTGTGATCATGGCGGCGGGGATGGGCAGCCGGTACGGCGGACAAAAGCAGATCGATCCGGTGGATCCGTATGGAAATATCATCATGGATTTTTCCATTTATGATGCCAGAGAGGCCGGATTTGAAAAGGTGGTCTTCATCATCAAGAAGGAGAACGAGGAAGCGTTCCGCAGGGCCATCGGGGACCGCATCGGAAGGTACATAGAGACGGCCTATGTATATCAGGAGCTTGGGAACCTGCCTGCGGGCTTTTCGGTGCCGGAGGGGCGGGTGAAGCCCTGGGGCACGGGACACGCGGTCCTTAGCTGCGCCGGTACGGTGGACGGGCCTTTTGCGGTGATCAATGCCGATGATTACTATGGGAAAGAGGCGTTCCGCTCTATCTTTTCCTATCTGTCGGACCATCAGGATGATGAGAAATACAGGTTTGCCATGGTGGGATACCGCATTGAAAACACCTTGACGGAGAATGGGACCGTCGCCCGGGGGATCTGCCGGGTGGATGAAAAGGGACGCCTGGTATCGGTCACGGAGAGGACCAGCATCGAGCGGAAGGACGGAGTGATCGTGTACGAGGAGGAGGGCAGGACTCCTGTGGAGATACCGGAGGGGACGCTGGTATCCATGAATCTGTGGGGCTTCAGCGGGGGGATCCTGGGAGAGCTGGAAAAGCAGTTTACGGCCTTCCTGGAGAAGACTCTGGCGGAAAATCCCCTGAAGGGAGAGTTCTATATCCCTTCGGTGGTCAGCCGTCTGGTGGAAGAGGGGAGAGCCTCTGTGCAGGTGCTCCCGTCCAGAGACAGGTGGTTCGGCGTGACTTATAAGGAGGATAAGGCTTCTGTGGTGGAGGCCATCCGGGAATTGAAGAGAAGAGGACTGTATCCGGAGAAACTCTGGAGCTGAGAGGGGCGGACCGGCCGTTGGCCGGTCCGATTTGTTTCCATAGAGCAAAAACGCTCCGTAGGGAGCGCGTTAAGAAGCCTGCCGCAGGCGGATCCAGCGCGGCAGGCTTCTTTTTATGCCGCGGAAAATACGCGCCTGCCGCCGGACGGCGAAAAGGAGAAAAAGGTCAGACAAAAAGGATAGACATTTGTGATATATTATAGTATTCTGAATATAAGAAGAAAGTGCTAAAAAATTCACAAAAGGAGGGGGAGGCTGTGAGAAAGAAAAAGTGGATCAAATGGGCGTTCTTTGTCTTGCTGGCAGCGGCATATGGGGCGTATTGTTTCAGTTGGCTGTATCCAAGACAGTTTTTGACAGGTTCCACTAGTGAAGCGCCGGAAGCGTATCTGAGAGTCCTGCAATGGCGGGATGCGGTCATGCTGGGCGGCGAACTGGGCATATATGTCTTTTTCGTGGCGGGCGTATTCTGGGCATGGCTGTGTCGGCAGCGGAGGGATCTGGCCGGATTTGTAAAAAGCTTTTTGACGGGGACTGCTGTTCTGTTGGTATGTTTTGGGCTTACCGTGGCTTTGGAATGGCGGTTCTTCCCGCAGATCGGGATCTACACCGATCTGTGGCTGCCGATCCTGTATCTCCTCATGCGGCTGGTGCCCTGTGTGGCGGTGGCGGCCTTCTGCCGGTGGCTGTATCATCTGCTGGAGGAGAGGCACCAGGGAACAGGATGGCTCCGGTATCTGTGGGCAGGTCTTATGCTGGCGGCCTATTTTGGCTCCTGCGCTGCGGAAGCCTTCCGCAGAAGCCATCGTATCGGGCCTATCATAACAGAACCGGCCGCGAGGATCGTGCTGATCTGCAGGCTGTTTTTGTATCTCTTTTTCATGGCGGGCATCTGGTGGAACTGGCTTAGCGGCAGGAGAAGGAATTATCTGTTCTTCGCCGGCTTCTATCTGCTCCAGCTGGTGCTCCTGATGGCGGGATATGGAGCCGTTTTCCTGGTGCAGCGCTTTTTCCTGCCGGATGTGCCTCTGCTGATCTATACGTCTTGGCCGGGAGTGGGGATCGGTCTCCTTCAGTTTGCCGGAGGCATGACGCTCTGGCTGCTGTCAGCCGGGCTTGCCTGCGGCCTGTACCGGCTGGCAGACAGGAGAAGCTGAACGCGCAGGGTCAGGGATCCGGTGAGAAGCTGGAAAGATCTTCTTCCGCTATTTTCAGGAATTCTCTCATGGCGCGGGTGATATACCGCCCTTTCTTGTGATAAAAGTATATGGTGCGCAGAGCCCTCTCCGGGCCCAGGTAAAAGAATACGACCCTGGGATCGGAGGGGACTCTTTTTATGAGGGTATCGCTGACGAAGGCGGCTCCCATGCCGTAGCAGGCCAGGTGGTGAGCGGTGGCCTGCTGGTCCAGCTCCAGGACAGTATGGGGCGAAAAGGCCTGACGCCTGCATATGGAATCTGCCAGGCGGCGGGTATCGTTCCCGGGCCGGAGCAGCAGGAAGGGGACATCCTCAAACAGGCCGAGGGGCACCTCGGAAAACGCATAGTTTTCCGATCCATCCTGGGACCTGTGACGGTCCTGCCGGATGTCCGCGGCAGTCAGGGGCGCCGGGAGCCCGGAACGGTCCGTGAGGTACTTCACAGGCACGGCCAGAAGGACCTGGTCGGTGAAAAGAGGGTAACGGGTATAGAGCTCTTCGCTCAAAGGCTCATTGTCGATGACGAGATCCAGAGAGCCCAGGGAAAGCTGGCGGACCAGGACGGGAGTATTGGCTTCCGACAGCTGGATATCCACAAGGGGATAGAGGCGGGTGAAACGGCTCAGACAGGGCGGCAGCACATAGGAGGCGAACAGATTGCTGGCGCCGACGGAGAGCCGGCCGGTCCGGAGCTCATTCCTGTCGTTCAGATAGTTTTCAAAGCCGGTCCGGATGTCCATGATCTTTTCGGCGCAGCGGATGTATTCCCTGCCGCAGTCGGTCAGTCCGATGGGGCTTACGCTGCGGTCAAAAATAGGCGCGCCGATGTGCTGTTCTTCCTTTTTGACCGCGGCGCTTAAGGACGGCTGGGAGATGAACAGTTTCTGCGCTGCCTTGGAAAAGCTTTTTTCCCTGTATACTTCATAGACATAGAGCATGGCCCGGAACATAGGGGTGCCTCCTTTCTGGTGTATATGGCCAGTATAGGGGCGGCTCCGGGGAAAGTCAATGAAAACATAGATAAAATCATATAATACATATTATATTATTGGTATTTGATTATATTGAGGGCTTCCTTTATGATCGTGGTATACGGAAGGACCGGGAAAGGAGGCCGGAAATGGTACAGAAAAGAAAGGGATACAGGATAGAGACCGATTCCATCGGCAGCAGGGAAGTGCCGGAGGAAGCCTATTATGGAGTTCAGACTCTGCGGGCAGCGGAGAATTTTCCCATTACAGGGCTCCATGTCCACCGGGAGATGATCCGCAGCATGGCGCAGGTCAAGGAGGCGGCGGCCGTCACCAACTGCCAGGAGGGGCTTTTGGATGAGGAGCGGGGCCGGGCCATCGTCCGGGCCTGCCGGGAGCTGGGCAGGGGAGAGCTTGACGGGGAGATCCTGGTGGACCCCATCCAGGGAGGAGCGGGAACATCCCTGAATATGAATGTGAACGAAGTGCTGGCCAACAGGGCCATAGAGCTTTTGGGCGGGACCAAGGGAGATTACAGCGTGGTGCATCCCAACGATCATGTCAACAGGTCCCAGTCCACCAACGACGTATTTCCCACTGCCGGGAAGCTCACGGTCTGCCGTCTCTTAGAGAAAACGGGAAAGGAACTGCGGAGGCTCTGCCGGGAACTGGAGAAGAAGGCGGAGGAGTTTTATCCGGTCATCAAGATGGGGAGGACCCAGCTCCAGGATGCGGTGCCTGTGCGTCTGGGACAGGAATTCGCCGCCTACGGCGCGGCTGTGGAGCGGAACATAAAACGGATGGAGACGGCGGCGGATGAAATGCGGCAGGT
The DNA here is from genome assembly GCA_904420245.1 of Candidatus Paralachnospira avium. GTDB lineage: Bacteria > Bacillota > Clostridia > Lachnospirales > Lachnospiraceae > Lientehia > Lientehia avium. Next base: position 23,431 of record CAJFUL010000051.1, read on the forward strand.
AAACATGGGAGGAACTGCCGTCGGCACAGGCATAAACGCATCGCCCGGATACGTCAGGAGGATCGTGGGGAATCTGGAACAGGTGACGGGGATCCCGCTGCGGCAGTGCGGGAACCTCATGGACGCAACGTCCAATCTGGATCCGCTGACGGCGGTGTCAGGGACGGTGAAGGCCTGCGCGGTGACCTTGTCCAAGATCGCCAGCGATCTGCGTCTCTTGTCCTCCGGGCCCAGGACAGGACTGGCGGAGATCCGGCTGCCGGGGAAACAGAACGGCTCCTCCATCATGCCGGGCAAGATCAATCCGGTGATCCCGGAGGTGGTCAACCAGGTGGCGTTTCACATCATGGGAAATGATCTGGCCGTCACAGCCGCGGCGGGAGCGGGACAGCTGGAGCTGAATGCCTTTGAACCGGTGATCTTTTATAATCTGTTCCAGTCCATCGATATGCTGGGCCATGGAGCCGCCACCTTCGCGGACAACTGCGTAAGCGGGATCCGGGCCGACGCGGACCGATGCAGGGAGCTGGTGGAGAACAGCGCCGGCATGGCCGCGGCCCTCTGTCCCTATATCGGTTATGAAGCGGCGGCCGGGATCGCGAAAAAGGCGCTGAGGGAAGGAAAGTCCATCCGGGCCATGCTGCTGGAAGAGGGATTGCTGGAGGAGGAAGCAGCGGAAAAGATCCTGGATCCCTATGCCATGACAGAGCCGGGGATACCGGGAAGATCATAGGAAATGAAGGGAGGGAGCGTCTCCGGAAGGAGACGCTTCTTTTCCTTTATGGAAAACTGCGTTCCGGCAGAACAAAACGCGCTGCGGAGCCGGAGGCTGCCGCGGCAGGCGCGCGATTTTCGCTTTCCGCAGCGCGGGATGGAGAGTACGGGCGGACAGCCGGGACGAGCCCGCAGGCAGGAGGAGATCTCGGGCGGGGAACAAAAATCTGCGTATCCTGCCCGGCTGCGGCGTCCCGGCGGCAGTGGGCTCTCTTTTTATGAAAAATTAAGAATCTTTATAGCAGTTTATTGGTGTCCCGCTTCAGAATGTGGTATGATGTAAAAGAAAGGGAAGGACGGGAATATCCTGTCCTTGGAAAGGGAGATGTACAGTCGTGAAATTAAGGACAAAGCTTTTGATCACTTTTTTTACGATCATCCTCCTGCCCATGGCAATGATCTATCTGTGTATGGCGGTCCTTGGAAATTTCCAGGGAAGGGTCTTAAAATCCGATTATGATATTACAGGCGTGGGCGACGTCTATTCCGGAGCTTCGGTGCAGGTGTTCAATACCCTGACCATGGGGGTCCAGAAGGACATTGCCCGGGCGGCGGAGGAGTCTCCGGACCAGTTTCGGGACGCGGATTACCAGGAGCAGCTCAATGAAAGGCTGGCCGGAAAATATTCGTTTCTGATCGTCCGGCAGGAAGACGAGATCCTCTTCAATGGAAGCGGAGAAGAGGGTACGGAAGAGCTTCTTAAAGAACTCCCGCCCTATAAAGCGGAGGGCGATAACGATTCCGGCAGCATTTTTACCAGCGAGAGCAAGCGGCTGATCAAGCAGCAGGATCTGACTTTTTCCGACGGGACCAGAGGAAGCGTCTTCATCGTCACGTCGGTGGGCGAGCTGATCCCCCAGGTCAAGGAAATGTTCGGAAATATGATCTTCGCGGTCCTGATCCTGCTCATCCTCCTTTCCATGCTGCTGGCCCTGTGGCTTTACCGGGCCATCCTCCGTCCCATACGGGAGCTGAAAAAGGCGACCAATGAGATCAAGGAGGGCAACCTGGACTATGAGCTGAAGGTGAAGGAGAAGGATGAGATCGGACAGCTCTGCATGGACTTTGAGGAGATGCGCCAGAGGCTCAAGGACAATGCGGAGGAAAAGCTCCAGTATGAGAAGGAAAATAAGGAGCTGATCCGGAACATTTCCCATGATCTTAAGACTCCCATCACGGCCATCAAGGGTTATGTGGAGGGCATCATGGACGGCGTGGCCTCTTCGCCGGAGAGGATCGACAAATACATCCGCACCATTTACAATAAGGCCAATGATATGGATAAGCTGATCGATGAGCTGACGTTTTACTCCAAGATCGATACCAATAAGATCCCTTACACCTTTGCGAAGATCAATATCAATGCGTATTTTGAGGACTGCGCGGAGGAACTGGGCATGGAGCTGGAGGCGAAGAATATCGATCTGGGCTTCTTCGACTACACGGAAGAGCCGGTGACGGTCATTGCCGATGCCGAGCAGCTGAAGCGGGTGATCAACAATATCATCAGCAATTCCGTCAAGTATCTGGACAAAAAGAAAGGGATCATCAACATCCGTCTGAAGGACGACGGGGATTTTGTGCAGATCGAGATCGAGGATAATGGAAAAGGCATCGCGGCCAGGGATCTTCCCAATATTTTCGAGCGGTTTTACCGGACGGACTCTTCCAGGAATTCTTCCAAGGGAGGAAGCGGCATAGGCCTTTCCATCGTAAAGAAGATCATAGAGGACCATGGAGGCCGGATCTGGGCTACCAGCAAGGAGTCCATCGGCACGGTCATGCATATCGTCCTCAGAAAATATCAGGAGGTAGTACATGAGTAAGATTCTGATCGTAGAAGACGAAGAGAGTATCGCGGAACTGGAGAAAGATTATCTGGAGCTTTCCGGTTTTGAGGTGGAGATAGAGACCGACGGGACAAAGGGGATGGAGCGGGCTCTGGGAGAAGACTTTGACCTGTTCATCCTGGATCTTATGCTGCCGGGGACGGACGGCTTTGAGATCTGCCGCCAGATCCGGGCCGCGAAGAATACGCCGGTCCTGATGGTGTCTGCCAAGAAGGACGACATCGACAAGATCCGGGGGCTGGGTCTGGGAGCCGACGACTACATCACCAAGCCCTTCAGCCCCAGCGAGCTGGTGGCCAGGGTAAAAGCGCATCTGGCCAGGTATGAAAGGCTCATCGGGAGCGGGATGCCGGAGAATGAGATCATCGAGATCCGGGGGCTGAAGATCGATAAGACGGCCCGCAGGGTCTATGTCAACGGAGAGGAGAAGAACTTCACCACCAAGGAATTTGACCTTCTCACCTTCCTGGCCCAGAATCCTAACCATGTGTTTACCAAAGACGAGCTGTTCCGGGAAATCTGGGATATGGAGTCGGTGGGAGATATTGCCACGGTTACGGTCCATATCAAGAAGATCCGGGAAAAGATCGAGTATAACACAGCGAAGCCCCAGTATATCGAGACCATCTGGGGAGTTGGATACCGGTTCAAGGTATGATGCATAAGGCTCCTTTCCGGCGCGCATACTTCTGTAGAGAGGGAGTGCGTGGCCATGGGACGGAAGCTTTCGGAAAAACAGAAAAAGGCGCTGCTGGTAACGGGGATCACGGCGGCAGTATATATTTCGCTGAAATATATACTGCCTCTTGTGATCCCTTTTCTGCTGGCGTACTGGACGGCCCTGCTGATCCGCCCCATTTCCAGACGCCTCCATAAAAGGCTGTATCTGAAGGAGGGCATCTGGGCGTCCCTCTGCGTGGCGGTACTGTTTGCCGGGCTTCTTGCCGGGCTCTATTTCCTGGGAAAGCTGCTGGTGGAGGAGCTGGCTCTGGCGGCCAGGCGCCTGCCGGTTTATATGAAGTATCTGTGGGGGTGGCTGGACCAGCTCTGCTGCCGGTGCGACGATACCCTGGGCTTTGCCAGGGGCACGTCCATGGAATTTCTCTATACCCAGTGCGGGAATATCCTGGGAAGCATCCAGGAAAAAGCAGGCGTCTATGTGATGGACAATTCCATGGGGATCCTGAGATGGATCATCCAGACAGGCGCCGTACTGGCGGTCATATCCATTGGGAGCGTGCTGATGATCACGTCCATGGACCGGATCCGCAGATACAGGAACGTATCGGTCTTCCGTCAGGAGATCACGGCCATTACCGGCTGCCTGAGCCGCATAGGAAAAGCCTTTTTCCGGACTCAGCTGCTGATCATGGCCCTCACCTGCGTCCTATGCGGGACAGGACTGTATCTGCTGGGGAATTCCTACGCGGTGCTGCTGGGCGTGCTGATCGGTCTTCTGGATGCCCTGCCTGTCTTCGGCACAGGCACCGTGCTGATCCCATGGGCCCTTTTGTCCCTGCTTTTGGGAAACTGGCCCTATGCCATCGGCCTGACGGTCATCTATGCGCTCTGCTATTTTCTGCGGGAGGTGATGGAGGCAAAGCTCATGGGAGGCCATATGGGGATCCCGCCGCTGGAAATGCTGATGAGCATATATATCGGACTGCTTTTATTCGGCGTGGCCGGGTTTATCCTGGGGCCTTTTGCCTTTATGGTGATCAAGGAACTGGTGGAAATGTACGGAGGAAAGGGAGTCCGGGTTTCATAAGAATCGGCAATTTGTTTGACAGAAGGAAACGGTCTGGAGTATACTGAAATTATAAAGACTGATTGGCGCCATTGTGCAGAAAGGAGCCTGTATGTATTGCGTAAACTGTGGTGCAAAGCTGAATGACGGCGACCGTTTTTGTGAAAACTGCGGCACTCCGGTATGGGAGGAGCCTGCGGCTGTTGATACAGAGATGGGAGGGGGGCCGGCACCGGAAGGGACCGCGGAGCCTGTGTCCGGAGACGTGCCGGAAGGAACCGCGCCGGAGGCGGAAATCCCGGAGGAAGCTCCGGTTCCTGTTTCCAAGGCTGTGCAGGAGGAGACCTCTGGACCGGCGGAGGAAGCGCAGGAGCGTTTCTCCGGGCCCGTCTCTGAGGAAATCCCGGAGGAAAACTCTGCTCCTGTTTCTGAAGAAGCGCCGGGAGAAGCTCAGGATGTGGTCTCTGAGGAGGCTTCCGGGACAGTTCCGGAGGCGGCAGGCCAGACGGCGGGAGCGGACGGAGAGAAGACGGCGGAGGAAGCTGCTTTTCCGGAGGATGCTACGGTTCCTCTGACTCCTCCCGGCGGGCAGGAGGGCCGTCCGGACAATATCCCCAATCTGGAAAAAAAGATCATGAAGAATATGGAAGATGAGCTGATCTTCGAGATGCCGGAGGCTGTGATGGGCGCGGAGCGGACGCAGCAGGGATATGGAGGCCGGCCGCCCCGGGGAAATGGGGCCTGGCAGTCCGCTCCCGGCCAGGGCGGCCCGTATCCGGGAGGCGCAGGCTATGGAGGCCAGCCGATGCCGGGATATGGAGACCCCGGACACGGAGGCGGAGAGCCGCCGGTATATGAGACTTACATATCCGGTGACGGAAAGAAACCGCCCAAGAAGAAGAAAAAGAAAAAAGCCCTGATCATCACGCTGGTCTGTGTGATCGTGGCCCTGCTGGCAGCTCTCGTCATCTTCCTGTTCATCTTCATGAATCCTGAGAGACGGCTGAGATCCTATATCCAGGACCGGGACTGGGGACGGGTGGAAGAGCTCTATGAGGATAAGTTCGCTGACAGCGACAGGCAGGATAAGGCGGATGAGATCCTCAGGCAGGAGGTGGATGACCTCTGCGCTGAATTTGAAAACGGCACCATGGATTATCCCACTGTGAAGCGGCATTTGAGCGCCATTGCCGATTTCTGGGAGGATGCGTATGTTCAGGACGCCATGGACCGTATGCGTACCCTCTACGATTCCAGGTCGGCCTTTGAAGAGGCGGAAGCGGCCATGGCGGAGGAGCGGTATGAAGAGGCCATCGGTCTTTATGAACAGGTGGCGGAAACGGATCCCAATTACCAGACGGCCCAGGAGAAGCTGGAGACGGCAAGATCCCAGTACAGGAGCCAGATCCTGGAGGATGTGGACCAGTACGAGAAGGATGAGGATTTTGCGGGAGCGGCGGAGCTTTTGGAAAATGCCCTGCTGGTCCTTCCCGGAGATACACAGCTGGAAGCACGGCGGGATGAAATGAAGGAAGCAGAGGAGGAGTATCTGCTCCAGACTGTGCTGGAGCAGGCGGAGTCCTTCGCCAAGGCCGGTAATTATTTCAGCGCCATCGATGTGATCGAAAAGGCTCTGGAAGAGGATCCTGGAAATACAGAACTGGAAGCGGCCTACGAGGACTACTGCCAGCAGTATGAAGAGGATATCCTGGCCAAGGCGGAAGCGGCCCTGGGGAGCAGCAAGAATTACGATGCGGCTCTGATCGTGCTGGACAATGCCATCAATACTTTGGATGGGGATTATCCGGATATTGAGCAGGCTCTCCGGGAGAAGCGGGAAGAATATGTGCAGGAACAGCTGGCCCAGAGCGCTCAGGCCAATGAGGCGGCAGCTCTGGCAGGCGTATGGCAGGGTTCGCAGGTCATCGGAAACGGCATTACCATGAGCGCCCAGGATTTCCTGACTTATTCCGGAATGAGCAGCGAAAGGCTCTATATGGAATTCCACGCGGACGGAGCCCTCTATGTGGATCTGCTGGGACAGGAGGCAAACGGCACCTGGCAGAAGGATCCTGCCGGAAGCAATGCGTATATCCTGACCATCCAGGGGGACGGACAGCAGGTGACCCTGGAGGCGGACGGCACCATGAGGATGGAGCTGGGCGACGTGGTCCTGATCTTTGCCAAGGCTCCTACAGCTTGACAAATACAGGGAATTCCTTTAGAATGTTCTATATTCAACGTGGCGCAGAAGAGGATCAGTAAGCATTGCCGGTCAGCCCAGAGAGGGGGCGGCGCTGGAAAGCCCTCCTGATACGGATGCCGAACCTGCCTTGGAGCCCCATATGAAAGTATGGCGTATTTCCGGCGTTATCGGAATCTGAGAGGACCGGCCTGTCCGGTCAATGAGGGTGGTACCGCCGGATCTTGGCCCCTCGCTCCTGGATGGAGCGGGGGGCTTTTTTACTACATGGGACCGCGCTGCGGCGGAGAAGGATCTTGCCGCTTATACGGCCCGCCGCAGGCGGGGATCCCGCAAAAGCGGAATCCTTTTTATTCCGGTGGGAACGAGCTTTTGCACAGATCCGGTCGGAGGAATACGCAGCAGAAAGAGATCCTGCGGCGGAGCGGAGGCAGCAGGGCAGTGTCCCGGTCTTCATGGGGCCTGTTTTTGGCGGCGGCTCCCGAAGAGAGGACGCTCCGCAGGCCGGGATCCGGCAGGAAAGAGAACCGGCGCCGCGGCAGGCGGCGCATGACAGAAAGAAAAGGAGAAGATCATGGCAAAGGAAAAGAAGCTGGTAGAGTCCATTACTTCCATGAGCGAAGATTTCGCCCAGTGGTATACGGACGTGGTAAAGAAAGCAGAATTGGTGGAATATTCCAATGTGAGGGGATGTATGATCATCCGTCCCGATGGGTACGCCATCTGGGAAAATATCCAGAAAGAACTGGACCGCAGATTCAAGGAAACAGGTGTGGAAAATGTCTATATGCCCATGTTCATCCCGGAGAGCCTGCTCCAGAAGGAGAAGGACCATGTGGAAGGCTTTGCTCCGGAAGTGGCCTGGGTGACCCAGGGCGGCATGGAAACCCTGCAGGAGAGACTCTGCGTGCGGCCCACGTCGGAGACCTTGTTCTGCGACTTTTATTCCAAGATCATCCAGTCCCACAGAGACCTTCCCAAGCTCTATAATCAGTGGTGCTCCGTAGTCCGCTGGGAAAAGACGACACGTCCCTTCCTGCGTTCCGCGGAATTCCTGTGGCAGGAGGGCCATACGGCTCATGCCACCGCGGAGGAAGCGGAGGAGAGGACGATCCAGATACTGAATCTCTATGCGGATTTCTGCGAAGAGGTTTTGGCGATCCCTGTCATCAAGGGAAAGAAGACCGATAAGGAAAAATTCGCGGGAGCCCATTCCACCTACACCATCGAGGCCATGATGCATGACGGAAAGGCTCTCCAGTCCGGCACCAGCCACAATTTCGGCGACGGCTTCGCCAGGGCCTTCAACATCCAGTATTCGGACAAGGAAAACCAGCTTCAGTATGTGCATCAGACTTCCTGGGGAATGTCCACCCGCATCATCGGCGCCCTGATCATGGTGCACGGCGATGACAGCGGCTTGAAGCTTCCGCCCAGGATCGCGCCGGTGCAGGCGATGGTGATCCCCATTGCCCAGAGGAAGGAAGGGGTCATGGAGAAGGCGGAAGAGCTGCGGGATGTGCTGAGGGCCGCAGGTATCCGGGCCAAGCTGGACGGTTCTGACAAGAGCCCGGGCTGGAAGTTTAGCGAGCAGGAGATGAGGGGGATCCCCATCCGCGTGGAGATCGGTCCCAAGGACATCGAGGAGAACCAGGCTGTCATCGTGCGCCGGGATACCAGGGAAAAGATCACCGTGTCCCTGGATGAGCTGGGAAATAAGGCGGCGGAGATCCTGGAGACCATCCAGCAGGATATGCTGGCCAGAGCCAGGGAGCATCTGGCAAGCCATATTTACACGGCCAGGACTTATGACGAGTTCAAGGAGATCATTGCCGGGAAGCCCGGTTTCGTAAAGATGATGTGGTGCGGAGACGAGGCCTGCGAGTTAAAGGTCAAGGAAGACACCACGGCCACTTCCCGCTGCATGCCTTTTGAGCAGGAGCAGATCACGGATGTCTGCCCCATCTGCGGGAAGCCGGCCAAGACCATGGTGTACTGGGGAAAGGCTTACTAAATAAAGCTGACAGAATTTTGATAAAGAATTGACATTTCGGGGCTTGACAAATGCTTAACAACGTGGTACGATACAACCATCAAAACAAACGAAGCTCCGGTTACTGACGGATAATTGTGGAGTACCACAGTGGAATCGGAGTCATAGTGAGCCGACCGTCTGGGCAGCATTTGGGATTACCGGATGTTGCCCTTTTTTGTACCAAAAACACGGCGGATGCGCCGGTACGGAAAACCGCGGGCGGGTATTTATAGGAGGGTGAAAGATTATGGGATTCAAGAGCGACATTGAGATTGCACAGGAATGTACCATGAAGCCGATCATGGAGATCGCGGCGAAAGCAGGCATCGATGAGAAGTATGTGGAGCAGTACGGCAAGTACAAGGCCAAGATCGATTACAATCTGATCCGGGAGACCGACAAGAAGGACGGCAAGCTGATCCTGGTGACGGCCATCAATCCGACGCCTGCCGGCGAAGGCAAGACGACCACCAGCGTAGGTCTTGCGGACGGCCTCGCAAAGATCGGCAAGAATGTTGTAGTAGCTCTCCGCGAGCCCTCTTTAGGCCCGGTATTCGGTGTAAAGGGCGGCGCAGCCGGCGGCGGCTATGCTCAGGTAGTTCCCATGGAAGACATCAACCTTCACTTCACCGGTGATTTCCACGCCATCGGCGCAGCCAACAACCTGCTGGCAGCCATGATCGACAACCATATCTTCCAGGGCAATGAGCTGAATATCGACCCCAGGAAGGTCACCTGGAGAAGATGTGTGGATATGAATGACCGTCAGCTCCGAAACGTAGTGGACGGCCTCGGCGGCAGGACCAACGGAACTCCCCGTGAGGACGGATACGACATCACCGTTGCATCCGAGATCATGGCAGTGCTCTGCCTGGCCAGCGACATCAACGACCTGAAGGCAAGACTTGGCCGCCTGATCGTTGGATATACCTACGGAAAAGTTTCCGAGCAGAAGCCTGTGACGGCTCATGACCTTCACGCAGAAGGCGCCATGGCAGCCCTCCTGAAGGATGCCCTGAAGCCCAACCTGGTACAGACCCTGGAGGGGACTCCGGCCATCGTACACGGCGGACCTTTTGCCAATATCGCTCACGGCTGCAACTCCGTAACGGCCACCAAGATGGCCATGAAGCTGGCGGATTACACCGTAACAGAGGCTGGCTTCGGCGCTGACCTGGGTGCTGAGAAGTTCCTGGACATCAAGTGCCGTATGGCAGGCTTAAAGCCCAACGCGGTTGTTATCGTAGCCACTGTAAGGGCTCTGAAATACAACGGCGGCGTGCCCAAGGCCGAGCTCAACAATGAGAACCTGGAAGCTCTTGAGAAGGGTCTTCCCAACCTGCTGAAGCATGTGAGCAATATCACCAACGTATATAAGCTGCCCTGCGTAGTTGCCATCAACGAATTCCCTACCGATACTCAGGCTGAGGTCGAGCTGGTGGAGAGAAAGTGCAAGGAGCTGGGTGTAAACGTAGTGCTGTCCCAGGTATGGGCCAAGGGCGGCGAAGGCGGAAAGGCTCTGGCTGAAGAAGTCGTGAGACTCTGCGATATGCCCAACGACAGCTTCTCCTTCTCCTACGAACTGGAAGGTACCAGCATCGAAGAGAAGCTGAACCAGATCACGCAGAAGATCTACGGCGGAAAGGGCGCAGTCCTGACGGCCGCGGCTCAGAAGCAGGCGAAGCAGCTTGAAGATATGGGCTATGGAAACTGCCCGATCTGCGTTGCCAAGACGCAGTACAGCCTGACCGATGATGAGAAGAAGCTGGGCGCTCCCACGGACTTCGAGATCACCGTAAGGAACCTGAAGATCTCCGCAGGCGCAGGCTTCATCGTAGCTCTGACCGGTGAGATCATGACCATGCCCGGACTTCCCAAGGTACCCGCTGCCGAGAAGATCGACGTGGATGAGACCGGAAAGATCACAGGTCTGTTCTAAATTTCATAAACTGTTTTTTAGCGGCACGGCCGGAGGGCTGTGCCGCTCTTTTTGTTCTATAGGAAACTTCGTTTCCATAGAGCAAAACATTCCATGAGATCACACTGCGGCAGGATCCTTTTTTGGCGCTATGGGACCATACTGCGGCGGAGAGGATCCGGCCGTTTTCAAGCGAGAGATGTCAGCATTTCGCGGCCCGCCGGACTTTTTGTCCCGCGGAAAATCGCGTTCTCCATGGAGGAAAGTGTTCTGCGGGGCTGCGGCTGCCGCAGGGAGAGCGCCGTCTGTTTTCCGGCGCCTGGCGGCACTTGCAGAGCTGTCCGTGGGTCCTGCCGCGGGATCGGAACCATGGCGCGGAGGTCATTCTCTGTTCTGTTTTTTCAGGCGATGCGAAGCCGGGTGAATTATGCTATAATGAAATACAAAGACGAAAAAAGGAGGCAGGGATATGACCATCAACATCCCTTCTCATGTGGAGATGATCATAGACAGGCTGGGATCTGCCGGTTTTGAAGCCTACGCGGTGGGGGGCTGCGTGCGGGATTCGCTCCTGGGGCGGAAGCCGGAGGACTGGGACATCACGACGTCGGCCAGGCCGCATCAGGTGAAGGCTCTGTTTGGCAGGACGGTGGACACAGGGATCCGGCACGGGACGGTAACGGTCCTGATGGGCGGCTGCGGCTACGAGGTGACCACTTACCGGGTGGACGGAGAATATGAGGATGGACGCCATCCGAAGGATGTGGCTTTTACGGCCAGTCTGGAGGAAGACCTGAAACGGCGGGATTTTACCATAAATGCCATGGCCTACAGCCCCGGAGACGGGATCATCGATAAATTCCACGGGATGGAGGATCTGAAGGCAGGGATCATCCGCTGCGTTGGAAACGCCGGAGAGCGGTTCACGGAAGACGCCCTCAGGATCCTGAGAGCGGTGAGGTTTTCTGCCCAGCTGGGTTTTTCCATCGAAGACGAGACACAGGAAGCCATCCGCCGGATGGCGGGACGGCTGCAGTTGATCAGCCGGGAACGGATCCAGGCGGAGCTTGACAAGCTGCTCTGCTCGTCTCACCCGGAATATTTCAGAAAGGCTTATGAGCTGGGGATCACGAAAGTCGTGCTGCCGGAGTTTGACGCGGCCATGAAAACGCCCCAGAGAAACCGGTACCATCAGCTTTCGGTGGGAGAGCATACTCTGAAGACTCTGGGGCAGATCCGGGCGGACCGGGTGCTCCGGTGGACCATGCTGCTCCACGATCTGGGCAAGACGGAGACCATGTCCGAGGATCCGGACGGCACCATCCATTTCTACGGACACGCGAAAAAAAGCGCGGAAATGGCCAGGCGCATCATGAAGGGACTGAAGTTTGACAATGCTGCGCTGGATGCCGTCACTCTGCTGGTGACTTATCACGATTTTCCCTTCGAGATCTCGCCGAAGGGGGTGCGGAAAGCCATGAACCGTACAGGAGAGCTGTTCCCGGCTCTGCTGGAGGTCTGCACCGCCGACAGCATGGGAAAGAGTTCCTATGCGCAGGAAACGTATCTGCCCAAGCTGGAGCTGGTAAAGAAATATTATGAAGAGATCAAAGCGGCCGGCGATTGCGTGGCGTTAAAGGATCTGGCGATCCGGGGGGCGGATCTGATCGCGGCCGGCATGAAGCCGGGGAAAGAGATGGGCAGGTGCCTGGAGGAATGTCTGGAGCTGGTCCTGGAAGCGCCGGAGAAAAACGAAAGGGAATACCTGCTGGAGTTTTGTCTCAAAAAGCAGGATGAAAAATAAAGAAGCCCGGAGAAACACCGGAGCTGGAAGGAGAAAAATGGATAAAATAGTTGCGGTGGTCACAGTAAACGTGATCTTTCTTGGTGTAGGACTGCTTATCTACCGGGGGAAGCTGGATGATATCCTGACCATATCCTTTGGAAAGAGCCCGCTGGAGAAGAGGAGGATCGACTACAAGAGTTTCCGGCGGACTGCGCTGGCGGTCATGATCCTGTGCGATATATTTGCATCGGTGCTGGTCCTGATAAAAATGTGAGAGACGGAAGCCGGAGGTCCTGCGGATGAGATCCGCGGAGCCTCCGGCGTTTTCATCCCTTTGCCGGAAACGGCATTTTTTGGCCGTACATTCCCGGGAAGGAAACGCGCCGTCAGCGGAAGCTGCTTCCGGAATGGCCCGCCGCAGGAGAAGGCATCCGCTCTTTTACGGGATCATGTCTCAAGCCCTTCGGCCCGCATAAACCGGTCCATCAGCTTTACCACTTCCATGGTACAGTCCATATACGCGCCGGTGAAATCGCCGGAAGCCAGGGCCTGCTCCACGTCCAGGATCTCATACTGGAGGGCGCGGGAAGTTTCTCCGCACCGGATCTCCTCCTCTGTGCCGTCCGGATAGACGATGACGGCCTTTTCGGCCCGGACATAGTTCATCACGGAAACGTAGGCTTTGTCCCCGGCGATGATGCCCCTCTTGGGCAGCTTGGCCCGGAACGTCAGGTTGACGCTGCCGATCTCTCCGGCATCCGTGGCCAGGGCGATGGACCACATCTCATCGACGCCGGTGGGGTAGGGCTTCATCATATGGGTGGTGCCGGTGATGCGGCCCGAGAGAAAATAGGTGACGAAGGACAGTCCGTAGGTGCCGATGTCCAGCATGGCGCCGCCGCCCAGCTGTGGGTTGAAAAACCGGTTGGAGGGATCGTCCTCCTTGAGGCTCCCCAGCTCCGCTTCCACAAATTTGATCTTTCCCAGCTTCCCGCCGGCGATCATGTTCCGGATCTCCTTGAAAATGGGCATATGGTAGATGGTCATGGCCTCGCACAGCAGCAGGCCCTTGAAAGCGGCCAGTTCGCAGGCCCTCTTCATCTCCTCATAGTTTCCCCAGATGGCTTTTTCGCACAGGACATGCTTCCCGTGGTCCAGGGCATCCAGGATGAGGCGGTAGTGCTGGCTGTTGACCGCGGCGATATAGACAATATCCACCGCTTCATCCTCCAGAAGCTCCTTATAAGAGCCGTAGGCTTTCTGAGTCCCATATTTCTCCTGGAAAGCCTTGGCCGAAGACAGACTCCTGGACGCGGCTGCATAGATGGGATGGAGCTGGATCATGTTTTCCGCGAATTCATGGGCGATATTGCCCAGACCCAAGATCCCCCAATTCCATTGTTTCATATCCGCTTCCTTTCCGCTGATGCCTGCCGGAAGCGCAGTTTCCTGTCAGGCAGGCATGGGCTGTGAGATTTTTTTCTGAGACCATCATACTATAAGCTGGAGGGAAAATCCATCCCGTTTTCCTGGTCATTTTCCGGCCGGTTCCCACATAGGATAGAAGTAGCCAATTTTAGGAGCAGTATTTCAGTCATTTGGAGGGGTGGACGTGAATGAACGGGGAACCGGCGTTTTAGAACAGTACGGGCTGGAGGTGTTCCGGACCAGCCGGACGCGGGGAGCGGTCCTGTGTGAGACCAGCCGCGGCGTGAAGCTGTTGAAAGAGTGGACCGGGTCCGACAGACGGGCCCAGCTGGAATATGCGGTACTGTCGGCGCTGGGAGAGGAAGCGGGCCTCCAGGTGGACTGCTGCATGAAAAATCTGGAGGGAGGCCTGGTATCGGCGGACGAGGACCAGGCCAGGTATGTCCTGCGGGACTGGTATGAAGGGCGGGAGTGCAGTACCAGGGAGCCGGGAGAGATCCTGGAGGCCGCGGCTCTGCTGGCAAAGCTCCATCAGGCCCTGCGCAGGCTGGAGGCTTCCCATGTCCTGGAAAAGCGGATCGAGGCGGTCCGGAAGGAGATGGAGGAGAAGGCGGCGGAAGGAGCCCCGGATGAGGCGGAGGAGCAGAAGGACTGCGGGGATAGAGGCGGACCGGAGGAAGAGCCGGAGGAGAAAAGAGAAGAGGAAGGCCGGGAGCTTCCGGAGGAACCGGAGACCCTGGCCGGCGTCCTGGACCGTCACAACCGGGAGCTGAAGCGGACCAGATCCTTTGTAAAGGCCAGGAAGCGGAAAACGGATTTTGAACTGGTGGTCATAGGCGGCTTTGAAAAATTTTACCGGCAGGCAGAAGAGGCGGTGCAGCTGGCCGAAGAGCTGGGTCAGGTGGACGGGGACTGGTGGTGCCATGGAGAATACAGCCACCATCATGTACTGCTGGGAGAGGGCGTCTGCGCAGTCACGGATTTTTCCAGGATGCGCAGGGGGATCCAGGCGGGAGACCTGTATTATTTCACCAGGAAGGTGCTGGAGAAGCACAGGTGGAACCTGAGGCTGGGCCGCAGGATCCTGGAGGCTTATTCGGAGATCCTGCCCCTCACCGGAGAAGAGTGGAAATACTTGTATATCCTGTTCTTGTATCCGGAAAAATATTGGAAGCAGATGAACTACTATCTGAATTCCAATAAAGCCTGGATCCCGGCCCGCAATATCGATAAGCTGCGGGTGCTGGAGAGTCAGTTTGAGCCGAGGGAGCAGTTTTTGGAGGAATTGAGGAAAAGGGCGGTCTGACCGCCCTTTTTTGCCTCTCTATAGGAAGTTTCGTTTCCATAGAGCAAAAACATTCCGTGGGACCTGGCTGCCGCTTATGCGGTTTCCGCTTCGCCGCGGCTGTCACGAAACAAGTACCGCCGCCATCAAACGGTCCGCCGCCGGAGCGGTCCTGGGCTGACCTGAGGAGAACGCCGTTTCTGCCCGGCGCGGCCGGACGGGAGTGCTCGCAAAATTGTGCATAAACTCCATATATCCCGAGATAAAAGCGGGGAGTATGTCAAAAACAGACAAAAAACCAGCTCTGGAGATTGTGGTTTTCGTTGAATTTTAAAATAGGATATATTATAATAAAATCAATATTCAGCGGAATACAGATCCGGCAGATGGCCGGAAATATCCGTTTCAGGGAGGGATTACCATGGATTATCGGAAAGTATACGAGGAATGGCTGACAGACCCGTATATTGACAGCAAGACAAAAGAGGAGCTGGAGAGCATAAAGGACGATGAGAATGAGATCCGGGAGAGATTTTATACCGAGCTGTCCTTCGGGACTGCCGGACTCCGGGGGATCATCGGAGCAGGCATCAACCGTATGAATATTTATACGGTGCGCAAGGCGACCCAGGGTCTGGCCAATTATATCCTCAAGGCAGGCGGAGAGAAAAAGGGCGTGGCCATTGCCTATGATTCCCGTCATATGTCTCCGGAGTTTGCCGACGAGGCGGCGCTGTGCCTGGCGGCCAACGGCATCAAGGCATATGTGTTTGAGTCTCTGCGGCCGACGCCTGAGCTTTCTTACGCGGTCCGGAAGCTGGGCTGCATCGCGGGCATCAATATCACGGCCAGCCATAACCCGCCGGAATATAATGGCTATAAGGTATACTGGGAGGACGGGGCCCAGATCACACCGCCCCACGATACGGGGATCATGGCTGAGGTCCAGGCAGTGGACGGCTTTGGCTCCATGAAGACCATGGACAAGGAGGCAGCCGTGGCGGCAGGCCTCTATGAGACCATTGGACAGGCCATCGACGACGCTTACATAGAAGAGCTGAAAAAACAGGTGAAGCACTGGGACAGCATAAAGGCAGAGGGCGGGAATCTGCGGATCGTTTACACGCCTCTCCACGGCACGGGAAATATCCCGGTGCGCCGTGTCCTCAAGGAGCTGGGTTTTGAGCACGTCTATGTGGTGCCGGAGCAGGAGCTTCCCGACGGAGATTTTCCCACCGTCAGTTATCCCAATCCGGAGGCGGAGGAAGCCTTTGCCCTGGCTCTCAAGCTGGCGAAGGAAAAGGACGCGGATCTGGTATTGGCCACCGATCCGGATGCGGACCGTCTGGGAGTCTATGTGAAGGATACCAAGTCCGGTCAGTATATCTCCCTGACCGGAAATATGTCCGGGAGCCTGCTGGCCGATTATGAGATCAGCCAGACCAAGGAGCTTTCCGGCCTTCCGGAGGACGGGACGCTGATCAAGACCATCGTCACCACCAATCTGGCGGACGCCATTGCCCGGCATTACGGAGTGCGGCTCATCGAGGTGCTGACCGGCTTCAAGTATATCGGGCAGCAGATCCTGAACTTTGAGCAGACCGGGAAGGGGACGTATCTCTTCGGCTTCGAGGAAAGCTACGGCTGCCTGATCGGAACCCATGCCAGGGACAAGGATGCCGTGGTGGCCACCATGGCCCTTTGCGAAGCGGCCGCTTACTATAAGACCAAGGGGATGACCCTCTGGGATGCCATGATCCAGATGTATGAACGGTACGGATATTATAAGGACAGCGTGAAGTCCATTACGCTGGCGGGCATCGAGGGCCTGGCCAAGATCAAGGAGATCCTGGAGGAGCTGAGAGCCAATACGCCTTCTCAGGTGGCCGGATATAAGGTGCTCGCCGTCCGGGATTATCAGAAGGACACCGTGACGGAGCTGGCCACGGGAGCCGTGACTTCCACGGGCCTTCCCGCTTCCAACGTGCTCTATTACGAACTGAGCGACGGCGCGTGGCTGTGCGTACGGCCTTCCGGCACAGAGCCCAAGGTAAAGTTTTACTATGGAGTCAAGGGAACCTCCCTGGAGGACGCCGAAGAACGATCGGAGAAATTCGGAGAAGAAGTCCTGGCCATGATACAGGATATGATGTAGAGAACATAAAAGGCGGCCCGGCGGGCCGCTTGATGGGACGCCTGCGCCGGCAGGCGTCTTTTTTTCGCTCTATAGGAAACTTCATTTTCATAGAGCAAAAACACTCCGTGGAGCCGCGCTGCGTTATGCGGTCCTTCGCTTCGCTCCGGCCGCTGTGAACGATTACCGCCGGCGCCAAACAGTCCGGCGCGGGCGGAGCAGCTCTGCCGCGGACCCTGCTCCGGAGGCTTGTCCGCGGGAGTTTATCCCGCGGCTGGATTCGCGGCGGTATCCGGCCCGGAGCGTCAGACCAGGAGATAAAAACTGTCGATGCTCTGGAAGACGCCGAACTTCATCCCGGCTTCCGGCACGGTGCCGCAGTAGGTGAAGCCGAAGTCCCGGTGGAGGCGGATGCTGGCTTCATTCCCGCTGGTGATGACCGACACCACCAGATGCGTCCGGGGGTCCAGGCGGGCTTCCTCCAGGATCCGTTCCATGAGGGCGCGGGCGATGCCCATCCTCCGGAAGGCGGGAGCTACATAAACGGAGAGCTCCGCCGTGGACTTGTAGGCCTCCTTCTCCCGGTAAGGGGAGAGGCTGGCATATCCGGCCGGTATGCCGCCGGCCAGAGCTGTCAGGAGAGGATGGTTGTCCCGGTTATGGGAGAAAAACCAGAGACGCCATTCCTCCATGGTCTTGGGATGCAGATCCAGGGTGGAGATCCCGTGGAGCACTTCGTGATTGTAGATGTCCAAGAGGGCGGGAAGGTCGGATTCGATCGCTGTCCGTATTTCCAGTTCCATAAAATTACACCTCCTGAGCCGCGGGGCCGCGGCCCGGTCCATATTGAAGTCCGGTTTTCCTGCTGATCCGATTATATCACAGAAGACAGTCCCAGGCATAGGAAAAAAGCGGGACGCATACATTAGAAAGAGAATGTCTGAGGAGGGAACGGACCATGAGACCACGGAGGAGATGGACAGGACGGCTGCTGTTTTGGGTGTTCCTCGTGCTGACAGCCCTGGCAGGCTGCGGAAAAGGCTCCGGGGACGGGGATAAGGAACCGCTGGATTTCACAGTGGCGGAGGAGACGGAGATCCCGGATGAACTGAGATCCATCATCGAGGAAAAGAAGCAGGCAGAGTTCAAGCTGACGTATTCCAGCGGAGATTCCCTGTATCTGGTGGTGGGGATCGGCCAGCAGGAGACAGGAGGATACAGCATATCGGTGAAGGATCTGTATCTTCAGGACGGCACCATCTGCCTGGAGACAGAATCCATGGGGCCGTCGAAGGATGAGCAGGCGAGCCAGGCGCCTTCCTGTCCGTATCTGGTGGTGAAGCTTGGGTACCGGGAAGAGCCGGTGGTATTTTTATAGGAGGAAGCCATGGAACTTACAAAAATGAGTATCCGCATGTGCAGGCAGAAGAAGAAAGCAGTGTCTCAGATTACCATGGATGACGATTTCATCGTGCCGGATGTCAAGCCGGATATAGAGAAGATCGTGGCGGAGGACGGCGCCGCTGAGATAGAGGAGATCCGGCGGCTCCCGGAAAAGGCGGGGCTCCGAGGCAAATTGTCCTACAGGCTCCTCTACTATCCTCTGGAGGGAGGCGCGCTCCAGGCCATGGAGGGCGAGATCCCCTTTGACGAGTACATCCATATGCCGGAGCTGGAGGAGAAAGATTACCTTCAGGCGGAGGCGGAGCTGGAGGATCTGACCATTGAGCTGATCCATTCCCGTAAGATAAACGTCAAGGCCATCATCACCTTTACGCTGACGGCGGAGGGATTGGAGGAGCAGGAGGCTGTCACGGGAGTGGAGGACCAGGCCCCGGTGGAAATGCAGAAGAGGATGATCCGGGCCGCCCAGACAGCCGTATGCCAGAAGGATACATACCGGGTGAAGGAAGAGCTGGAACTTTCCGGCAGCCAGCCGGATATGGAGGAGCTGCTCTGGCGCCGGTGCCGTCTGCGGAATGTCCAGACCAGGCCCCTGGACGGGAGCATCAGCATACAGGGAGTCCTGGATGTGTTCTGCATATACAGAGGCCCGGAGGACCCCGTACCGCCCCAATGGCTGGAGAGGGAGGTGGCCTTTTCCGGAAATCTGGAGCTGCCTGACGCCACGGAGGAGATGTACCCGGAGATCACGGTGCGGCTGGTCCACTGCCAGATGGAGGTGCAGCCGGATTTCGACGGGGAGAACCGGAGCCTGTCCCTGGATGCGGTTCTGGAGCTGGACATCAAGCTCTATGAGGAAGAAAGTCTCCAGGTGGTCAGCGACGTGTATTCTCCGGCCAAGGAGCTGGAGCCGGAATATCTGCCGGCCCAGGTGGAGGAGATCCTGGTCAAGAACAGCTCCAGGACCAAAGTAACGGGAAGGCTCAAGTGCGCGGGAGATGGAAATGTACTGCAGATCTGCCATGTGGACGGAGAGATCAAGCTGGATGACCAGAGACCGGCGGAGGGCGGTCTGGCGCTGGAAGGAGCTCTGTGCCTGAACCTGCTTTATATGACGGACAGCGACAGTCATCCTCTCCAGTCCATGAGAGGCGTGATCCCATTCCAGTACCAGATCGAGGCCAGGGGGATGGACGATTCCTGCGTCTATCAGCTGAATACAGGCCTGGAGCAGCTGGGGGCGGTCATGCTGGGAGGAGGAGAAGTGGAGATCAAGGCGTCGGTCCTCTTTGACCTTCTGGCCCGCAGAGTGGAGAAGGAGCAGATGATCGCCGGGATCCGGGAGAGGGAACTGGATCTGGAAGAGATCCAGAACCTTCCGGGCATCGTGGTCTATGTGGTGCAGCCGGAGGATACTCTGTGGAAGATCGCCAAAAAATTCCATGCTTCCGTGGAAGCGATACGGCAGGCCAACGGGCTGGGAGATGAAAAGCTGTCTCCGGGAAAGCGGCTCCTGGTCATCAAGCAGGTGGCGGAGGCCATCTGACCGGCCGGGAAAAAGGCGGTCTTTCCGGTGACGCCTTCAAAAACAGTAGACAAAAAAAGAAAAGATACATAAGATAAATTGTAGATGGAAACACTAGAAAACAGGCATCGGACAGAAAATACAGATAGGCAGAACCTTGAGAAAATACCTGGGCCGGCAGCTCCGGCCCCGTCTGATGCTTTATCATAGACGCGTGCGGTCTCCGCACGCATACATATCCCACAGGAGCAGTCATGGAAAATTACATGTATATCTTAAGGTGCAGCGACGGCAGTCTCTATACTGGATGGACAAACCATCTGGAAAAACGGGTCGCCGCCCATCAGGCAGGCTGCGGCGCCAAATATACAAAAGGCAGGAGACCGGTGGAGTTAGTCTATTGGGAAGCCTTTGCCACCAGGGAAGAAGCCATGCGCAGAGAATATGCCGTGAAGCAGATGAGCCGGACGGACAAGCTGGAGCTGATCAAAAGGGGCCGCACCACGTAGGGAGCGGCCCCTTTTGCCGTGGATACGGCCCGCATCTCACGGGACCAGCGGCATGGATGCGACGAATTGATACATCAGGATGAAGTGGCAGAGGCTTCCGCCCATGACAAAGAGATGAAAGATCTCGTGGGAGCCGAAGGCTTTGTGCCTGGAATTGAACAGCGGCAGTTTCAGGGCGTAGATGACGCCGCCGATGGTGTAGATGATGCCGCCTGCCAGGAGCCAGCCGAAGGCCGCCGGAGCCAGGTTGTTCAGGAGTCTGGTGAAGGACAGGACGCAGACCCATCCCATGCCGATATAGAGGACCGATGAAAACCACTTGGGACAGTTGATCCAGAGCGCCTTGATCAGGATGCCGGCCAGAGCGATGGCCCAGATCAGGCACAGCAGGAACAGTCCCTGGCTGCCGCCGATGACGATGACGCAGACCGGGGTGTAGGTGCCCGCGATCAGGACGAAGATCATCATATGGTCGAATTTTTTCAGGATCTTATTGACTCTGGGAGAAATATCCAGGGTGTGGTACAGGGTGCTGGCTCCGTAGAGCAGGATCATACTGACGATGTAGACGGTCAGGCAGACGACGTGGATGCGGTCAGGAGCCTGAGCCGCCCGCAGCAGGAGGGGAAGGGCCGCGAATACGGCCATGAGCCATCCAATGAAATGTGTGATCGCGCTTCCGGGGTCTTTTGGCTTTAAGTTCTTCATTTTAAACGCCTCCTAACTCGAGATATAGTTTTAAAAACTATATTAAGTATATACAAATAATACAACATATATTCAAGACAGTCAATAGAGGCGCAAAAAAAAGCCGCCTCCGGAAAGAGGCGGCCGGGAAACGCATCAGGCGCAGCCGATGGTCAGAAGAATATTGGAGAATACCCGCTGCTCTCCGGTGGAGATGGCCAGGACCACGTCCGGCTGGCAGCACAGGTCGTAGTATTCAAAGCGGCCGGTCCCCTCCAGGGGAAGTCCCAGCTCTTTCTCAAACTCGTCGAAGATCTCCGGCCTGGAGCCGTCGCCGGGAGTCATGACCTCGGCTTTTTCGATCTCCACCACGGAGTGGATGGCCTTTAAGACCTGGGTGACGGTGGGAACACCGGGGGTCAGTCCCAGGTAGATCTTTTCCGCGTTCCCGCTTTTTTCCGCCAGGGGATAGTTGCCGTCGGCGATCAGGACTTTGCTGCCGTGGCCGCAGAGGGACAGGGCCTTCATGAGGCCGGGATGGATACAAGCTGTTGTGAGCATGATGAGGATCTCCTTTCTGTTGGTATTGTTATTTTTCGTTATCGCGGAGCTTTCCCAGAGAACCGCCGGGATGCCATTTCACATACTGCTGGGGCGTGACGTCCCTGTGGGCCTGGAGCACGACGCTGAGGGCCTGGAGCACCAGAGTCTCTGCCAGGATGGACATGCGGGGAGCCCTGTCCAGAGGACCTCCCTCGCGGGGAACGCCGGCCGTCAGGTGGACGGCGCTTTCCTTGGCCAGCCAGGATTCCGGATTCCTGGTGACGCCGATGACATAGCAGCCGTTGTTCTTGACGGCGGTGACGGTGGCCCGCATCTCGGCAGTCTCGCCGCTGTTGGAGATGAAGATCACCACGTCGCCGGGCACCAGCTGTCCGCAGGAACCGTGGACGGCCTCTGTTCCGTGGAGGAAATAGGCGGGGGTTCCTGTGGAGGACATCAGGGAAGCAATATACCCGGCGATATGTCCCGGCTTCCCGATGCCGGAGATGTGGACGCGGCCTCCCTTGGCCTGGGATTCCAGGATCAGATCGGCGGCATCCTCGATGTCGGACGCATCCATCTGTCCGATGAAGTCCGCGAGATCCGTCTTTACAATATCCAGGAAACGGTCATAAGCTTCCATGCATTTGGATTCCATATAAGCCTCCTTACTTTAAAACGGAAACATCAGGAGCAGAACCGGTCTTTTCCTTCAGGAAAGCCTCTACCTTTTCCAGCGTAGGAAGAGAAGGCATGGCTCCCATGGCGGAAACCGTCAGCCCGGCGGTGTGGTTGGCGAAGCGGAGGGTCTCTTCATAGCCCCATCCGCAGCAGAGTCCCACAGAGAGAGCTCCCACAAAGGAATCTCCGGCGGCAGTGGGGTCCACGGCCATGATGCCGTCCACGCAGGGGCTGTAGAAGAAGCCGTCCTTTTCCGTATCCAGGACGGCGCCGGACTCGCCCAGGGTGATGAGCACATTCTTGACGCCCTTGGCCTTCAGGGCGGCGGTGGCGGCCTTGGCCTCCTCCAGGTTCACGTCCTTGCCGCTGTGGCTGATGCGGATCCCCACCATATCATAGGCTTCATGCTCATTGGGGGAGATATAAGTCAGGTGGGAAAGGAGCTCGTCGGAAAGGGGAGCGCTGGGAGCGGAATTGAGCATGACCGGCACGCCCTTTTCGTACGCGTAGGCAGCGACCAGCTCATTGATCTCCATGGGGATCTCCAGCTGGAGCACTACCAGATCGTAGTCGGCGATCTTTTCCTTCAGGAACGCGATGTCATCGGGAGTGATGCTCATATTGGAGCCGGAAAGCACGATGATGCGGTTTACCGTCTGCTTGCCGGGAGCCTCCTCCAGGATGATGACGCTGCAGCCGGTGGGCAGTTCCTCGTCGTAGAGGACATACTCGGTATGGATGCCGGCCTCCTGACAGGTGCGGATCATATCTTCTCCGTTGCCGTCGCGGCCCAGCTTGCCCACCATGGTCACATCGGCGCCCAGACGGGCCATCTGTACGGCCTGATTGGCGCCCTTGCCGCCGGGGGCCTTGGTGAATGTGCCTCCCAGCACAGTCTGTCCCTCTCTGGGGAATACTTCTGTCGTCGCGATCTGGTCCATGACAAAGCTGCCTACCACGAGAATCTTAGGTTTTGCCATTGTAAAAATCTCCTTCCCATATTATAATAATAAAAACGTTTTTATTTTCTCCTCATATAATTCTAACATAGATTGTGCATAGGGTCAATCATAAGCTGAAAGTTTCATGATTATCCGGCAGATTGACGGAGAGGACGGGCGGATATGGGAAAAGAACAAAAAGATATTACCATCAAAGATGTGGCGAAGCGGGCGGGAGTGGCGATTTCCACAGTGTCCAGGGTCCTGAACGGCCTGGATAAAGTAAGGCCTGAGACCAGGGAACGGGTCTGGGAGGCGGTCCGGGAACTGGGATATGTGCAGAACAGCCTGGCCGTTTCCATGGTGACCGGACAGACCAAGTCGGTGATGATGGTGGTGCCGGATTTTACCAATGATTTCAACGGGGCGGTGATCCAGGGCGCCGAGGAATATCTGAAGGAGCAGGGGTATACGGTGCTGATCTTTTCCACCAGGGGCTTTTCCGGCGGGGATTTCGAGACGCTGTACAGAAGGTTTTCCAAGCTGGCGGACGGGATGCTGGCCGTGCCGGGAAGTCCGGATACGATGGACTACGGGAAATGGAAAAAGCCCTTCGTCCTGATCGACGGTTACAGGAGAGACAGCGACGGCTACAGCGTGGAGATCGACAATGAGGAGGGCGCCTATCTGCTGACGGAGGAGCTGATCCGCAATGGACACAGGAGGATCGGACTGGTGGGCGGCATGCCGGGAGTTTCCCTGGGGGGACGGCGCATCGACGGCTGCCGGCAGGCCTTAAGGGATTACGGACTGCCGGAGGAGAGCCTCCTCCTGGTCCCCGGTCCCCACTTTGAGGAGACAGGGTACAGGGCCATGACGTCTTTTTTGGATATGCCGGAAGGACTCCGGCCCACAGGCGTAGTGGCCATCAATAACCTGACCTGCATAGGCTGCATGAAGGCCCTTCTGGAGCGGGGGATGAAGCCGGGCAGGGAGATCTCCCTGGTGGGGTTCGACGATCATCTGCCGGCCAGATATTCGGATCCGGCGGTGACAGTCCTTTCCCGTCCCACCATCGCCATGGGGAGGGAGGGCGCCAGGCTGCTGGTGCGGCTCCTGCGGGGAGAGGCGCCGAAACCGAGGCGGGTCGTGATGGAGACGAAGCTTCTGCGGCGGCAGTCGGTAAAATATCTGGCAGGTCCGTAACGGGCCTGCCTTTTTTATCGGATGGGAAACTTCGCGGAAGACTTATTGTCCGGCGCGCTGTCTGACGGAGACGGCGCCGGACAATGAAATTTTACTTGCAGGATCCTTTTTTATGTGTTACACTATCGATACACGATATATCGAGATACGACATATCGAGGAACGACAGAACAGGAGGGATGGGATGATGACAGAGGCCTTGCTGAAAAAATACAGGCCCATGACGGAAACCACCTACTATACCCTTCTGGCCATGACGGAACCGCGCCACGGGTACGCCGTGATGCAGTTCGTCAGCAGTCTGACGGAGGGGAGGATCCGGCTTGGTACGGGAACGCTCTACACGATGACAGGGAGGCTTATGGAAGATGGGCTCATCGCCATGGTGGCGCAGGAAAACGGGAAAAAGACATACCGGATCACCCAGGTGGGGCGGGAGCTTCTGGAATTGGAGACAGAGCGGCTCCGCTGCCAGCTGGCCAATGGGCTGGAGATCCTGAGAGGAGGGGAAGAAGATGACTGAGACAAAAAAAGTGTTCAAGTGGATGTCCAGCGTCATGGCCGAGCGGGCGTGGCTGGAGGAAATGTCCGAGCAGGGCTGGTTCCTTAAGGATATACGGTGGGCCGGCTGCCGGTATATTTTTGAGAAGGGAGAACCGGTGCGGACGGTCTACGAGGTGGAGCGGTTCGACCTGGCCAAAAACCCTTCCAGGAGAGAGATCCAGGAGAAAGCCCAGTTTGTGGAAATGGCGGAGGAGATGGGCTGGAGCATGGTCTGCCACAGCGTGGGCATGAATTATTATCTGGCAAAGCCCTGGGAAGAGGGGGCGGCCAATGAACTCTACGGGAGCCCGGAGGAGCGTTCCGGCCGCATCGAGCGGTATAAGGACATGTTTTGGGGAAAGATCAAGGTATTGCTGGTGATGGCCATAGCCGTGATGGCATTGGGGATCGTCTGCTTCTATCTGCCGGAGGAGCTGGGGGAGGGCTGGTTTTCCGTATTTGCCATGGCCTACGGGATCCTGTGCTGCGTTTTGAGCCTGCTCTTCTTTTCCTGGAGCAGAAAATATGAGCGGGAGCTTAAGCTGTCCCTGGAGGAGTGGAGGGCTCTCTATGGGCGGACCGGTACGGTGGTCAAGAGGAAATTCATCGTTACCATCGGAGGGCTGGAGCAGTATTTGTCCCGGCAGGCCAGGGCCGGATACCGGCTGGTCTCCATGAAGGTCTTTCGGTTCATCTTTGTGAAGAGCCAGCCGGAAGAGGAGATCTATATGATGGATACCAGGTATCTGACGAACCGGCGCCGGAAACAGGAGGGGAGACAGCCCTTCCGGGACAGCAGGGACTGGGAAGACCAGAACAACGACTGGCAGGTCCAGAGTCTCCATGAGGCGGAGGAAGCCGGATGGGAATTTGTCTGCGCGGTGGAGAGCCGGAATATCCTGTATAGGGCCCCGGCAGGAAGCGGCGCCCGCCAGTTAAACGACAGGAAGGGCCTGCGGATAGGCTCGGCGGTGGGAGGCGCGGCCATGCTGATGATCGTGGCCGGTCTTGCCGGGGGGCTCATCGGAGGACTGATCGGGTTCTTCATCGCGTAGATCCTTGTGGAAAAATCTAAAATAAGAGAGGAAAAGCTATGAGACTGGAAGCAAGAGGCTTGAGGAAAAGCTTCGGAGGGAAGGAGGTCCTCCACGGGATCTCCTTCCAGGTGGAGAGCGGGAGGGCCCTGGGCCTCCTGGGAAGGAACGGAGCCGGAAAGACCACGACCATCCGGGTGATGATGGATGTGTTCAGGGCCGATTCCGGAGAAGTCCTGATGGATGGGAAGAAGTTTGAGCCCAGAAAATACAAGATCGGCTATCTCCCCGAGGAAAGGGGCCTTTATCCCCAGAAAAAGGTGCTGGATCAGATGGTATACCTGGCGCAGCTGCGGGGAATGGGCGCCCGCGAGGCCAGGAAGAGCGGGATGTCCTGGCTGGAACGGCTGGGCATCGGCGAATATGCCGGGAGGAAGCTGGAGACCCTGTCTAAAGGGAATCAGCAGAAGGTGCAGCTGGCTCAGACCTTGATCTGTGATCCGGACATCATCATCCTGGATGAGCCCTTTTCCGGCCTGGATCCGGTCAACTCCCAGATCCTGAGGGATGTGGTCAGGGAACAGATCGGACTGGGCAGGCTGGTGATCTTTTCCAGCCATCAGATGGGATATGTGGAAGAGTTCTGTGAAAATATCGTCATCATCAACCACGGTGAGATCGTCCTGGATGGGAAGCTGGCCGACATTAAGAAGGAGTACGGCCGGAACCGCCTGACCTTGTCGGCTCTCAACTATACGACGGAAGAGCTGGCGGCCCGGATGGAAGCCGGTTTCGGCGGCATCGTGAAGGTGGATCAGATCAAAAAAAGATACCTGGTACTGGAGGGGCTCTGTAAGGACGCCAAAAAGAAGCTTCTGGAAGCGCTGGCCGCGTCGGACATCGATGTGGAGCAGACCGGCTGCTATGAGCCCTCTCTCAATGATATTTTTGTGATGAAGGCGGGGGATGAGGCATGAGACAGTTTGGGATCGTATGGAAACACGAGTTTTTGGGATATGTGAGGAGCAAATCTTATGTGGGGATCACCGTGGGCTTCGCCCTGCTGTTTGTGGTGCTGCTGAGCCTGCCTGCTTTCCTGAACCTGCAGGGCCTGTTTTCAGGAGGCGGGGAGACGGCGGAGACGATGGAGACGGCCCGGAACCCCTACGACGGGACCATCTATCTCTGGGATGAGAGCGAACAGGTGACCACAGAGGCCCTGGAGGCGGTGTATCCCCGGGCTAGAGTGGCGGAGGCAGGATCCGAGGAGGAGCTGCGCGCTTTTGTGGAAGATGGGGATGGACAGAGCCGGGAGTCCGGGGAAGAGGCCAGATGCGGGTTCGTGGTGACAGGGCCTTCCTCCTACAGATACTATGTGAAGAACAGGAGCTTTACAGACTCGGTGGGCGATACGTTTGAGTCGTTTTTGTCCATGCTCTACCGGAGAACGGAGCTCTTTGCCAGGGGCATCGATGCCGGAACGGTGGATGAGGTCTATGGGACGCCGGTGGAATCCGAGACCATCGTCCTGGGAAAAGACAGCGTCAGCAATTATTTATATACCTATCTGCTGATTTTTGTGTTATATTTTATGATATTGATATATGGGAATTCCGTTGCGGTGTCGGTGGCCCAGGAGAAGAGCAGCCGGGCCATGGAGGTCCTGGTGACCAGCACCTCCAGCAACAGCCTGATCTTCGGGAAGGTGCTGGCAGGCACGGCCGCCAGCTTCCTCCAGGTGGGCGTGATCCTGGCGGCGGCCCTGGCCTCCTACGGGGTCAACCGGGGAGCCTGGAACGGGATGCTGGACTTCGTATTCCACATTCCGGGCACGGTGCTCTTATCCTTCGCGGTCTTCGGCGTGCTGGGCTATATCCTCTACGCCTTCTGCTACGGAGTGCTGGGAGCCCTGGTGTCCAAGACGGAGGACGTGAGCCGTATTTCCGGTCCGCTGATGTTCATCTATATCGTCAGTTTCCTGGTGACCATGTTCCAGATGACCAACAGCGACGGGATCTTGATGAAAGTGTTCTCCTTCATCCCCTTCACGTCGCCCAACGCCATGTTCGTGCGCGTCGCCATGGGAAATGTGGCGGCCTGGGAGGTGGCGCTTTCACTGGTCATTTTGGCGGCGTCCATCGTGGTCATCGCCGTAGGCGGCGCCAGGATCTACAGAATGGGTACGTTGATGTACGGAAATCCCATTAAGCTCAGCCGAGCCTTCAAGATGAGCAGAGAAAATAACCGGTAATATGGAGTGATGGACATGAGGAAGATCTGGCGCGGGATCCGGGAGATTTTTCGGGTAAACAGAGGGAGCACACTGGTATTTGAGATCTTATACAGGGTCTTTACGGCCCTGGTGACCATCGAGGCGGCTGCTCACGGCATGGAGTTTGCCCTGAAGCAGGCAGGCTTCAGCTATCTGACGGCCAGAAACGCCCTGCGCTTTTTCTGTTCCCCCTGGACGGTCCTGGTCCTGGCCGGACTGCTCTTTTTGTGTCTGTTTTTCCTGAATCTGGAGATCAGCGCCCTCTATACCGTGTATCAGGCCAGCGCCGCGGGGGAAAAGCTGGGGCCCATGAAGATGCTGATCTTTGGCTTTAAGAACCTGGCGGAGCTGTTTCAGCATAAAAACGCCAGAGTGCTCCTGCTGAACGTCAATTACTATCTGCTGACAGGCGGCTGGCTCATGCTGGCGCTTTTGGATCACGCGCGCCCGCTGAATTATATCATCATGACCGTTTCCGGCTTCCTGCCGGTGAAGATCTTATTCTGGGTGCTTCTGGCCGTCATGTCGGCGGCGGCCCTTTTGTATCTCTATGTGCCGGTGACGGCTTCCCTGCGGGATATTCCCTTCAGAGAGGCGTGCGGAAAGGGGCGCGGGATCTTCAGGGCCCACTGGCTCCCCACCATGGGCCTCTTGCTTCTGACAAACGCTTTTGTCTGGGTGTTTTACCAGGTGGGACAGGTGGTCTTAAAGGTCCTGGCGGCGCTGCTGGTCCTGGTGATCGCCGACCGTTCTTCGGAAATGGCGCTGGTGCTGACCATCAGCCGGGGGATCGAAGTGGGGATGCTGATCTTCATGTCCGCCGTATCCCTGTGCCTGAATATGGGGATACAGACGTTTCTCCTGTACCGGTATCAGGACCAGAAATATAGGCTGGAGATCCCGCGGTATCGCTATATCCTGTCTCCGGCCATCAGGAAGGGCACTTCGGCGCTCCTCATCCTGTGCCTGGCGGGGGCGGGCGCCTTTTTCGCCTACGATAGTTTTTACGCCGGCACCGTCAGGGCCAGCTCCATCGCGTCGGAGGCCAAGATCACATCTCACAGAGGCAGCTCCTTTGAAGCTCCGGAGAATACGCTTCCGGCCATCGAGAAGGCCATCGAGGAGATGACGGACTATGTGGAGATCGACGTCCAGGAGACCAAGGACGGAGTCGTGGTGGTCTATCACGATTCCAGTCTCCGGAGGATCACCGGGGATACAGGGAGGATCTGGGAATATACTTACGGCGAGCTTCTCCTCATGGATTTCGGAGGATGGTTTTCCGAGGACTACGCGGGAACTCAGATCCCTACGCTGGAAGAGGTGCTGGAGCTGTGCAAGGGCAAGGCGGGCCTCAACATCGAGTTGAAGGACAATAAGATCAGCGAGACTCTGGTGGAGAAGACCCTGGAGCTGGTGGAGCTGTACGGCATGGAGGGCCAGGTGGTCATGAGCTCCACCAATTACGAGTATTTGAAACAGGTGAAGGAGAGAAATCCGGATATCCCCACGGGCTATATCCTGTCCATGGCTTACGGCAGATATTTTGAAGACGACAACATCGACTTTTTCAGCATCCGTTCAGATTTCATCACCAATACGCTGGTGAAGAGCGCCCATGAAAGCGGCAAGGCGGTCCACGCCTGGACGGTCAATACCGAGGGAGAGTTAAACAGGATGAAGCATCTCCAGGTGGATAATATCATCACAGACCGGCCTCTGCTGGCCAGGGAGATCCTTTATCAGGAGGAAGGAACGAAGAGTATCTTTGAATTTTTCCGGGCCGCCCTGCGTGGCTGACGCCGGAAGAGGATGATGCGCTGGAAGCGTATCTGCGGCCCATCGTCCGGGAAATGATAAAGACCGCCATGGAAAATGGCCAGAACCTCATCGTGGAGGGCCATTTGACCGGAAGAAGGATTTTGACGAAGAGGCTTTAAAAGAGATCCGTTTTCACTGCCTGGTCATGAGCCGCCGGTATATCCCGGAGCATTTTCCGGACATCAAGAAACATGCCGGCGTGATCGAGAAGCGCATCGACGATGGGTGGTGTACGGTGGAGTCTGTCCTGGCGGACAATGCCCGCTGCCTGGAAGACTGCCGCAGATACGGCTGCCCTTATATCCGGATCGGGGATGTTTACCGGCCGGAGGACGGCCTGCTGGAAGGATAAAGGTTTTTGGACACCAAAAAAGAGAGCGCCTGGCGCTCTCTTTTCCGGTATGGTTTAATTACAGCTTTACCACGTTGGCAGCCTGCTTGCCGCGGGGACCCTCTACGATGTCGAAGGTCACGGACTGGCCCTCATCCAGGGTCTTGAAGCCCTCTCCTGTGATGGCGGAGAAATGTACGAATACATCCTCGCCGTCTTCGCCGGTGATGAAGCCATAGCCTTTTTCAGAGTTAAACCATTTCACTGTACCGTTGTTCATGTCAGGTACCTCCATTTATATAGATTTCCATGTTGCTCGTGTAACACACATACAAAATAAAATTCACATATTATTACAGACCATCGAGTAAACATAATCTCTAATAATATGTGAATTACTTTAAATCTGTGAACACACCTTCATTATAACAGGATTTCCAGGAAATACAAGCTTTTTTTTTGGAACATTTTTGGATGATTTGAATTTTAGAAAAGGACGTGATATAATGGCCGGGAAGCGGTAAAATGTTGAAGCAAAAAGAAGTTTTTAGAGAGGAGAAAGGAAGTAAGTTTGATGAAAAAATGGACTGCGGCGCTGCTGGCAGCGGCCATGGTGTTTTCCCTGGCTGCCTGCGGAAAGGGTGGAGAGGATGAGACTGCGGGAGACACTACCCCGGCTGTTTCGGAAACGGAAAGCACCGGTGAAACGACGGCAGAGGAAACAGAGCCTTCCGACTATGTCAGCGCGTTTGATCTGGGAGATATAAATGAATATGTGGAGCTGGGCCAGTACAAGGAGATCCAGGTGACGGCCCAGGATACGGAAGTCACCGACGAGGAAGTGGAGGAGGAGCTCCAGTCCCAGGTGGAAAATGCTGCGCCTGCCTATGAGGAGATCACAGAGGGGACCGTGGCTGAGGGCGATGTGGCCAATATCGACTTCGTGGGCAGGATGGATGGAGAGACCTTTGACGGGGGCTCCGGAGAGGATTTTAACCTGACCATCGGCTCCGGCCAGTTTATTCCCGGCTTTGAGGACGGACTCATCGGCAGGAACATCGGCGATACGGTGGTCCTGGATCTGAACTTCCCGGAGGACTATTCCGAGACCAATCCCGACCTCAACGGAAAAGCGGTGGAGTTTACCGTCACCATCAATTACGTCCAGGGCGAGGAGATCCCGTCGGAGTTGAACGATGCGTTCGTGCAGCGTATCACCAGCGGACAGTACAGTACGGTAGATGCGTACAGGGCGTATGTGAGGGAGGATCTGGAGAACACCAAGATCGAGACGGCCAATACCAACCAGCTCAATGAAGCCTGGACTCAGATCATGGAGAACGCCACCTTCAAGAAGGATTCCCAGGAACTGATAGATTACATTTATAATTCCCAGATGGATCAGCTGGAGAGCAGTATAAGCCTTTACGGCATGGATATGGAATCCTATCTGTCGGCCATGGGGATGACCCAGGAGGAGATGGAGGAAGAGCTCAGACAGTATTCCCAGGACAACGCCAGGGGACAGATCCTTCTGCGGGCCATCGTAGAAGCGGAGCAGCTGGATATGACCGAAGCGGAGTATGAGGAGCGGCTGGCCGGTCTGGCGGAAGACAGCGGGATCGCGCTGGAGACCCTCAAGTCTTCGTATCCGGAACAGATGCTGAAGGACATCCTGAGACAGGACAAGGTCCAGGAATTTTTGGAGAGCAATATGATCGTGGCGCCGGCCCAGTAGGAAAACGCCGGCGGCAGTAAAAATACCGGTCCCGAAACGGGGCCGGTATTTTTGTGCGTCTATGAGAAGCTTCGTTTTCAAACAAGTGCCGCAGGCACTCCGCATCCCGCCGCAGGCGGCAGGCCATGTCCGCCGCGAAAGTTCCGCGTGGGGAGGGGCGTTACCTGGAATCCCGGGAGACCAGGTAATTTTCATCCTTCCTGTTTTCAGTATCGAAGAGATGGTTATACTGGACGATCTCGTAGCCGTTCAGGAGTTCTTCCAGCTGGTCATACTGGTCGGCGCTGTAGAAACGGCCGTCGGAATCTATGGCGAAATTGGCGGTGATGACAGGAAGCTCCTGGTACATCTCCCACAAATATTCCTGATAGGAGCTCATCTCCAGTCCGGCGGCTTCCATCAGCAGGCAGCTCAGATAATTGGCGCTGATCTGGACGTCTTCATCCTCCTCAATATCGTAGTTGGCCCAGAGGACGAAGGGCGTCCGGTAACGCTGCGACAGCTCTTCTGCCGTCAGACTGTCGTAGTCTTTGCCGTAGAGCTGTTCCAGGAAGGCGGTCTCCACATTGGGCTGATGGTCTCCAAACATCAGGATGATGGTCTTTTCATCCGTCTGCTCGAAATAAGAGATCAGCTCCTCAAAAGCCCGGTCCGTCTCTTTGATCAGGGTCAGATAGGCGTTGGTACGGGTCAGATCCAGTCCGTCCATTCCCTCTACGGTGACGGTACGCTGGAAATCCGCCCATTGCTGGGAATATCCTCCGTGATTCTGCATGGTCACCAGGAAAGAAAAGAAGGGGCCCTCGCCGTCCTTTTCCTCATAGGTCTCGATGACTTTTTCAAAGGCGGCTTCGTCCGTGATATATCCCCTCAGCTTGTCCGGATCATCAAAGTCGTCCCGGAAGAAGGCTTCCTCAAAGCCCAGGAGGGGATAGACTTCGTTCCGCCTCCAGCCGTCCGCGATATAGGGATGGATCCCGGTGGCGGTATATCCCTGCTGTGTCAGGATCTCAGGAAGGGCGGGAAGCTCTTCGGAGAGGAACTGCTGGTACGGTATGCTCCCTGTGGGCAGGAAGGCCATGGTGTCTCCCGTGAGAAATTCAAATTCCGTATTGGCAGTATTTCCTCCCAGGACAGATACGTACAGGCTGCCGGATATGGTATCCTCCGCTCCATACAGGGAACGGAAATAGGGCATATAATCTTCGGAGGCCTGAAAATCTCCGATGACGGACAGATCGGAAAAGGCCTCGTTCATGATGACGATGATATTAGGCAGTTCCTGATCCTCATCCGTGCCGGAAGTCCCGGAGCCGTCGGCACGGTTCAGGGTCCTGTCGTTTTCAGAGAGGGAAAGGCCGGAGTCCTGTTCTCCGGCCAGGATCCGGTCGGCCTCCTCCGGAGAATATCCGTCGGGAGTTTCCACCTTCATGTATTTGGTGTTGACTAAGAAGCTGACAAAAAAGCCGTTCTGTTCATAGACGTAATCCTGGGTGAAGGGCATTTCATAAACGTCCAGCCAAGCGTCTATGGATTCATTCTGCAGGCAGAGGACATATACGGCCGCCAGGACGATGACGGAGCCCAGGCCGGACAGACGCAGGACCTTCCGGTCCTTGAGACGGATCTGCACCGGAAGGCACAAAAGCATCAGCAGGACATAGGCCGCCAGCACCAGCCCCAGCCGCAGGCTGACGGAGAAGGTAAAGTGGTCGGCCACGGACAGGGCAGTCCCGGCGGAGGCCAGATCCCATGGCAGGATCGGGGAGCCGCGGAAGGCCAGCACGAAATAGTTGGCAGTGCCCAGCAGTGCCGTGAACAGCGCCGTCAGGATCAGGGACAGGTTCATGCGCCCCGTCAGGAAAAAGAGAAGGCCGCTTATCAGAAAACAGCAGACCCAGCCCAAAAGCTGGAACCGGAACGGGATCTCGAAGGGGTTATGGGTGATGACCTCCAGGAGATAATAGGAGAGTATGGGGGCCAGGACGGACAGGATACAGCTTAAGGTCCTGGGGTATGTAAGCCGGCGGTTTTTCAAGATCATTACCTCTTTTTTATGTAAAATTTAGATAAAATTGATATACAACCCTATCTTACAGGATGAAAGGGAAAAACACCACAGGATAATCTTAAAATTTTATAAATTTTAAAAAGGGAAGTCCGCCTTGACAGAAAAAAAATGCCATAATATAATGAAGAAAAGGCACTTTTTGTAATGACTGCGTTATTGCGAAGGTGCCTTTTATATATCATCGGACAAAATACAGACATCGTGTCGATTCGGAGAGAAAGGTACAGTTATGAAATGGAATTTTAAACCCATCACGGCGGAGGATGCTAAGATCCTGCCCCGTTATTTTGCCATGAGATCCAATAAGACCTGCGACAGCGTATTCCTGGACAGCTTTTTGTGGAAGGATTATTATCAGGTGGAATACTGCGTGTGCGATGAGAAGGCGGTGGAATGGAAGATGGTGGTGAACGGAGAGCCCTTCGCGGCGCTGCCCCTCTGCGCGGAGGAGGATCTTCCTTATTATTTTTTCGACGTGAAGCAGTATTTCAATGAGGTGCTGGGGAAAAAGCTGAAGATCTATCTGGCCGACGAGGAGGCCGTGGGGATCCTGAAGCTGGATCCGGAGGAGTTTGAGGTGGAGGAGCAGCCCGACGCGGCGGACTACCTCTATGACGGAGAGTCCCTCCGGACCTTGGCCGGAAAGAAATACCACAAGAAGAAGAACCACGTCAACGCCTTTATGAAGGAATACGAGGGACGGTATGAGTACAGGACCTTGAGCTGTAAGGACAAGCAGGATATGTGGAGGTTCCTGGACAGGTGGAGAGAGAAGAAGGGCACTCAGGTGGAGGGGACTCTGGATCCGGAAGTGGAGGGGATCCACAGCATCCTGAACCAGTGCCAGGATCTGGGCGTCCGCATGGGAGGCGTCTATGTGGACGGGCAGATGGAAGCTTTCACCATGGGCAGCTATAATCAGGCGGAGGATATGGCCATCATCCATATCGAAAAGGCGAATCCTGAGATCCGGGGCATGTATGCCTTTATCAATCAGCAGTTCCTGGTCCATGAGTTCCCCACTGTGACCCTGGTGAACCGGGAAGACGACGTGGGACTTCCGGGACTCCGGAAGGCGAAGCAGTCCTACAACCCCATCGGTTTTGCCAGAAAATATCAGATAAGGGAGCGTTAAAGCGTGGGAGACTGGAGACCCAGGAGGCTTTCGCAGCGGGAGAAGGCCGCGTGCAGGGCTCTGTGGGAAGAGATCTTTACAGAAGATTCCGGGGAATTCCTGGATTATTATGACAGATGGAAGGCGGCGGACAACGAGTGCTATGGGATCTTCGACGGAGACCGGCTGGTCTCCATGCTGGAGCTGAATCCCTACCGGCTGCGGGTAAAGGGCCGCTTGACGGAGAGCCGGTATGTGATCGCCGTGGCCACCAGGCCGGAATACCGCCACAGAGGGATGATGAAGAGTCTCCTGGCGGCCAGCCTGGAGGATATGAGGAAGCGGGGGATGCCCTTTGTGTTCCTGATGCCGGCCAGCGAGGCCATCTATAGGCCTTTCGGATTCCGGTATTTTTATGAGATGCATACAGGAAAGCTCCCGCTTGCCGGGAGCGGTCCCGAAGATCCGGCGGCCGGGGAGAGGCTTCTGGCGCGGACGGCCGCGGAGGAAGATATATCCCGGCTGACGGAGTTTTCGGGAGCCGTGCTTCCGTTTTTGTCGGATCTCTATGCGGAGAGAGACGCCGGGTATTACAGGACGCTGCTGGCGGAGCTGGCCAGCGAGGGAGGCGGCCTGCTGATGCTGGAGGAGGCGGGAAAGCTGCGGGGGCTCATCCCCTATTGGGGGGAGGAGGAAACGGAGATCCGGGAGATCCTCTGCCTGCCGCAGGACAAAGAGGCGGTGCTCGGAGCGGCGGAGCGGTACTTCGCGCGGACAGGCAGAAAGGAGCCTGTCCCGGTAAACGGAGCGGCCTTCCCCATGGAGGGAAAGAAACCCGTCATCATGGGACGGGCCGTCAATATCCCCGCTTTTCTGGAGCTGTTCGGAGAGCAGGAGGAGGCAGTGGAGTTCCGATTGTCGGATCCTCTGCTGGAGGCCAATAACCAGGTCTTTCGCTGGGGCGGAGAACGGGAGCTTTCGGCGGCGTCCCTGGAGGGGATCCCTTCCTGCACGGAAGCGGAGCTTTTCTCTTGGCTGGCGGCGGGGGGACCGGCCCCGGAGGGGATGCCGGAGACAGAAGGCTGCCGGGCAGCCTTCCTCAACGAGATCGTATAAGAGAAACGGAGGGCAGTCATGGACGGAAAGCAGAAGTTGAAGCAATGGGTGGAGGACAGCGGGAACATCGTGTTTTTCGGAGGCGCGGGCGTATCTACGGAGAGCGGGATCCCGGATTTCCGCAGCGTGGACGGGCTCTACCGCCAGCAGTACGATTACCCGCCGGAGACCATTTTGAGCCATACTTTTTACGAGCGTCATACGGGAGAGTTCTTCCGGTTCTATAAAAATAAGATGATCTGTAAGGATGCTAAGCCCAACGCGGCCCACCTGGCGCTGGCTAGGCTGGAGGAGGAGGGGAAGCTGCGGGCCGTCATCACGCAGAACATCGACGGCCTCCATCAGATGGCCGGGAGCAGGACCGTGCTGGAGCTCCACGGGTCTGTCCACCGCAATTACTGCACCAGATGCGGGAAGTTTTATGACGCGGACCATATTTTAAACTCCGAGGGGATCCCCCTCTGTCAGTGCGGAGGCATCGTCAAGCCGGATGTGGTGCTCTATGAGGAGGGGCTGGACTACGGGACCATGCAGAGGGCCATTTCCTTCATAAGCGGAGCCGACGTGCTGATCATCGGAGGGACTTCGCTGACGGTATATCCGGCGGCGGGGCTGGTGGATTACTACCGGGGCCATAAGCTGGTGCTGATCAATAAAGGCGCGACTCCCATGGACAGCCGGGCGGACCTGGTGATCGGCGGCGCCATCGGAGAGACCCTGAAGATGTTTTTGGAGCCATAGAAAAGGAGGGCGTTTTGGAATTTCAGGTAGGCGACATCGTAAAACTGAAGAAACCGCATCCCTGCGGGAGCAGCGAGTGGAAGATCATCCGGGTGGGGATGGACTTCAAGCTGAAATGCCTGGGCTGCGGCCATCTGATCATGGTGCCCCGCAAACTGGTGGAGAAGAACTGCCGGGGTCTGCGCCCGGGCGGAGAGGAATGAACAGCCGGGCTCTTATGGGAAAGAAAAGGCTTGCAAACTTGCGGAAAACATGATAGAATAGTTACCCGTGACAGTATTGAACCAATTCCTTGCTCCCTGTCAGTCAGGGGGCCAGAGACCAGAAGGAGGAAAACAGCATGAACAAGTATGAATTGGCACTTGTGCTGAGTGCGAAGCTGGAGGAGGAAGAGAGAGCAGCCGCTTTGGAGAAGGCTAAATCTTATATCACCCGTTTCGGCGGCACCATCACAAATGTGGATGAGTGGGGCAAGAAGAGACTTGCTTACGAGATCCAGAAGATGAGAGAAGGATTTTACTACTTCATCCAGTTTGAGTCTGATTCCAACTGCCCCAATGAGGTAGAGAGCCATGTGCGTATCATGGAGCCTGTGATCAGATATTTGTGCGTAAGACAGGACGTGTAATCAGGGAAAAGAGGGGATCACATGAATAAAGTCATACTCATGGGAAGACTGACCAGAGAACCGGACATCCGTTACTCCCAGAGCGGTACGGCAGTTGCCAGATACACCCTTGCGGTGGACCGGAGATTTTCCAGGAGCGGCGGAGACGGAAACGACCAGAGCGCCGATTTCATTTCCTGCGTAGCTTTCGGCAGGAGCGCGGAGTTTGCCGAGAAGTACCTGCATCAGGGGACGAAGATCGCGCTGACCGGCAGGATCCAGACCGGCAGCTATACAAACCGGGACGGGCAGAAGGTCTATACCACCGACGTGATCGTGGAGGATCAGGAGTTCGCGGAGAGCAAGAACGCATCCCAGGGCATGGGCGGCGGCGCTTACCGTCAGGAGTCCAGGCCTCATCCGTCCGACGCGGTGGATGACGGATTTATGAACATTCCCGACGGAGTAGAGGACGAGGGTCTCCCGTTTAATTAGACAAGATTCGGAATAAGGAGGATTTCATCATGGCTTATACAAAAGGCGACAGGGCAGATGCTCCTATGAAGAGGAGAGGCGGACGCAGGAGGAAGAAGGTCTGCGTATTCTGCGGAGATAAAAACGGTGTCATTGATTACAAGGACGTTGCAAAGTTAAAGAGATACGTATCCGAGAGAGGCAAGATCCTTCCCAGGAGGATCACCGGCAACTGCGCGAAGCATCAGCGCGCTCTGACGGTTGCCATCAAGAGAGCAAGACATCTTGCACTCATGCCTTACACCATGGAGTAAGAGGCTTTGGAAGAAGCGCCGGAGGGCGCTTCTTTTTTTGCATAAATTCCCCTGTTTTGGAAACGCTCCTATTATAGAAAATAT
This sequence comes from Candidatus Paralachnospira avium, assembly GCA_904420245.1. GTDB lineage: Bacteria > Bacillota > Clostridia > Lachnospirales > Lachnospiraceae > Lientehia > Lientehia avium. Next base: position 62,347 of record CAJFUL010000051.1, read on the forward strand.
TGGAAAAGGGGGATGTTTATGAAAGGGAAGAAGAAGCTGCTGGCAGTCTTTCTGGCGGCGGCCGTGAGCGCGGCGGCGGCCCTGACAGTCTTCGCGGCGGGGGTGAGGCGCCGGGATGGAAGGGAGACGGTGGTATCCGTCTTTGAAAATGCCAATTTTGACCAGCTTTCCTGCCGTCTGAGCCTGGAAAGCCATCTGGACAGCGAGTATCATATGCTCACGGAGAAGGAGGAGTTTTTGAGAAAGCTGTATGAGGGCTGGGCGGAGCAGGGAGCCGCCGGGCCCGTCATCACCCGCGAGGACAGCCGGAAGGAGAGCGTGATGCGCCTGTCCTGTGAGGAGACGGGGCTGGAATTTTCCTATTATACGGAGGAGGAGCAGGAGGACGGAGCCGTCAGCCAGGAAAATTATCTGAAGGCGCAGGTCTTTTTGGAGGGAGAAGAGGCGGAAAAGGCCCTGGAGCTGCAGGACCGGCTGGGAGAGGCGGCTGCCGGGATGGGGATCTCCGGGACGGTATGTCTGGAGCTTACGGGAAGCTTTTCCGGTCTCCTCACCAGAGAAGAGCAGGAGATCGTGGCAGAGGCTCTGCTGGACAGGATGGGGGCCCGCCGGGTGGCGGCCGTGGAGGAGGAGCAGCTCTATACCATTTACGCCTATGGAGAAGGAGCAGGTCCGGTCAGACAGCTGCCGGAGGGACAGGTGAACCTGAATCTGGCGGTATCCTGGGATGAGGCTGCCGGGGAGACGGTGTTCCGGCTGGGCTGCCCCATTATCCGGGAGGATTATTGAGAGGAACCATCTGAGGCCGGCGCGCATACGCTGTATTATATCGATTATGGAAATAAGGTGGCAGTCAGATGGCAGAGCGATACGGAGATTTCATGTGGGATTACTATGGGGGACGTCCGTTCCGGCGGGATGTCAGCCGTCAGCCGGTTTCCTGGATGCGGGCCATGGCCGCGGGTCAGGACGGTCCCTGCGGCGATATGAACCGGGAGACCAGCCGGGATATGGAATATTTCCAGACCATGTATCCGGAGCGGATGAGGCGGATCCAGAACAGCATAAATGATCTGTGCGATACCATTGATTATGAAGGCAGCTTCCTGTATGACGAGTATCCCGACCGGGTCAGCCTGCGGAGGCTCTGCAGCCAGATCTATGAAAAGGAGCTGGAGGAAGGGACGGGAGAGACGGAGGCGGAATGGCTGAAGGCTGCCATCGAGGTCCTTCTCTATCACGAGATATGCAGAAGGCGGGTACGGCGCAGGGGAATGCGCAGGAAATATTGGCTCTAAAGAAAAAGTTAAGAAAAAATTCATTGAGCTTTGTCGTGTTTGAACTTAGAATATAGTCATGGCCTGTCATGGCTGTAAGATCTGATAAATAAGGGAGTGTACCCATGAAGAAGATATTCCGCCATTTGCTCATACTGATCCTGGTGTTTGTGGCCGCCATCGCCGCGGTTCTGTTCCTGACCCGCCGCAAACAGCCGGAGGTGGCCTACGCGGTGATGGAGAGCGCCAGTCTCCCCACGGTCACCATGGAATTTGAGGGAAGCCGGGTGAATACGCTTCATGGATATGTGAAACCCATGGATATTCCCTATATGCGGGACACCATCACGCCCATTCCGGACAGCAGGCTCGTTCCGTTCCATGTCACGGCGTACGGAAACGAGATCCAGTCGGTGTCCTACCAGGTCAGGAGCCTGGATGGGGAGCAGCTGGTGGAGGAGGGCGTCTGTGAAGATCTGTCCGGAAACGGCAGCTGGTCGGACGGCCAGCTCCAGCTCCAGGACCTCCTGCAGCAGGGACAGGAGTATGTGCTGGTGCTGGATATCCAGACGGATGCCAGGGACAGCATTTACTATTACACCAGGATCCGTTTTTACAGAGACACCCATCTGGCGGAGCAGGTGGCGTTTGCCAGGAGTCTGAGCGATCTGGCCCTCGCGGGAGAAAACTCCCAGGAGCTCTTGGCCCAGCTGGAGAGCAGCTCCGATGCGGACAACAGTTCCCTCGGATACGCGGACATCAAGTCCAGCTATGACCATGTGACCTGGGGGAGCCTGGCTCCGCAGCGGTCGGGAGACGTCCAGGTGGATATCCAGGAGATCAACCAGATGGTGACATCCCTGACGCTGTCTTATTCCGTGACGGCGGAGGGGGATTCCGGACAGATGGAGTCCTACCATGTGAAGGAGTTTTTCAGCGTCCGGTATGTGGACGGCAAGCTGTGGCTCATCGCCTATGAGAGGACCATGGATCAGGTATTTGAGCCTTCGGACGCGACGGTGCAGGACGGCCGCATCGAGCTGGGGATCTTAAGCCCCGGCCATTTGCCGGTGGAGCTCAGGAGCGCCGGGGACTATACGGTCTTTGTAGCGGACGGAGAGCTCTGGAGCTATAACCAGGCGGAAAATGAAGCCTCCAGACTGTATTCCTTCAAGGAAAAGAACGACGACGGAGTCCGTACGCTCTATGACCAGCACAGATTCCGGATCATCGATGTGAAGGAGAGCGGAGACGTATCTTTTACCGTATACGGATATATGAACCGCGGAAACCACGAGGGAGAGACGGGACTGGCCTTTTACCGGTATACCCGCCAGGAAAACGCCATCCGGGAGATCTTTTTTATCCCTTCCGACAAGCCCTACCAGGTGCTGGAGCGGGAGATCGGGACCCTCTCCTGCGTGGGGGATAACGAGCTGTTTTATCTTATGTACGGAGACAGCATTTATGCCATTGATTTCTCCGGAGAAGAGTATGTGGAAGTGGTGAGCGGCCTGAAAAATGATTCCCTGGTGGTCAGTGAGGATTCCAGCGCCGTGGCCTGGCAGCTGGAGGATGACCTGTACGGCGGGAAGACCATCCAGGTCTTCTATATGGATGACGGGACCACCTTTGAGATCCGGGCGCAGGAGGGAGAGACCATCCGCGCTCTGGGCTTCATCGACGGAGACTTCATATATGGAAAAGCCAGGGAGAGCGACATCGAGCGTGGGAGCCTGACGGTGAAGTATCCCATGTACGCCCTGGAGATCGTGGGAAGAGACCAGCAGGTGCAGACCACTTATCAGCCGGCAGGCTGCTACATCGAGAGCATCCAGGTGGAGGACGGAAAAGTCCGGATCAGCCGGGAGGCCAAGGAAGCGGACGGCTCCTGGGTGGCGGTATCGGAGGACGCTCTGATACAGAACCAGATCCAGGAGGAGGAAGAGTCCGTAGTGGCCAGCCGGGAGTCGGATAAGAAGAAGACGGTCTACTATCTGGATCTGGCTTCCTCGGAAAATGAAGGCAAAGTCCTCAGCATCACGACGCCCAAGGAGGCGGAGAACGGAGAGAGCCGGGAGCTGACGCTGATCTCCACGGCCGATCAGGAACAGGAGGACGGTCACTACTATGCGTATGCCTGCGGGCGGCTGGCCGGCGCCTATGATTCGGCGGCGGATGCCATCTGGGCCGTATATGACCAGATGGGCGTGGTGGTGGACAGCGCGGGCGGTTATGTCTGGACCAGGGCCAACCGGGCGCCGGAGGCCAGCGTGGAGCTGAAAGCTCCGGTCACGGCGGCAACCCAGGAGGAAAGCCTCCAGGCCTGCCTGACGTCCATGCTGGGCCAGGAGGGGATCTCCCTGGATGTGGGAGGCCAGCTGGCGGCGGGAAAGACGGCCTATGAGATCCTGGATGAGGCGTTTTCCGGCCGGGCCGTGGACCTGCAGGGCTGTATCCTCAATCAGATCCTGTACTATGTGCATCAGGGGTATCCGGTGCTGGCTGTGACAGAGGGAAATAAGGCGGAACTGATAGTGGGATATGATGTATATACGAATCTGGTGATCTACGATCCTCTGACGGGCAGCACATATCTGATGTCCGAGGAGGATGCGGAGACCTATTATGGCACCTATAACGATCCATTTGTCAGCTGGACCGCAGGATAAAAGCCCCGGACGGCGGGGAGAAAGACTGCTCCGGGCGTACTGCCCGGGGCAGTCCTTATCTGGGGATCCCGGCGCGGATCCGCTTTCGCGGGAGCGGAGTTTCCCGCGGAGCAAAAAAGATTTTACAAACAAGAAAGAAATTGGTATAATAACCAAAAGACAGCGGTGCAGATTAAGAATATAGGACAGCAGAGTTTCGGCTGTATAGAAATCGTGATATAGATGAGGTGTCATCATGCAATATGTGATCAAGGGAGGCATCCCCCTGGTTGGGGATGTGGTGATAGGAGGCGCTAAGAACGCGGCTCTTGGTATTTTGGCGGCTGCGATCATGGCCGACGAGGATGTGACGGTGGAGAACCTGCCGGATGTACGGGACATCAACGTCCTGCTGGAGGCCATCGAGGAGATCGGAGCCTCGGTATACCGGCTGGATGAGCATACGGTGAGGATCAACGGATCCGGGATACACACCATCCGGGTGAACGGTGATTTTATCAAGAGGATCCGCGCCTCTTATTATCTGCTGGGCGCTCTTTTGGGCAAATACCGGAAGGCGGAGGTTTCCCTGCCCGGCGGCTGCAACATCGGGAGCCGTCCCATCGACCAGCATCTGAAGGGATTCCGCAGTCTGGGAGCCAGGACGGAGATCGAGCACGGCATGGTGGTGGCGGAGGCCGCTTTCCTCCATGGCGGTCATATTTATCTGGACGTAGTATCGGTGGGAGCCACCATCAATATCATGCTGGCGGCGGCGCTGGCCGAGGGCAGCACCATCCTGGAAAACGCGGCCAAGGAGCCCCATGTGGTGGACGTGGCCAACATGCTCAACAGCATGGGCGCCAATATCAAGGGAGCAGGTACGGACGTGATCCGCATCAAGGGCGTGCCGAAGCTCCATGGTACTGTTTATTCCATCATCCCCGATCAGATCGAGGCAGGTACTTTTATGTTTGCCGCCGCGGTGACGAAGGGGGACGTGACGGTCAAAAACGTGATCCCCAGACATCTGGAGGCCATCTCAGCCAAGCTGATGGAGATGGGCTGCGAGGTGGTGGAGTTCGACGACGCGGTGCGGGTAGTCTGTAAATCCAGGCTGCGGTATACCAATGTGAAGACGCTTCCGTATCCTGGTTTTCCTACGGATATGCAGCCGCAGATCTCAGTGGCCCTTTCTCTGGCGGAGGGGACCAGCATGGTGACGGAGAGCATCTTTGAGAACCGGTTCAAATATGTGGATGAGCTGGCCAGGATGGGAGCCCAGATCAAGGTGGAGGGCAATGTGGCTGTCATCAACGGCGTGGGCCGTCTGATGGGGGCCGATGTGAGCGCTCCGGATCTCCGGGCAGGCGCGGCTTTGGTGCTGGCAGGACTGGCGGCCGACGGCCATACGGTGGTGGACGAGACCAAGTATATCCTGCGGGGGTATGAGAGGTTTGATGAAAAGCTGCGGAGTCTTGGAGCCTGTATTTTCCAGGCGGAGGATGAGAAGGACATTCAGAGGCTGAAGCTGGAAGCAGTATGAGAATTTTCCGGCATGACTTGACATCGAAGAAAAATTGCGCTATCTTAATAGGGCAGTATACAATTTTATAGAGTCCGTAATTCCCTTATTCAGAGTGGTGGAGGTACAGAGGACCTGTGAAGCCACGGCAACCCCCTTAGCGGAAGGTGCCAACCTGAGCGAGCGATCGAACAATAAGAGGATTTGATGTGCATGTATCGAGTCCGCTTATGGCGGACTCTTTTCATTTAATAGGAAACTTTGTTTCCCATTAAATGAAACGTTCCGCGGGATGCACACTCGCGCGAAGCGGAAACTAAAGCGACCGCGCTCGGCGCGAGAGTTCCGCAAGCGGAACTCTTTGTTCTTTAATAGGAAACTTCGTTCCCTATTAAACAAAATGCTCCGCAGGATCGCACTGCGGCGGAAAGGAATATTGTCGCCTATGCGACCCGCCGCAGGCGGAGGATCCTGCATGGCAGGATCCTTTTTTATCATGGGAAACTGCGTTCCCGTGAGACAAATCGCGACGGGGGAACCGCGCTGCATCAGTACGGAAGCCCCTTTTGCCGGACAGGAGACAGGTTTCCCCGCGGATACAGGCGGGGGCGCCCGGGTTTTGCGGGATCCTGGCAGGCAAGTACTTTTGGACAGGCGCATCCGCGGGCAGAGGCTCTGCCGTCCGGAGGATGCGCGTTATATGCAGGCTCTGTGAGAGCCGGAGAGGAAGGAAGATTTATGGAGAAATACCTGTTTACCTCGGAATCGGTGACAGAAGGACATCCGGATAAGCTGTGCGACGCCATTTCCGACGCCATCTTAGACGCCCTGCTGGAGCAGGACCCCATGAGCCGCGTGGCCTGTGAGACCTGCTGCAACACGGGGTTTGTGATGGTCATGGGCGAGATCACCACAAAGGCATATGTGGACATCCAGAGGATCGTCCGGGATACCATCCTGGAGATCGGATATGACAAATCCGAGTATGGATTTGACGGCAATACCTGCGCGGTGCTGACGGCCATCGACGAGCAGTCCCCGGATATCGCCATGGGCGTGGACAAGGCCCTGGAGGCCAAGGAAAACCAGATGTCCGATGAAGAGATCGACGCCATCGGCGCCGGAGACCAGGGGATGATGTTCGGATACGCCACCAATGAGACGGAGGAATATATGCCTTACCCCATCGCCCTGGCCCATAAGCTGGTGAGAAAGCTGGCCCAGGTCCGGAAGGACGGAACGCTTAAGTATCTGCGTCCCGACGGCAAGAGCCAGGTGACGGTAGAGTACGATGAGGATGGGAAACCGGTCCATCTGGATGCGGTGGTGCTCTCCACCCAGCATGATCCCGATGTGAGCCAGGAGCAGATCCATGAGGACGTGAAGAAGTATGTGCTGGATCCGGTCCTTCCCGCTCATCTGGTGGATGAAAACACCAAGATCTTTATCAATCCCACGGGCCGGTTCGTGATCGGAGGCCCCCACGGCGACAGCGGCCTGACAGGCCGGAAGATCATCGTGGACAGCTACGGCGGGTACGCGAGACACGGCGGCGGCGCTTTTTCCGGAAAGGACTGCACCAAAGTGGACAGGTCCGCTTCTTACGCGGCCCGCTATGTGGCGAAGAACCTGGTGGCGGCCGGACTGGCCGACAAGTGCGAGATCCAGCTCTCCTACGCCATCGGAGTCGCCCGTCCCACATCTGTGATGGTGGATACCTTCGGCACCGGGAAGCTGCCGGATTCCAGGCTGGTGGAGATCGTCCGCGAGAACTTCGACCTGCGTCCCGCCGGCATCATCAAGATGCTGGATCTGAGGAAGCCGGTCTACAGGCAGACCGCGGCTTACGGGCATTTCGGGCGCACCGATCTGGATCTTTCCTGGGAGCGCCTGGACAAAGTGGAGGTTTTAAAGAAATATCTGGAGCAGTAAGATAAGACCGGAGAGGTGAAAGCAGTCTTTCCGGACGGAGGATCCCGCTTTGGCGGGATCCTTTTTCACCTCATAGAATGTACTGCGGCGGTACGCCGGGCCGCGCGGTCTCCGCCTTGCGCCGTCCGTTTCTGAGCGGTTTCCGCCGGCGCTCAGAAGCCTGCCGCAGGCGGAGGATCCCATAGGACAAAAACCTCCTGAAAGACCGCGCGGCGGAAGAAGCGGCCGCGGCGGCGGATTTCTACTTGAAAATCTTCCCGTATCAGGTAAAATAAAAGTTAGGAAACCGCGGCAGGTCCGCGGCGGGAAACGGAGGAGTTTGAAATGGCAGAGATTTATGCAGGAGTTGACCTGGGAGGAACTACGGCCAAGATCGGGCTTTTTAAGGAAGAAGGCTTTTTGATCCGCAAGTGGGAGATTCCTACCCGCAAGGAAGACGGCGGAAAGCATGTGACGCCGGATATTGCCGCGTCCATCAGGGCGGCCATGGAAGAGGAAGGGATCCCCATGGAGGAGCTGGCGGGCGCCGGCATCGGGGTCCCCGGCCCCATCCTGCCGTCGGGATATGTGGAGGTCATCGTCAATATCGGCATCAAGGACTGGAATCCGGTGAAGGAGCTTTCGGAGCTTTTGGGCGGGATCCCGGTGAAGGGCGGAAACGATGCCAATGTGGCGGCCCTGGGCGAGATGTGGCAGGGCGGCGGCAAAGGCCACCGGGACGTGGTGGCCATCACGCTGGGGACAGGAGTCGGAGGAGGCGTCATCATAGACGGCCATATCGTGCCGGGAAGCCATGGCATGGGCGGCGAAGTGGGCCACATGGTCATGGATTGGGAATGGCCGGAGCCGGAAGCCTGCAACTGCGGGAACTATGGCTGTCTGGAGCAGATCGCGTCGGCCACCGGGATCGTCCGCATTGCCAGACGGTTTATGAGAGAACAGGATACGCCGTCGGTCCTGCGGAATCTGGAACAGGTGACGGCCAAGGATGTTTTCGACGCGGCCAAAGCGGGCGACAGTCTGGCGTCCCAGGTGGCGGATTACTGCATGAAGTATCTGGCCAGGGCGCTTTCCTATATTTCTCAGGTGGCGGATCCGGAGATCTTCGTCATCGGAGGAGGCGTGGCCAAGGCGGGAGAGTATCTCCTGGATCTGGTCAAGAAGCATTTTGAGCCTATGATCACGCTGATCAAGGGGAATGCCCAGCTGGCGCTGGCCACTCTGGGCAACGACGCCGGTATCTACGGGGCGGCGAAGCTGGTCATTGACGGCTGACGGAGAAGGGCAGGAAGCCCTTGAACAATCCGGGATTTTATGCTATGATAACGGAGAACCGGCTTTCTGCCGGAAGCTGTTAGAAAGGAACCGTCAAGATGAGTCAGGAAAAGGTAGATAAGTATAAAGAGCTGAAGGCGAAGCGGAAGGAACTGGTGGAGAAGGAGCGCAGGAAGCGTAAGCTGGGAAGGGTTGTCGCTATCCTGATCCTGGTACTGGTGATCGCGGGAGTGGGCACCGGGATCGGTTTTACGATCCGCAACCAGTATCTGAAGGTCCAGGCGGCCAAGCCGGACTATTCCAGCACTTCTCTGGTGATCCAGGACATGTCCGGGCTTTTGAATGATATGGTAGAGTATACCGATGGAGAGGAAGGCTCCGGCACGGAGACAGAGGCTGCCGGTGAGACAGAGGCAGAGTCGTCTGAAGCCGCGGAGTCGTCACAGGCTTCCGAAAGCTCCGGTGAACAAGAATAAAAGGAACTCCGTAAGCGGGACTCTCGCGCCGGGCGCGGCTGCCTCCGGCCATGAGTTCCTTTCGCGCGGAGGTGTATCCCGGCAGAGCGTTTTGCCTGGCGGGGAGCCTATAGAGTAAAAAAAGCGGAGGGCAGATCGTCCTCCGCTTATGTGCCCTTAGGGGGCGGGTATAGAATTGGTGATCCTGCTGTAAAATCCAGGAAAAATCCTCTAAAACGAGGAGTTCCCGGAGCAGGGCTCCGGGAAAATTATGAAAAATCTATATGCATTTTGACGAAAAACCTTATTTATTTCTCTTGTTTTTGTATAAATAGCATAACAACCAGTTGTGAACAAAATATGAATAAACCATAAATAATGCGTGAATTATCGGCAGGTGTCCTGCCGTGGAGGGAGGAAGTCCATGATTGAGGAAACAGGCCAGAGGATCATTGTCATCGGCCATAAGAATCCGGATACGGATTCCATTTGTTCTGCCATCGCCTACGCCAGGCTCAAGCAGGCGGTGACGGGCAGAGAGCATATTCCCTGCCGGGCCGGGGCGGTGAACCCGGAGACCCAGTATGTGCTGGAAAAATTCCATGTGCCGATGCCGGAGCTGCGGGAGGATGTGCGGACCCAGATCAAGGATATCGAGATCCGCAAGACAAAGGGAGTGCGCTCCAACATTTCCCTGAAGGAGGCCTGGAGCCTGATGAAGGATCTGGGAGTCGTGACCCTGCCCGTCACCAAGGACAGCAGGCTGGAAGGACTCATCACCATCGGCGACATCGCCAATTCCTATATGAACGTCTATGACAGCGCCATCCTTTCGGCTGCCTGTACTCAGTATGTGAATATCAAGGAGACGCTGGACGGGACTGTCGTGGTCGGAAATGAAAACGACTATTTTGACAGGGGCAAGGTGCTGGTGGCGGCGGCCAATCCGGACTTGATGGAGTCCTATATCGAAGAGCACGATCTGGTGATCCTGGGGAACCGGTATGAGTCCCAGCTGTGCGCCATCGAGATGAACGCCGGCTGCATCGTGGTCTGCGACGGGGCGCCGGTGTCCATGACCATCAAGAAGCTGGCGGAGGAGCATCACTGCACGGTGATCGCCACTCCCTTTGATACATACACGGCATCCAGACTCATCAATCAGAGCATGCCCATCAGCTTTTTCATGAGGACAAAGAATATCGTTACCTTCGATATTGAGGATTATACCGACGACATCAAGGACATCATGGCCAGCAAGCGGTTCCGGGATTTCCCGATCCTGGACAAGGACGGCCATTACAAGGGCATGATCTCCAGGCGGAACCTGCTGGGCATGAAGCGCAAGCAGGTGATCCTGGTGGACCACAATGAGCGGGCCCAGGCTGTGGAGGGCATCGAGAGCGCCGAGATCCTGGAGATCATCGACCATCACCGTCTGGGAAGCCTGGAGACCATTTCTCCCGTGTTTTTCCGGAACCAGCCGCTGGGCTGCACGGCGACGATCATTTACCAGATGTACCGGGAGGAGGGCGCCCAGATCTGTCCGGAGGTGGCGGGCCTTCTGTGCAGCGCCATCATCTCCGATACGCTCCTCTACCGCTCTCCCACCTGTACGGAAGTGGACAAGCAGGCGGCGGAGAGCCTGGCTCAGATCGCCGGGATCAATACGAAGCAGCTGGCCAGGGAGATGTTCGCCGCGGGCAGCCAGCTGCGGCAGAAATCCGAGGAGGAGATCTTCTATCAGGATTACAAGGTCTTTGATATGGAAGGGACCCGTGTGGGGATCTCCCAGATCAGCTCCATGGATACAGAGGAGCTGGAGGAGCTGAAAAAGAGGATGGTGCCTTTTCTGGAGGTCATGCGCAGCAAGCACAATGTGGATATGCTGTTTTTCATGCTGACCAGTATTCTGGACGAGTCCACGGAGGTCCTCTGCGACAGCGCCGGCGGAGTCCAGATCCTGGAGCAGGCCTTCCCCGGCTGCCGGGCGGTGGATCAGGCGGTGCCTCTGGCAGGCGTCGTGTCCAGGAAGAAGCAGTTTGTGCCGTCGCTGATGATGGTGCTCCAGGGATAGGAGAGAGTTTATGCGGTTTGAATGGAGAAATATCACTCTGATCGGGATGCCTGCTTCCGGCAAGAGCACGGTGGGCGTGCTCCTGGCCAAGCGGCTGGGGTACCGGTTCCTGGATTCGGACCTTTTGATCCAGGAGCAGGAGGGCCGTCTCTTGAAGGAGATCATCCGGGACGAGGGACTTGCCGGTTTCCTAGCCATTGAAGAGCAGGTGAACCGGGAGATCGAGACGGAACGGACCGTCATAGCGCCCGGGGGCAGCGTCATATACGGGCCCTCCGCCATGGAGCATCTGAAGGAGATCAGCACCGTGGTGTATCTGAAGATCAGCTGTGAGGATCTGGAGCGGCGCCTGGGAAACCTGAAGGACCGGGGCGTGGCTCTGAGGGAGGGCATGACCCTGCGGGATCTGTATCAGGAACGGGTGCCGCTCTATGAAAAGTATGCCGACATTACCATCGAGGAAAGCGGAAAGACCAGCGGACAGGTGGTGGATGAGCTGCGGATGATGGTGGAATGGGGATAGGAAATCCTTGATTTTCGTTTTCCCCCGTGTTATACTATCACACGTTGCAGGTCCCGCGGTATCGCGGAGTGTTTTATGCCATGGGAACGAAGTTTCCCATAGAGTAAAAATAAGGTCTGGAGAGACCTGCCGGCGGTCACCGCCGTAAAATGTGCCGAGTGTTCGAGACCTTCCACTCGTAAAACAAAACTAAAGGAGAACTGAATCATGAAAAAGAAGCAACTATCTTCCAAGACCACACTGTTTCTTGTGCAGGGCGCCATGATCGCGGCAGTCTATGTGGCTCTGACCCTGGTGGTGTCCCCCATTGCTTTCGGACCCATCCAGTTCCGGATCTCGGAGGCCCTTACAGTCCTGCCCTATTTCACGCCGGCGGCCATCCCGGGCGTCTTTATCGGCTGTCTTTTGGCCAACAGCCTGGCCGGAAGCGTGGTGCTGGACGTGGTGTTGGGAAGCCTGGCCACCCTCATCGGCGCAGTGGCGTCATACGGCCTCAGGAAGCACAAGTATCTGGTGTGTATCCCGCCCATCGCAGCCAATACGCTGATCGTGCCCTGGGTGCTCCGGTATGGATACGGGTATCCGGATGCGATCCCCTGGATGATGCTGACCGTGGGGATCGGGGAAGTGCTGGCCGTGGGCGGCCTGGGAAATGTCCTGCTCCTGGCCCTGGACAGATATAAAAAAGTGATATTCAGAAGCAGCGCCGCATAGGGGCTGTACGAAAGACAGTATTGGAGAATACTGTCTTTTGTGTTATACTGGATGAAAATATAAAAGGAAGGTTTCCGGTATGTATCAAATCGATTTTCAGAACCCCATAGCGGTTCATTTTATAGGGATCGGCGGGATCAGCATGAGCGGTCTGGCCGAGGTGCTTTTGGCCAAGGGTTTCAAGGTGAGTGGCTCCGACGCGTCTCCCAGTGCCCTGACGGATCATCTGGAGGATGACGGCGCCGTGATCTTCCGCGGGCAGAGGGCTTCCAACATCGGGGACGATGTGGATGTAGTGGTGTATACGGCCGCGATCCATCCGGACAACCCGGAGTATCAGGAGGCAGTGCGCAGAGGCCTGCCCATGCTGTCCAGGGCGGAGCTTCTGGGGCAGATGATGAAGAATTATGAGGAGGCGGTAGCCATCGCCGGCACCCATGGAAAGACCACCACCACATCCATGGTGACGGAGATCCTGCTGGCCGCGGATGCGGACCCCACCATCTCCGTCGGCGGCATCCTCCACAGCATCGGGGGGAATATCCGGATCGGCCATTCCGGCTGCTTCGTGACGGAGGCGTGTGAGTATACCAACAGCTATCACTCCTTTTTTCCCACCATCGAGGTGATCTTGAATATTCGGGAGGACCATCTGGATTTCTTCAAGGATCTGGAGGACATCCGCAGTTCCTTCCATACTTTTGCGAAGCTGCTCCCGGAGAGGGGACTCCTGATCATCAACGCGGACATTCCGGACTATCGGGAGCTGATGGCGGATATCGCCTGTCCCATGGTGACCTTTTCCCTGTCCGACGAGGAGGCCGATTACCGGGCGGTGGATATCCGCTACGATGAACGGGGATACGGCTCCTTCGACATCCTGCGGAGGGGAGAGTTTCTGGCCCATCTGGATCTGGAGGTGCCGGGAGAGCACAATATCGCCAACGCCCTGGCGGCCGCGGCGGTGGCGGAGGCGCTGAAGGTGCCCGGCGAGGCCATCGTGGAGGGACTGGACGGCTACACAGGGACAGAGCGGCGCTTTGAGTTTAAGGGAGATCTGGGGGGCGTCACGGTCATCGACGACTACGCCCATCATCCCGACGAGATCCGGGCCACGCTGCTGGCGGCGGAAAAGCTCCATAAGAAAAAGATCTGGTGCGTGTTCCAGCCCCACACCTATACCAGGACGAAGGCCCTGATGGCCGAGTTTGCCCAGGCCCTTTCCCTGGCGGACGAGGTGGTGCTGGCCAAGATCTATCCGGCCAGGGAGACTGATGATCTGGGGATCAGTTCCGCGGATCTTGCCGTCGAAATCGAGAAGCTGGGGAAGAAAGCCCATTATTTTGAATCCTTTGATGAAATAGAAAATTTTCTGCTGGAAAATCTTGTCCCCGGTGAATTGTTGATAACTATGGGCGCCGGAGACGTTGTAAAGATTGGGGAAAACCTGTTGGGCCTGTAGTTATCCACAATATCCACATACTTATCAACAATTTTTGTAGACAAGCATGTGGATATTTTTGTGGACAACTTCATATTGATACTTTTATAACTATCCCTTAAATTCGACAATCAGGGGAAGGAGAGAGAATTTTGTCGAGGGTTATCCACAGTATCCACAAAATCCACAGTCCGGGAGGAGCCCTTTAAAAACAGGTTCTCTTTTAAAAAGGGGTATGTTATAATAAAGGAACGAGAGAGGTGAGGATATGGCAGGGCTGTATGTGAAGGACCAGAGCAAGATCTCTGCGACTCTGGTGCCCAATCAGTTCATCGACAAGTTCCTGCCGGATGCCAGCGGAGAATTTGTCAAGGTATATCTGTTTTTGCTGAGACAGGCGGGAGCAGGGAGGAATATCTCAGTTTCCGCTATGGCGGAGGGGCTTTGCGATACGGAGAAAAATGTACTTTACGCATTGAAATACTGGGAACGGATGGGCCTGCTCCGTCTGGACCGGGAGGCGGACGGCACTTTGAAGGGCATCGGGCTTCTGGATCCCGGGGAGGCGGCGCCTCCTCAGACAGAGGCCGGGAGCGGACAGAGGGCCGGAGCGGATCTGCGGGCGCTCCAGTCGGATGAGGACTTCGCCCAGATCTTATATGTGGCCGGCCGGTATACCAAGACGGTGCTGACGCCCCAGGATGCGGACATACTGGCCAACCTCTACGGAAATCTGGGCATGCCGGCGGAGCTTTTGGAGTATCTGGTGGAATACTGCGTGTCCGAGGGCAATAAGAGCATACGGTATATGGAGAAGGTGGCGTTGGCCTGGCATGAGCATGGGATCATGACGGTGGAGCAGGCCAAGGAGGAGACATCCGGCGGCGGCCGGAATGTCTATGCCGTGCTGCGGGCCTTTGGGATCACCGGCAGGAGTCCGGCTCCGGCAGAGCGGGACATGATCGACAGATGGTTCCGGGATTACAGACTTCCGGCAGATGTGGTGCTGGAGGCCTGCGACAGGACCATCCGGAATATCCACAAGCCCAGCTTCGCCTATGCCGACAAGATCTTAAGAGAGTGGAAAAAGGCCGGCGTCCGGGAGAAGGCGGATGTGGCCCGCATAGAGGAAAAGCGCCGGGAGGACAGGAAGCCTTCCGAGAAAACGTCCGCGGAGAAAAAGCCCAACCGGTTCCATAATTTCCCTCAGAGAGACTACGATTATGACGAACTGGTGAAGCAGATCAACGGTTTTTGATGACAGGAGGAGGAAGAGACCAGAGTGGCACTGAATAATTCCCAGTATGACGCGCTGATGCGGGTATACCAGAAGCGTCAGCGGGACAGCAGGCACAGGCAGGAGGCCAGGATCGCGCAGGTGTACAGGGCGCTGCCCCAGATGGAGCGGTTTGACCGGGAGATCAGTGCCGCGTCTGTGGAGCGCGCCAGGAAGCTCCTGGACGGGGACCGGGACGGAGAAGCCAGATGCCGCCAGCGGATCCGGGAGCTGAGAGAGGAGCGGGAAGCGCTGTTTTCCATGGGAGGGTTTCCTCCGGATTATATGGAGCCGGACTATATATGTCCGGAGTGCAGGGATACCGGATATGTGGACGGCAGGAAGTGCCGCTGCTTCCGGCAGGCGGAGATCCGGATCCTGTATGGCCAGTCCAATCTGGAGGAGATCTTAAAGAAGGAAAATTTTTCCCGTCTCAGCCTGGCATACTATGACAAGGGGCTGATCGTCAATGAGAAAAAACAGATCAGCCAGTACGACTACATGAAGGCGGTGGTGGAGGAGTGCCGTTCCTACGCGGCCCGGTTCCGGGAGCGGAAGGGCAGCCTGCTCTTTACGGGGCCGGCAGGCACCGGGAAGACGTTCCTCAGCAACTGCATCGCCAAGGAGCTGCTGGACCAGGGAGAGGCGGTCCTGTACCTGACGGCCCTGGATCTGTTCCAGATCATCTCGGACAAGCGGTTCGACCGGGGAGGAGAAGAGGGAGAGGACCGGTACAGGGGCATCCTGGAGTGCGATCTTCTGATCATTGACGACCTGGGGACGGAACTGAACAACAGCCTGGAAAACGCGGAGCTTTTCTACTGCATCAACGACAGGGGACTGAAGGGGAAGGCCACCATCATTTCCACGAACCTGCCCATGAACGAGCTGCGCAACAGCTATTCGGAGCGGCTCTGCTCCAGGATCATCAGCAGCTATCAGATCATCCCGCTGTTTGGCGAGGATATCCGCATTAAAAAGAAAATCGGAGAAAGAAAGTCTTGACTTTCCGGGGGAGGGATGCTACCCTCTTAAGGTACAAAAGACCCCGGATCACACAGGAGGGATAGGAATGCAGGATGAGCGTGATTTGACTACCATACCGGTAGGCCCGTTAGGATTGATACCCATTGACGGCTGTCAGGAATTGGGACGGAAGGTGGATGCCTATCTGGTAGAGTGGCGGAAGGAGCGCCAGAATGAGCATAAGACCTCCGTGCTGTTTTCGGAGTACGAGAAGGACAGCTATATCATTGAGAGCCATGTGCCCAGGTTCGGCACCGGGGAGGCCAAGGGCGTCATCGACAAATCGGTCCGCGGAGACGACCTGTATATCATGGTGGACGTCTGCAACTACAGTCTGACCTATTCTCTGTGCGGACGGATCAATCATATGTCCCCCGACGATCATTTCCAGAATTTGAAGAGGATCATCGCCGCCGTGGGAGGGAAGGCCAGGAGGATGACGGTGTTCATGCCGTTCCTCTATGAGAGCCGCCAGCATAAGCGCAGCGACCGGGAGTCCCTGGACTGTGCCCTGGCGCTTCAGGAGCTGGTGCATATGGGCGTGGATCATATCATCACCTTCGATGCCCATGATCCCAGAGTGCAGAACGCCATCCCGCTGAAGGGCTTTGAGACGGTGCAGCCCATTTACCAGTTTATCAAGCATCTGCTGCTCCATGAGACGGAGCTCCAGGTGGACAGCGACCACATGATGGTCATCAGCCCCGACGAGGGCGGCATGAGCAGAGCCATTTATTTCGCCAACGTGCTGGGACTGGACGTGGGTATGTTCTACAAGCGGCGGGACTATACCAGGATCGTAGGCGGGCGCAATCCCATCGTGGCCCATGAGTTCCTGGGAGCCTCCGTGGAGGGGAAAGACGTGATCATCATCGACGATATGATCTCCTCCGGAGACAGTATGCTGGAGGTGGCCAAGGAGCTGAAGCGGCGCAAGGCCAGGAAGGTCTTCGTGTGCGCCACGTTCGGTCTGTTCACCGGCGGTCTCCAGAAGTTTGACGAATATTATCAGAACGGCCTCATCGACCGCATGCTGACCACCAATCTGGTCTATCAGACGCCGGAGCTTCTGTCGAAGCCTTATTACATCGACGTGGATATGAGCAAGTATATCGCCATGCTGATCGACTACATGAATCACGACGTGTCCATCAACCAGCTTTTGAATCCCACAGGCCGCATCAACCGGTTCCTGGCCAGGTACCGCAGCGGGGAATTCCGAAAGCAGCCGTAAGGCCCGGTTTTTACGAAAGAAAAGGATGTCCGAGAAAGGACATCCTTTTTTGACGTTATATTCCCGAAAAGCCTGATCAGCTGAGAGCCACCAGGTGATACTGCACGCCCAGACGGGACAGGAAGGCGGCTTCCCTCTTGTGGCAGGTGAAGAGGAGCACCTGGCCGGGATAGTTTTCCGCCAGCCATTTTAAGGTGTTGTGGAGGCGGGTGTCATCGTAGTAGGCGAAGGTATCGTCCAGCAGGATCGGGAAGCTGGCATCCGGATACAGGATCTCCACGGCGCTGAGCCGCAAAGCCAGATAGACCTGCTCGATGGTCCCGCGGCTCAGGGATTCCAGAGGGATGCTGCGGCCGTCCCGCCGCAATGTGATGGAGAGATCTTCGTCTATGTAGAGCCGGTCGTAAACTCCGTCGGTGATGGAGCAGAGGATCTGGGAGACCCGTTTGCCGAGGATGGGGCTGTAGGCCTCGTGGATCTGGGCCGAGAGCCGGGAGATGGTCTCCTCCGCCAGGGTCAGGGCTTTCAGCTTCTCCTCGATCTGCTGGTTTTGCTTTACGGCCTGTCCCAGCTGGGTCTTCTGGTCTTCCAGGTCGGAAAGGCGGCTGACGGCCTGCTCGAATTCCCAGGCCTCCTTCTGGCAGACGGACATTTCCTCCTGGGCTGCCTGCAGCTCTTTCTGGAGGGACACCGTGGTCTTCAGGGAGATGGCCAGGTCGTTCTTGGCTTTCTCGGCCTCCTTGCGGAGGGACAGATAACCGGACAGCTTTTCCAGGAGGGCCTTTTGATTTTCCTCGCTGACCTCCTGGGAGCCCAGGTGGGTCTGAAACTCCGTTTTCAGAAACTGTTCCGTCTCCAGGGCCATGGCCTCCGAATCCGAATCATCTTTTCTGGAACGGACGAATAGGATGACCGTGACCAGGAACGAGAGGGCGGCGGCCGCGAAGAAGAAGATCACAAAGGGGATCAGAGGCAGCGGAAAAGGGGTGGACGAAAAGGGAAGCTGTTCATAGAACAGAGTGCCCAGTCCCAGCAGCAGGAAGATCAAAAAAGCCAGGGTGCCGGACACCAGATCCCGGATGCGCAAGGCACGCTTCTCATGGAGCTGCGTCTCTTTGGAAGCCAGCCGGTGGGCGTCGAAGGCGTCCCGGAGCCGTTCCTGATAGATGTCGGTGTCCCGGATCCGGGACATGCTGTGGGAGGCCAGAGCCGATTCCTTTTCCTTGTTCAGGGCTTCCAGGGTCTCCTGCCGGGCGGCTTCCGCCTCCAGCTTTTCCTTGAGGCCGGAGATCTTCTGCTCCAGCTGTTCCGGCTTGCTGCCCAGATCCTTGAGCCGGTCCTCCATCTCGCAGATCTCCTGGAAGACTGCCTGGTACCGGGCGGAGGCTTCCTTGTCGAGACTGGCCCGCAGCTCCTTCTTCTTTTCCTTCAGGGAAGCCATGGTGGAGGATACGTCCAGGGTGGAGGTGCCCGACAGGGACAGGCTGGACAGATGGTTCTTGAGTCCGGCGCTGAGGGAGCTGTCGGTGGCCGCCTTCAGCTGCTCGATGCTGATGGTATTGCGGTAAGCCTCCTCCGTCAGGCGGTGGAGGAGCTTGTCTACGTCCTCCTGGCTGCTGCCCACCACCTGTCCGCTGGCGGCCCGGCGGACTGTGACGGAGCGCTTCCGGGAATCCAGGCATCGTTCCACCAGGAACTCTCCCTCCTCCGTCTCCAGAGTCAGGGAACCGCCGTAGACGGACTGGCCGTCCCAGGGCAGATAGTGGGAATAGGCGTCGCCCTTGGCCGCCTTTCCCCGGCCCCGCTCCATTCCGAACAGTACGCTTTTTAAGAAGGCGTGGAGGGTGGTCTTGCCGGATCCGTTGTCGCCGTAGATCACATTGATCCCTTCGGAAAAGGAGATGTCTTCGTGGGTGTATTTTCCGAAACCGGAAATATGGATGTTTTTAAATATCATTTTACCTCTCCTGTTTCTGAGTCAAAATTGGCAAGCAGCGCGTCCAGGCCGTAGTAAAAGGCCATTTTCCGGACAGGATCCGTGAGATCCTCCTCGGAACCGTCTTCCAGGAAGGCTTCCATGTATCTGCCGATCAGGTCATGGCGGTGAGCCTTTAAGAGCTCGCCGATCTCATAGGCGGGGACCGTCTCGTCCTGATAGGAGATGATACGGCCGGCGGTGCGCAGGTATTCCTGGTCGAAGGAGATGTCGGGATCCCGTTTTCCGGTCAGGGTCAGCTTGTAGATATTGGACGGCCCGTACTGCTCCATGAACTTTCCGATGGTCCGGAACAGGGATTGGTTGGTGGTCCGCTCCGTGACCTTGACCCGGCAGGGGATGTAGCTGCGGGAAGGCAGGGGCACGAACCGGAGGCGGAGGGCGCCGGGACCTTTGCCGGTCAGCTCTCCCACGATATAGCCGTGGTTCCCCGTTTCCGTCATGTCGATGGGAGACAGGGAGCCGGAGAAGGCCAGACGGTTTTCCGGATCCAGCTCCGGCTTGTGGATGTGGCCCAGGGCGATGTAGGAAAATCCGGAGGCGCCCAGCTTCTTCCGGTCGATGGGAATATGGGAGGAGTCTCCGCCGTGGGCCAGCAGGATATGGAACCGGCCGTCTTCCGGGGCGGTCAGCCCGTCATAGCGTGGCTCCGGGATCTCCCTGGTATGATAGCTGAAGCCGTGGACCACGGTGCCGGCCTGGGGAAATGAGACCGAGGACAGCTCCCGTCCCGACAGAAAATGGACGTTGGGGGACCAGGAAAACTGCTCCAGGGAGGAACCGTTCCGGACACAGTCGTGGTTTCCGGCGATCATCACCACCGGGACGGAAGGGATATTGGAAAACAGCGCATCCGCTTCCTTCAGCTCGGCGGGAGTCGGCTGCCGGTGAAACAGATCGCCTGCGATCAGGAGCAGGTCCGGCTGCTCTTTCTTACAGGCGTTGATCAGATCACGGAAGGCGGCCAGGATATCAAAAGAACGTTCTCTGGACCAGGGGAAGCCCCGGTCAGGCTGGCAGCCCAGATGGATGTCTGCGGCATGGATAAATTTCATAAAGAATCCTTTCTATGGGGTAAAATAGACAGAAAGTAAAATATACTATATTATAGCATACCGGACAGACAGTTTCAAAAGATAAGATTCTATAAATTGCATAAAATTTAGGCTATAATTATAAAATAATTGTTCACTTATTCCAAAAAGTATGATACACTAGTATACAAATATAACGAACAGCAAGAGGTGATAGCGTGGTTAAGAAAGAAATGATTGCAATGCTGCTGGCCGGCGGTCAGGGCAGCAGGCTGGGAGTCCTGACAGCGAACGTGGCAAAGCCGGCGACAGCTTTCGGGGGAAAGTACCGGATCATCGATTTCCCCTTGAGCAACTGTATCAATTCAGGTATTGATACAGTCGGCGTATTGACCCAGTATCAGCCGCTCCGGCTGAATTCCCACATCGGGATCGGTATCCCGTGGGATCTGGACAGGAACGTGGGAGGGGTGACGATCCTCCCGCCCTATGAGAAGAGCAAGAGCAGTGAGTGGTATACCGGTACCGCCAATGCGATCTATCAGAACCTTCAGTACATGGAATCCTACAATCCGGAATATGTGCTGATCCTGTCGGGCGATCACATCTATAAGATGGACTATGAGGTAATGCTGGATTACCATAAGGCAAACAATGCGGATATCACCATTGCTGCCCTGCCCGTGCCCATCGAGGAGGCCAGCCGGTTCGGAGTGGTCATCACCGATGAAAACAACAGGATCACCGAGTTTGAGGAGAAGCCGGCCCATCCCCGGAGCAATCTGGCGTCCATGGGCATCTATATCTTCAGCTGGAATGTGCTGAAGGACGCTCTTATCAAGATGTCGGACGAACCGGGCTGCGATTTCGGCAAGCATGTGATCCCCTACTGCCACAGCAGGGGAGACCGGATCTTTGCCTATGAGTACAATGGATACTGGAAGGATGTAGGGACCCTGGGCTCTTATTGGGAAGCCAATATGGAGCTGGTGGACATCATCCCCGTGTTCAATCTCTACGAGGAATTCTGGAAGATCTATACCAAGAGCGACATCCTTCCGCCCCAGTATATTTCCGCGGATTCGGTGGTGGAGAGGAGCATCATCGCCGAGGGGGCCGAGATATACGGAGAGGTCTATAACTCCGTCATCGGCGTCGGCGTGAAGATCGGAAAGGGCGCGGTGGTCCGGGATTCCATCCTGATGTCCGGCGTGGTGATCGGAGACGGCACCGTAGTGGACAAGGCCATCATCGCGGATAACGTGGAGGTGGGCGCCGGCGTCCATCTGGGCGTAGGGGAGTTTGCGCCCAGCAAGCTGAATCCCAAGGTATACGCATTCGATCTGGTGACCATAGGAGAAGATTCCTATGTGCCCGACGGGGTCTCTGTGGGAAGGAACACAGCCATCTCCGGCGTGACAGAGCCGGAAGACTATCCCGGCGGCATATTGGAGAGCGGAGATTATATTATAAAGGCAGGTGGCATAAAGTGAGAGCAATAGGTATCATTCTGGCAGGCGGGAACAATAAGAGGATGAGAGAGTTGTCAGAAAAGCGGGCAGTGGCCGCTATGCCTGTTGCGGGCAGCTACAGGGCCATCGACTTTGCGCTGAGCAATATGACCAATTCCCATATCAAGAAGGTGGCGGTCTTTACCCAGTACAATTCCACCTCCCTCAACGAGCATCTGAGCTCCTCCAAGTGGTGGGATTTCGGCAGGAAGCAGGGAGGCCTCTATGTGTTCACTCCCACGCTGACCGCCAGCAACAGCAACTGGTACAGAGGGACGGCTGACGCCCTCTGGCAGAACCTCAACTACTTAAAGAGCAGTCATGAGCCCTATGTGGTCATCGCTTCCGGCGACGGCATCTATAAGCTGGATTACAATAAGGTGCTGGAATACCATATCGCCAAGCAGGCGGACATCACCATCGTCTGCAAGGATATGCCGGAGGATTCCGACGTGAGCCGCTTCGGTCTGGTGAAGACCAATGAGGACGGCCGTGTCACGGATTTTGACGAGAAGCCCATGGTGGCCACTTCCCATACCGTATCCTGCGGCATCTATGTGATCCGCCGCCGCCAGCTGATCGAGCTGATCGAGAAGTGCGCCGAGGAGGACCGGTATGATTTCGTGCAGGACATCCTGATCCGGTATAAGAATATGAAGCGGATCTACGCCTACAAGCTGGAGTCCTACTGGTGCAACATCGCCAGCGTCAGCGCTTATTATAAGACCAATATGGAATTCCTGAAGCCGGAAGTGAGGGATTACTTCTTTAAGACATATCCGGACATCTACTCCAAGGTGGACGACAATCCGCCGGCCAAGTACAATGTGGGGGCCAAGGTCCGAAACAGCCTGGTATCCAGCGGCTGCATCATCAACGGAGAGGTGGAAAATTCCATCCTGTTCAAGAAGGCGTACATCGGAAACAACTGCGTGATCAAAAATTCCATCATCTTAAATGATGTCTATATCGGGGACAATACCAGGATCGAAAACTGCATCGTGGAGAGCAGGGATACGATCCGGGCCAACATGACCTATATCGGGGAGCCCGATAATATCAGGATCGTGATCGAGAAGAACGAGAGATTCGTTCTATAAGACTTGAGGAAAAGACAAAGGAAGGGGACTGTGTAAGATGCAGATTACAGACGTGAGGGTTAGAAAGGTATCCAAGGAGGGAAAGATGAAGGCGATCGTCTCCATCACTCTGGATAATGAATTCGTTGTTCACGACATCAAGGTGATCGAGGGGGAGAAGGGAATGTTCATCGCCATGCCCAGCCGGAAAGCCGCCGACGGGGAGTACAGGGATATCGCCCATCCCATCAATTCGGAGACCAGGGACAAGATCCAGAATATCATCCTGGATAAGTATGAGTCCACTCTGCTGGAAGCAGAGGAAGAATAGAGCAGCAAAAAGCGGCGGAAGGCTCCGCCGCTTTTTGCTGCTCCGAGGGAACCTGCGGAACGAAACGGGCCGCGGCTGAGGCGGAGGATCCTGCGGGCCGCCCGGGGGTGCCGCGCGCCGGGATCCCGTTCATGGACGGCAAACAGTTGATTTTTTTTCCGGCATATATTATCATGGCCATAGTGTTATGACAAAGCCTGCGGCCGCGGCAACCGCGGGGGCGGGAAAAAGACAGGAGAAATCAGATATGTATGTGATCGCAGGACTTGGAAATCCCGGCCTCAATTACGCGGGGACCCGTCACAATGTGGGATTCGGCGCGCTGGATGAGCTGGCGGACCGGTACAGGATCTCCGTGGATACGAAGAAGCACAGAGCTCTGGTGGGAAAAGGAACCATAGAAGGACAGAAAGTGGTCCTGGTGAAGCCCCAGACATATATGAACCTGAGCGGGGAGAGCATACGGGAAGTGATGGATTATTATAAGCTTCCGCCGTCGCAGCTCCTGGTGATCTATGACGACATCAACCTGGATGTGGGACGGCTCCGGATCCGGGAGAAGGGCAGCGCCGGCGGCCACAACGGCATGAAGAACATCATCGCCAGGCTGGGGACCGATGCCTTTGCCAGGATCCGCGTCGGCGTAGGCAATAAGCCGCCCAGGATGGATCTGGCGGATTATGTGCTGGGCCGTTTTCCGGCGGAGGAGCTTCCTCTCATCCGGGAAGGCATATCCCAGGCGGCGGAGGCGGCAGTCATGATAGCAGGCGGGGAAATGGCGGCGGCCATGAACCGGTTCAATGGAAAAAAGAAAGAACAGGAGTGATCAGATGGCGGCTTCATTTCGCAGTCCGCTTCCGGAGCTTATCGAGTATAAGGATACAAAGGAGGACCTTTGCAGGAGCAGAGGTCCTGTTTCTGTCAGCGGCGGCACGGATTCCCAGAAGGTCCATGAGATGGCGGAGCTGGGCAGGGATTTTCCTCTGAAGCTGGTGGTCACCTACAGCGATGCCAGGGCCAGGGATATTTATGACGATTATAAAACCTTTGACCGGGAGGTGTTCCTGTATCCGGCCAGGGACCTTCTGTTTTACAGCGCGGACATCCAGGGGACGCTTTTGACCAGGAACCGGCTGACGGTGCTGAAGCAGCTCCTGGAGGAGAAGCGGGGGACCGTCATCACCACGGTGGACGGCTGCATGGACCATCTGATGCCGCTGTCCGCTCTGGAGGAGAGCGTGATCTCCCTGGAGGACGGGCAGGAGCTTTCTCTGGAGGAGTTTAATGACCGGCTGGTCTGCCTGGGCTACGAGCGATGCGGCCAGGTGGAGCAGGGCGGCCAGTTCTGCGTCCGGGGCGGGATCCTGGACATCTTTCCCCTGACGGAGGAGAACCCGGTGCGGATCGAGCTGTGGGGAGATGAGATCGATTCCATCCGTTTTTTTGACGCGGAGAGCCAGCGGTCCATCGAGAGGGTGGATCATCTGCGCATCTATCCGGCCAGAGAGCTGGTGCTGTCTCCGGAGAGGATCCGGGAGGGGAGCGAGAGGCTCCGGGAGGAAAAGGAGCTCCAGAAAAAAACGCTCCTGAGCCAGGGCAGGCTGGAAGAGGCCCACAGGCTGGAAACTGTGGTGGAAGAGATGCGGGAAGAGCTTTCGGAAGGGTGCTTTCTGGGGGCGCTGGAGAGCTGCGTCCGCTATTTCTGCCCGGAGACCGTCTCTTTTCTGGACTATTTCGGGGAAGATGTGCCGGTCTTTTTGGATGAACCTGCCAGGATCCAGGAGAGGGCGGAGGTCATCGAGGCGGAATTCCGGGAGAGCATGTCCCAGAGACTGGAGAAGGGCTATCTGCTCCCGGGCCAGACCGACATCCTGTACTCTTCCAGGGAAACGGCCGCGGCCATGCTGCGGCCCCGCAGCGTATTGTTCTCAGCCCTGGAGCAGAAGGCCTTTCCCGTCAAAAAGCGCTACAGCATGACGGTCAAGAACGGCAGCTCCTATAAGAACAGCTTTGAGATCCTCATAAGCGACCTGAAGCGGTGGAAACGGGAAAACTACCGGGTGGCGCTGCTGTGTGCCTCCAGGACGAGGGGAGCCAGGCTGGCGGGGGATCTGCGGGAAGAATACGGACTCCGGGCCTACTATACGGAAGAAGAGGATAAAGAGATCCTGCCGGGAGAAGTCTGCGTCTTATACGGAAGCCTCCACAGAGGCTTTGAATATCCCATGATCAAATTCGTGGTGATCCCCGAGAGCGACATGTTCGGGACGGAAAAGAAGCGGAAACGGAAGCGGACGTCCTATGAGGGCAAGAAGATCCAGAGCTTTTCCGAGCTTTCGGTGGGAGATTATGTGGTCCATGAAAACCATGGGCTGGGCATCTACCGGGGCATTGAAAAGATCGAAGTAGATAAGATCGTCAAGGATTACATCAAGATCGAGTATGCCGGAAACGGCTGTTTGTACCTGCCTGTGACCCAGATGGATATGATCCAGAAATATGCCGGGGCAGAGGCCAAGGCGCCCAGGCTCAATAAGCTGGGAGGCCAGGAGTGGGGACGCACCAAGGCCAGAGCCAAGGGAGCGGTCCGGGAGATCGCCAAGGACCTGGTACAGCTTTACGCGGTCCGGCAGCGGACGGAGGGCTACCAGTACGGGCCGGATACGGTATGGCAGAAGGAGTTTGAGGAGCTGTTTCCCTATGAGGCCACCGAGGACCAGGAGGAGGCCATCGAAGCCACCAAGCGCGACATGGAGAGCCGGAAGATCATGGACCGGCTCATCTGCGGAGATGTGGGATACGGAAAGACGGAGATCGCCATACGGGCGGCCTTCAAGGCTGTGCAGGAGAATAAGCAGGTGGTCTATCTGGTGCCCACCACGATCCTGGCCCAGCAGCACTATAATACCTTCACCCAGAGGATGATGAACTTCCCGGTGAGGGTGGAGCTGATGTCCAGATTTCGGAGCGCGGCCCAGCAGAAGGCTACGCTGGAGGATCTGAAAAAGGGGCTGGTGGATATTGTCATCGGCACCCACAGGGTCCTGTCGGACGATGTGAAGTTCAAGGACCTGGGCCTTCTCATCATCGACGAGGAGCAGCGATTCGGCGTGGCCCATAAGGAAAAGATCAAGAAGCTGCGGGAAAATGTGGATGTGCTGACCTTGACGGCGACGCCGATCCCCCGGACCCTCCATATGAGCCTGGTGGGGATCCGGGATATGAGCGTATTGGAGGAGCCTCCTTTGGACCGGGTGCCCATCCAGACTTATGTGATGGAGTACAATGAAGAGATGGTGCGGGAAGCCATCGAGAGAGAGCGGGCCAGAGGCGGCCAGGTTTACTATGTCTATAATCGGGTCAAGGACATTGAGGATCTGACGGCCAAGATCGCGGCCCTGGTGCCGGATGCCACGGTGGTCTACGCCCACGGGCAGATGCAGGAGCGGAAGCTGGAAAAGATCATGCTGGATTTCATCGGCGGAGAGATCGACGTGCTGGTCTCCACCACCATCATCGAGACCGGCCTGGATATTTCCAACGTCAATACCATCATCATCCATGACGCGGACCGGTTCGGCCTTTCCCAGCTGTATCAGCTGCGGGGACGGGTGGGCCGCAGCGGCCGGACGGCCTATGCCTTCCTGATGTATAAGAGGAATAAGCTCCTGAAGGAGGAGGCGGAAAAGAGGCTGGCCGCCATCCGGGAATTTACGGAGCTGGGCTCCGGCATCAAGATCGCCATGCGGGATCTGGAGATCCGCGGAGCCGGAAACCTGCTGGGAGCGGAGCAGCACGGCCATATGGAAGCCATAGGATACGATCTCTACTGCAAGCTTCTGAACCAGGCGGTGCTGGCCCTCAAGGGAGAGAAGGAGGAGGAAGACTTTGAGACGGTCATCGACTTCAATATCGACGCCTATATCCCTCCTTCTTATATCCGCAATGAGGTCCAGAAGCTGGAGATCTATAAGAGGATCTCGGCCATTGAAGATCATGAAGACGCCATGGATATGCAGGATGAGCTGATCGACCGCTTCGGCGACATCCCCAGACCGGTGGAAAACCTGCTGGAGATCGCTCTGCTCAAGTCTCTGGCCCACCAGGCCTATGTGACGGAATTGTCCGGGAACAGGCAGGAGGTCCGGCTGACCATGTACGGAAAGGCACCGGTCCGGGCAGAGGAGATCCCCGCCCTGGTGAAGCACTACGCAGGCGCGCTGAAATTTACAGCTTCCGATCAGCCCGGCTTTACCTTTATGGACAGAAAAAAGGAAAATAAGGACGGAAGACAGATGCTGGAAAAAGTGAAAATCCTGTTAAATGCCATAAAAGAGTTGCTAGTTTAGCAGTTTGGTACTATAATATCTAGTGTCTGTGCTTACAGGCCAGAAGAAAGATTCCAGGAGGATACAAAGGCTATGAGTAAATTAAAAAGAGGGCTGGCGGCCATGCTGGCGGGGCTTGCCGTGACGGGGCTTGCGGCCTGCGGCAGCGCTAAAGTGGCTCTGGAGGATTATCCTACCACGGTAGTCGCCACCTTTGGAGATACGAATATTTATCTGGATGAGGCCAATTTCCAGGCCAGGACCAGCCAGTATACCAATGAGGTATACTACAATTCCTACTACGGCGGTGAAATGGCCGCCACCATGTGGACGGCCGACACCGGCACCGGCGAGACTCTGGAAGAGTATACCAAGGAGAATGTCATGAGGGCCATCCATCAGACTTATGTGCTGAAGGCGAAGGCCGAGGAGCTGGGACTTACTCTGGACGAGGATGAGCAGGCGCTGGTGGACGCTACGGTGGAGAGCACCATGGAGGGGATCGCCGATGTGATGCCCGATGTGGTGAATCTGTCGGAGGAGCGGGCCAGGGAGATCGTCACCAACAACGCCCTTGCCATCAAAGCATATGAGTACGCCATCAAGGATGTAGATACATCTGTCACAGACGAGGAAGCGGCTCAGAGGAGCATCCGTTATATCCTTGTCCGGGACGGGGATGACGCCGCCGAGGCGGAGACTCTGGCCCAGGAGGTCCGGGACCGGGTAGCCGGCGGGGAGAATACCGAGGAGGCCATGCAGGCCATCGCGGAGGAGGATTCGGACCGCTATCTCTATGTGGCCAATACCTTCGGGAAAGGCGATTTTGAGAATACCCTGGGAGATCTGGGGATGTCCCTGGCCACCGGAGAGACCGGGATGGCTTACGAGGACGGCTATGGCTGGTATGTGGTCTACTGCGTGACGGATTTCGACGAGGAGGCCACCGAGGAGGAGAAGCCCAACATCGTCAGCGAACGCCGGACCGAGGCGTTCCAGGCTGTTTACGCGGACTGGGAGGCGGAGGCGCCCGAGTTTAAAGTAAATGAAAAGATCTGGGCAGTCGTCACCTTTGATGAGCCGATCTATGAGACTGAGGCAAGCACGGAGTCCGGTGAGGAGACCACGGCTTCCGGCGAAGAGACTACGGCCGGAGAGTCCCAGGAAGGGACCGCCGCGGAGGAGACCACCTCCGCCGGGGAGACGACAGCTGCGGAGGAGACCACCGCGGCCCAGTAAAGAAATGCAGGAAGAGGAGCCCCCTCTGTCTGCCCGCCGGGGAACCGGCGGCAGGCGGAGGGGGTTTTTGTTTTGGATGCGCATCATGAGGGGGACGGTACAAGACTTCAGGCAGGAGACAACATCGTGATGGATATTGGCTGCCCTTATGAAAAGTACCATTCGGATATGACACGCACGGTGTTTTACCGGCAGGTGGAGCCGGAGATGGAGAAGATCTATTCTCTGGTCCGGCTGGCCAATGAGGAGGTCATCAAGGCCGTGAAGCCGGGCGTGAGCTTCGACCATCTGGACAGACTCAGCAAAGAAGTGATCGCGGAAGGCGGATATGGACCGTATTACAACCACAGGGCGGGGCATGGGGTGGGTCTGGAGGTCCACGAACCGCCGTTTGTATGTGTGGGAAACCAGCTGTGCTTAAGCCCCGGTATGATCTTTTCGGTGGAGCCCGGTATCTATAAGCCGGGACTGGGAGGCGTCCGGATCGAGGATCTGGTCCTGGTGACAGAGCAGGGCTGCCGTGTGCTGAACTTGTTTCCAAAGGACCTTAAGGTCATCGGGTAGAGAGTTTGCGGATGGCGGTTCTTTGCCCCCGCAGCCTTTGGCCCGGAGCCGTCATCTGATTTCCGGGATCCGGGACGGAGAAGCCCGTGAAGATGTACGGGCAGCCATACCCCCGGCCCAAGCAGTATTTGGAGGAGTGTGATGATAATATTTCCGGCTCGGTCTGAGTGATCCCCGGACAGAGAAAATTTTACATTGCGGATCGCAAAATTAATGGACAGAACGGTTTCCTCTCCGACTCTGATGTGATAGAATCTTATTAATAGAGGAGAGCATGTCCCGCGGCGAACAGGTTCCGCGCAGGGGCTGCCCGGATAAAGGAGGAGTATTATGAGACATGGGAAAAAGATCCTGGTCCTGCTTCTGGCGGCAGTGCTGGCCATGGGTCTCGCGCCGATGCCGGAGACGGCGGCGGCTCCGGAAAGCGAGGAGGAGATCCGGATCGCAGACCAGGAGTTCCGGAAACTGATCAATACTACGCTGAGCAGAGAAGAGGACACGCCTGTCACAAAGGGAGATATAGAGAGTCTTACATATCTGCGCATTGACAGCGGCTCCGGAGTGACGGATATAGACGGCATCCAATATGCGGTCAATCTTTCCCGCCTGTATATCGACGGGGATGTCCAAAGCCTGGAGCAGATCTCGGGCCTTGGGAAGCTGGAGATCCTTTCCGTCACCGGAAACAGTTATGCGAAAGAGCTTTCCTGGCTGGGTTCCAAGCCTGTCCTCGGAAAGCTGAGTCTGTATAGCTGTGAAGAGCTGGTATCCCTTGACGGGATCAAGAAGGCTCCGGCGCTGAAGGAGCTGGACTGCTCCCACTGCGGCGCGCTGAGCGATATTTCCGCGCTGAGAGGTCAGACGCTTTCGGAGCTTGCCGCGGCGGATTTCGGAGATTCTCCGTCCATCACGGATATCTCGCCGCTGGAGGGATATACGTCCTTGACGGATCTGGATCTGGAGAAGGTCGATATTACGCCGGAGAACAGGGACAGCTACAGGGCTGCGGTCCGCTCCCTGACCAATCTGAAGGTGCTCTATATGCCCTATTGCGGGATCACCGATGAGGACACCGAGATGTTTTCCGGGATGCAGGATCTGGATACGCTGGTGCTGAACATGAATGAGCTCACCAGCACGGCGTTCTGCAATGCTCTGCCGGCTGACATCCAGAAACTGAGCCTGCATGGCAATGAGATTACGGATATGACCAATCTGGCCAGGCTGAAAGATCTGACGATCCTGGGCCTGGGAAATAATCACGTTACGGACTTTTCCTTTATCTCTGAACTGACCAGCCTGACGGATGGTTCTCTCAGACATGCTGAGGGAGATGAAGATTTTCCGTTTGTGGAGACGTATTATTTTGGCAGCAGCTCGGACCGCATCCAGATGGAAAACGGCCGGTTCGTGATCGAGAATCCCTATATCGGCAGGGACGGGAAGCGCATCTCCTTTACCGGAGCGGAAGCGCATACGGACGGTAAGGAAACGGTTACGATGGAGTATGACGAGGCCACCGGTCAGATCACCGTCAGCGATATGCCTGCCGGTACTTCCCGGGACATGGTCACCATAGAGGTGCGGTATGATCTGCCGGTATCCGGCGGGGAGGTCAAGGTCGGGAGGCTTCGCATCTGCGCGTATGTGCAGGAGAAGGAAGTTTACCAGATCCGTTACGACTGGGGAACAGAGGCGCCGGACGGACAGATCCTGCCTTCCGACACCACCCGGTATCAGAGCCTGGAGGAGGCCAAGGCCGCGGTGGATAAGACTTTTACCGGCCAGACGGCTGTGAAGGGTGAGAAGGACGGGAAACAAGGCACATGGACATTCTCCGGCTGGGAAGTGACGGTAGAGGGGAATGTGGTGAATGCCAAGGGCCTGTGGAGCTTTACGGAAGACCATCAGCATGAATGGGGCCAGCCTGTATATACCTGGTCGGAAGACGGGAAGAGCTGTACGGCAGAGCGGGTATGCGCAGGAGACAGCAGCCATGTGGAAAAGGCAGAAGCGCAGGTGACAAGCCAGGTGACAGTGCCGGCCACCTGCACGGCAAAGGGAAAGACTGCTTATACAGCGGATTTTGCCGTTCAGTGGGCAGAGACCCAGACAAAGGTCCTGGAGGACATCGATCAGATCCCTCATTCCTACGGATCCGCATGGAAATCGGATGAAGCGGATCACTGGAAGGAATGTAAGGTATGCGGCGCGAGGAAGGATGAGGCGGCCCATACATGGGTATGGATAGTGGACCGCGAATCCACGAAGACAGAAGAGGGGTCCCAGCATCAGGAATGTACCGTATGCGGATATGAGAAAACGGCGGTGAAGATACCCGCGGCGGGTACGTCGGAGAAACCAGGCGGTTCATCCGGTACTTCGCCTGAGACCGGACAGAAGCCGGGCAGCACGGCCACTCCGCAGACAGGAGACGGCGGCAATTTCTGGCTTCCCATCGTCCTGATGCTTGTTTCCGGCGGCGCAGTACTGATACTGGCTGTCCAGGAGAAGAGACACAGGGCATAACAGCAGAAAAAGGCTCCTGCCGGAGGAATAGGAAGGCGTTCCTGGATCCCGGCAGGGGCCTTTCCTGTGGATGGAGGCGCGGGGCGGCGGCTTACAGGAGGCATATGGTGAAAAGAAATCTGAAAAAGGCGGGAAAATGGCTGCTGGCGGGAATCTTATGCGGCGCGCTGACCGTGGTCTGTTTCCAGGTGGAGAGAAGGTCTGGAGGCCGGTATGCCCTTACGGCAGGCAGCGGACTCATAGCGATCCTTTGTTTTGCCGCGGCCGTCTGTTCTCTCATGGGGAAAATGAACGACGGGAACGGTATGATGACGGTGGAGGAGATCTTTAAGATGAATTCGGGCGGATATGTCGCGGCCGGTCATGTCCGGGGCGTGTTTTTACTCTATAGGAAGCTTCGTTTCCATAGAGCAAAAACACTCCGTAGGAGCGCACTGCGGCGGAAAGGAAGTCTGCCGCTTATGCGGCCCGCCGCAGGCGGAGGATCCTGCATGACAGGATCCTTTTTTACAGCGGCCAGAAAGTCCTGCTCCAAGGACAGGATGGGAAGAAGACAAAGACCAGGATCCGCGGCATAGAGATCGGCGGACGGAAGGCCGGAGTGGCGGCCGATACTCCGGCGGCTCTGTACCTCAAGGATATAGAGCCTGACTGTATCCGCAGGGGAGATGTCATCAGAAACAGAGAATGAGGAGGAGTTTGGATGAGACTGCATATCTTCAGGCTGGGGCCTCAGCTGCGGCGGGATATAAAGGAGTGCCGCTATACCGTTTGGGAATTGCTGCAGATCAAAGAAAAACTGGCCGCAGAGGTGGAGAAGCGGCAGAGGAGTTTCCGGCGGGCGGCCCTGCTGACTGTGGGGATCACAGCCGCGCTGCTGGCCATGACGTATGCGGCGGCGGGGGCCGGCGGCGTGTTCTGGTTCACCTGCGCCGCGGTGGGCGCGCTGGCCCTTCTGGCATTGGCGGTCAGCTGG
Source organism: Candidatus Paralachnospira avium (assembly GCA_904420245.1). Classification (GTDB taxonomy): domain Bacteria; phylum Bacillota; class Clostridia; order Lachnospirales; family Lachnospiraceae; genus Lientehia; species Lientehia avium. The sequence goes on from CAJFUL010000051.1 coordinate 95,340, forward strand.
TCCGCCTGCATAGGTTTTGTAAGATATCAGTTCGATCGTGCCGTCAGGCAGGCGTATCCGGGATACGAAGCGATGCTCTGTTTTAAGGACAATTAAGTCCGAGGCGTTTGCTTTTTCTATTTCTGTATTTCCCGGATAATGGGGTCCAGTGCCGCAAGATCGGTAAAATCAACTTGTTTGCCGTACGTTTCCATGAGGGCTTTGTTTTCCGCCGTCTGCTTTTCGGGGGAGATCCTGCGCAGGCTTTGGTATAAAAGCGCCATGACGGTGCGGTGACCAAGAGAAAGTTTTTGGTAATCGATCCCGCCCCGCAGGTGATAGAGCTTTGCCCGGCGAAACAGCGGTTCCGGGATCTGACGGTTCAGGGAGGTGCGGATATTGGTCCGGTTTTCCGGATCTTCCGGATCGGCCAGGCCGACGGTGACCACCACCAGCTTCTGATCTTCTCTGAGGGAGGATCCGCGCAGAGTTTTGGACAGGCCCAGGACGCCTCCGGCGTACAGGCCTCCCAGATAGACGATGGTCCCTGCATTGGAGAGAGCCGGCGCGTCTTTATAGCAAAATGCCTGGATCCCGGTCTGTCTGGACAGTTCTTCCGCATACCGGCGGGCGCTGCCGTACCGGCTGCCATAGAGGATGATGTCTTTCATATCGGCGCCTTTCTGCTGGATCATGAATTTTGCCCCCACCCGCGGCGGATGAGTGTCCCGCAGCCGGATATAAGGGAATACTTTGGAATACGATTATACCAAAATACAGATATGCGGACCATCTCCGCTCTGTCAAGGCCCGGTAAAATCACGGTAAAAGGATCCGGTATGTGATCCGGGTGCATCCGAAGCGGAAGTTCCGCCCTGAGACGTGGCAGATTCCGGCTGTTGAAAAAACGGAGGGCAGCGCCCGGCCGGCCTGCAAAGCGGACCGTTTTTCGCGGAAGCCATGCGGCGTCCCGGGAATGGACAAGGTATAAAATTCCTGCCTTTACAAATACTAGTACCACTTGAAGTACAGTATGGATAAACGGAGGAATTTTAATATGAAAGCAACAGGCATTGTCCGGAGAATCGATGACCTGGGACGAGTGGTCATCCCAAAAGAGATCCGCCGCACTCTGCGGCTCAGAGAGGGAACGCCTCTGGAGATCTTCACGGACCGGGAAGGAGAGATCATCCTGAAGAAATATTCCCCCATGGCGGAACTTTCTTCATTTGCGAAACAGTACGCGGATTCCCTGGCCCAGTCCACGGGGCTGGCCGTCTGCATCACGGACCGGGATCAAGTCATCGCCGTGGCGGGAGGCATCAAAAAGGAGCTTTTGCAGAAGAGCATAAGCAAGAGCCTGGAGCAGATGATCCTGAACCGGAATAATGTGACGGCCAATCAGGACGACGGGCAGTTCATCCCGGTGACTTCCGAGGATACAGAAGAATATTTCGGCCAGGTGACGGCAGTCATCCTGTGCGAAGGAGATGCCATCGGCGCCGTGATCCTCCTGAACAACAAGGAAGCCAAATACCGCATGGGCCCCATGGAGCAGAAACTGGCGGCCACTGCCGCAGGTTTTTTGGGCAGGCAGATGGAAAGCTGAGGAAAAATATGGTATGCTGGGGGCAGGAGGGTGAAAAATGGAGACAAAAGAAACGTATACATTTGAGGAACTGAAGGAGATCATCGCGAAGCTGCGGGCTGAGGACGGCTGTCCCTGGGACCGGGCCCAGACCCACGAATCCCTGAAGCCCTGTCTCATGGATGAGGCGGAGGAAGTCCTGGAGGCCATCGACCGCAAGGATATGGACAATCTCTGTGAAGAATTGGGCGATGTGCTCCTGCAGGTCATGCTCCACAGCCAGATCGCTCAGGAGGAAGGCGCCTTTACGGTGGAGGATGTTATTTCCTATCTGTGCAGGAAGATGATCCGGCGCCATCCCCATGTATTCGGCGGAGAAACCTACGGAACACCGGAGGAGAGCAAGGCCAGATGGGACGAGATCAAGCGCCAGGAAAAGGAGGCCAGGAAAAAGGGGATTAAATTATAGGATTCCTCGAATTTCCTTGACAAATCTACTATATCAGTTTATAAATAATGAAGAGTAACTTGGATTCATATGTAACAAAACCTTAGGAGGAACAGGAATCATGAATAGGACTGAATTGGTTGCAGCCGTTGCTGAGAAGGCTGAACTGACGAAGAAGGACGCAGAGAAGGCTGTAAAGGCCTTTACTGATGCTGTAGCAGAGGAACTGAAAAAGGGCGGAAAGGTACAGCTGGTAGGCTTTGGTACTTTCGAGGTATCCGAGAGAGCTGCGAGAGAGGGACGCAATCCCAGGAGCGGCGAGACTATGAGCATCCCTGCTTCTAAGATGCCTAAGTTTAAGGCTGGCAAGGCTTTAAAGGATATGGTGAATGAATAATTACCGGAAATAAAAGCTGCCGCAGGATCTGCGGCAGCTTTTGTTTCATGGCCTGTGAAATAAACGGTCCGCGGAGCCGCATATTCCTGCGGGAGTTTTGGTATCCCGCGGATGAGTCAGATAGGATGGAGAGAAGATGAGACTGGATAAGTTTTTAAAGGTTTCCCGGATCATCAAACGGCGCACGGTGGCCAATGAGGCCTGCGACGGCGGCCGGGTGCTGGTGAACGGGAAGACGGCGAAGGCCTCCCTTTCCGTGAAGGAGGGGGACATCATAGAGGTACAGTTCGGAAACCGTTCCGTGAAGGCTGAGGTTTTGAAGGTCCAGGAGAGCGCCAAGAAGGAGGCGGCCGAGGAGATGTACCGCTATTTGTGACGGACGGCAGGTCTATAGGCTTTTCCCGCCGCATAGAATCCAGATAGGAGAAATGCAGGAGGGAGAGGCGCATGGAGGAACAGAGACAGAGGGTGAAGCCTCACAAGGTCATGCTGGATAAGCGGGCCCATGCCATGATAAGCGGAGTGGAAGAGGTGGTCTCTTTTGATGACCGGGAAGTGGTGCTGGAGACCAGCCAGGGGACGCTGACGGTCAAGGGAGAGGGCCTCAAGGTGAGCCGCCTTACGGTGGAGCAGGGTGAGGTGGACATCGGCGGAAGGATGGACAGCTTTGTCTACACAGAGAGCCGCGGCAGAAAGGCCCAGGGAGAATCTTTCCTGTCCCGGCTGTTCAAGTAAGGGATGAGCGGGATGATCCGGGACGAAGCCGGCTTTCTGCTGGCGGCGGTCCTGTGGGGGGCCGGCCTCGCGGCGGTCTATGATATATTCCGGATCCTGCGGCGGGCGGTGAAGCATCACAGCGCCGTGACGGCCGCCGAGGATTTTCTGTACTGGATCTTTGCCGGGTTTGCCCTGTTCTATCTGCTGTTTTCCATGAATGACGGCAGTGTCCGGTGGTATGCTTTTGCCGGAGCCGCTTCCGGCGTGTGGCTGTACCATATATCCTTGAGCCCTGTTCTGGTGAAATTCCTGGGGACGGGCCTGCGCTACTTGTTTAAATGGACGGGAAAAGGGCTGGCGGTCTGTCTGCGGACAGCGGCCCGGCCGGCAAAAAATATCGGAAGGTTCTTGAAAAAACGGGCAGGATGCCTTAAAATAAAGAGAAACACAGGAAAGCGTGGTGAGGAGCATGGCAGGAAAGCGGCGTCGGTGGCGGCGGCAGAGCAAAAAGACGATACTGGGGATCGTTCTGACAACGGCCATGCTTTGCGGAGTCCTGCTGTACGGGACCAGATCCCTCCTGGCGAAGGATGACCAGTACGCGGCCAGGGAGAAAGAGCTGGAAGAGCAGATCCAGGAACAGGCTCAGGAGTCCGAGGCTCTGGGCCAGGAAGAAGAGTACATAAAGACAAAGGAATACGTGGAGGAGATCGCCAAGACGAAGCTGGGTCTGGTGTATCCCGACGAGATCCTTCTGAAACCAAACAGTGAAGAGTGACGGTCCCGCAGGCGGTTTTTCGCAGGCGGGATCTTTTATTTAATAGGAAATTCGTTCCCTATTAAACAAAACGCTCCGCGGGATCGCACTGCGGCGGAAAGGAATATTGTCGCTTATGCGACCCGCCGCAGGCGGGGGGCTGTCGCATCA
>CAJFUL010000052.1 GCA_904420245.1 Candidatus Paralachnospira avium
AGAACGCACAAACCTGCTTTTCATGGAGCCAGGAAAAGATCTGGCCCGCCCGGAAAGGCTTCTCCCCCATCCCGGCAAGCTCCGCCGACAGCTCTTCAAAGCTCAGTGATCGGATATCCGTCTTCATACTCCCTCCCTGCGGAAAGCCGCGATAAAGAAACCGTCGCCCCCCTGCTCTCCCGGCAGGAGCTGGAGCTGTCCCGGATCTCCTCCGCGGGCAAAAAAACGCTCCGGCAGCCGTTCCCTAAGATCCTCCGGCGTGAAGGGGTGGTTTTCGCAGAACCAGTCCGCGTTTTCCCTGTTTTCCGAAGGAAACAGGGTGCAGGTGGAATACACCAGCCTCCCGCCCGGCTTTACGTACTGCCAGACCGTGTCCAGGATCTCCCTCTGGAGAGCCGCCAGCTCCCTTTGGGCTTCCTTTGTCATCTTGTATTTAATGTCGCCTTTCCGTCCGATGATGCCAAGACCGGAGCAGGGCAGATCGGCGATGACCACATCTGCTCTGGATACCATGGACGCATCCAGCTTTCTGGCGTCCCAGACCTTGGCCGACAGATTGGACAGACGGCTCCTGTGTATGTTCTCTTCAATGAGCCGGACCTTCTCCCGGCTCACATCCCTGGCCTCCACATGGCCGGTCCCTCTCATCTGGTCCGCCGCGTGGAGACTTTTTCCTCCCGGAGCCGCGCAGACATCCAGCACCAGATCTCCCGGAGCGGGCGCCGCCGCCATGCCTGCCAGCATGGAGCTTATATCCTGTACCTGGATCAAACCTTCCGTGAACGCGGAAAGTCTCCTGGGATCCCCGGCCTCCTCTAAAAAGAACGCTCCCGGGATCCCTTCCGCGGGGATCGTCCGGACGCCCTGGGAAGTCAGGCTCTCCCGGATCTCTTCCTCCGATGCGCGGCTCAAGTTTCCCCGTACCGAAAGAGGTCTGGCTCCCAGCCCCGCCTCCAAAAGCTTCCCTGTCCTCTCCTCGCCGTACTCTGCCGCCAGCTCCTCTATGATCCACTCCGGCATGGAGTAGCGGATCTTCGCCCAGGGGACGAATCCCTGCTCCCTGGAGGGATAATGGACCTCTGAAAGTCCCCTGGCCGCGGCCCGGAGCACTCCGTTCACATATCCCCTGAGGGAGAAAAAGCCCCTGGCGGACGCCAGCCGCACCGATTCATTGACGGCGGCCCTGTCCGGCACTTCCATATACTTGAGCTGATAGATCCCCATCCGCAGGATCTCCCGGATGACGGGCTTTAGCTTTTCTGTCCGGACCCTGGAAAACTGGCCGATGATATGATCCAGCTCATAGAGCCGCTCGATGGTCCCCTCCGTCAGGCGGGCGGCGAAGGCTCTCTCCCTGGGATCTTCCAGTCTGTCCAGTTCCTTTCTCAGCACCAGATGACTGTAGCCTCCCTTTTCCAGGATCTGGAGCAGGCAGTCCAGAGAGACGCTCCTGGCGTCAGTCATTGTCTCTCCTGCCGCCGAAGAGGATCACCAGCCGCAGCAGCTGGAGCAGGGAAGAGAGCGCTCCGGCCACATAAGTAAGGGCCGCGGCGGAAAGGACTTTCCTTGTCTTCTCCGCCTCTTCCGGATAGAGGATGCCCATATCCTGCAGGAGCACCATGGCCCGGCTGGAGGCGTTGTACTCCACAGGAAGCGTCACCAGCTGGAACAGCACCACCAGGGAGAAGCAGAAGATCCCCAGATTCAGAAGGATGGAGGAGCTCCCGTTTCCGATCCCGAAGATGAGGCCGGCGATGATCAGGAGCATACTGACGCTGGATCCGAAATTGGCCACCGGCACCAGCGCGGTCCGGATCCGGAGGGGAGAATACCCCACCTGGTCCTGGATGGCATGGCCGCACTCATGGGCCGCCACTCCCACCGCCGCCACCGACGTGGCACCGTAGACAGTCTGGGACAGCTTGAGGGTCCTGTCCCTGGGATCGTAATGGTCCGTCAGGTTTCCCTGGGTGGGGACCACCTGCACGTCATAGATCCCCTGGCTGTCCAGGATCCTCCTGGCCACCTCCGCTCCCGTCATGCCGGTATGGCTGTATACCCTGGAGTACTTATTGAAGGTAGTCCTCACCCGGGCAGAGGCGATCATGCAGATCACCGCTCCGATGAGCAGCAGGATCCATGTGGGATCAAAGTAATATCCATAGTAATAAGGCATCTGTCATTCCTCCTTTTATTCCAGCCTGTCTCCGGGATCCACCGGGAATCCCCTCAGGAAAGAAGCGGCATCCATCCGCTTTTTCCCCGAAAGCTGGAGTTCCTCAACTGCCAGGACGCCGTCTCCTGTCTGGACGCACAGTCCCCTCTTTCCGGCCTCCACAATGGAGCCGGGGGCGGCCTCTGTCCCGGACGGGCCTAAAAGGCGCACCTTCCAGATCTTGAGGTTTTTTCCGTGAAGTATCGTGTATGCGCTGGGCCAGGGGGAAAGGCCCCTTACCAGCCGTTCGATGGAGGCGGCATCTTTCGTCCAGTCGATATGTCCCATTTCTTTGGTGAGCATGGGCGCGTAAGAGCTCTCTCCCTCCTGGGGAACCGCTTCTATGGTCCCTTCCTGGATCCTCTTCAAGGTCTCCAGGATCAGAGGCCCGCTGGCCTTTCCCAGCTTGTCGTGGAGACTTCCTCCCGTCTCCCCGGCCTCGATGGGGACCACTGCCTTCAGCAGCATATCCCCCGTATCCAGGCCCTCCTCCATATACATGGTGGTGAGCCCCGTCTCCTTCTCCCCGTCTATGACGGCCCACTGGATAGGGGCCGCTCCTCTGTACTTGGGCAGCAGGGAGGCGTGGATATTGATACAGCCGTATCTGGGAAGCTCCAGGATCTCCCGGGGAAGGATCTGTCCAAAGGCGATCACCACGATGGCATCCGGCCGGATCTCCTCAAGAGTCTTCAAAAACTCCTCGTTTTTTTTCACCCGCTCCGGCTGGAGCACCGGGATCCCCAGGGCCTTGGCCGCCGTCTTCACCGGCGGCTCCCCCAGAGCCTTTCCCCGTCCCTTGGGCCGGTCAGGCTGGGTCACCACGGCCTCCACCTGATGGCCGCCCTCTATCAATGCTTCCAGGGCAGGCACCGAAATCTCCGGCGTGCCCATAAATACCAGTCTCATATGCGTATCCTCCATTTTCCAGTATACACTTTTTTCTCCGGAAATCTGCATATTTCACAATTTTTTAAGAATTTTAATCTTCTTCCGCGATCACGTCTTCCAGCTCGCCCTCCACGATATCCACATAGAGCTTTCCGTCCAGATGGTCGCACTCATGGCAGATGGCCCTGGCAAGAAGCTCCGTCCCCTTGATGAGCCTGGGCTTCATATTCTCGTCAAAAGCCTTCACCGTCACTTCATTGGGCCTGGTGACGGTCCCCTGCTTGCCGGGAACGCTGAGACAGCCCTCCGGTCCCGTCTGGGACCCCTCCTGTGAGATGATCTCCGGATTCACCAGTACGATGGGACCCTCTCCCACGTCGATGGTCACGATCCTCTTCAAGATCCCCACCTGAGGAGCCGCAAGCCCCACTCCATTGGCCTCATACATGGTCTCCAGCATATCCTGGATCAGCCTCTGGGTCCTGGGCGTCATCTCCTTTACCTCTTTTGCCGTCTTTCTCAGCACATCATCGCCGATTTCCCGTATCGTCCTAAGCGCCATAATCCTCTTCCTTTCTGCTCAGTATCTATTCTATTCCAGGTCAAACTGGTACAGGACCTGCCCGTCCCAGCCAAGACCGTCGATCTCCTGCTTCAGAGCCCATAACGGCTCTTCTTCCTCGCTTTTCACATAAAGCATATACCGGTATATATCCTTTACCTTGGAGACGGGCGCCTTCGCCGGTCCGATGACCTCCAGCCCCTCTTTCCCATCTGCCAGCCCGCAGATCTCTTTCGCCCGCTCCCCGGCCGCCTCCTCGTCCCTGGATGTGACCAGTACGGACAGCATCCGGTAAACGGGCGGATAATGGAGCAGCTTCCGGTACAGGATCTCCTGCCAGTAGAAGCCTTCATAATCCTGACTGGCCGCCGCCTCCACGCTGTAATTATCCGGAGCGTAGCTCTGGATCACCACATATCCCGGAAGCTTGTCCCGGCCGGCCCGGCCGGCAGCCTGGGTCAAAAGCTCGAAGGTCCTCTCTCCCGCCTCGTATCCTCCCGAATACAGGGACAGATCCGCCGCCAGGATCCCCACCAGCGTCACCTTGGGAAAGTCATGGCCCTTTACGATCATCTGGGTCCCGATGAGGATGTCCGCCTTTCCGTTGGCAAAGGCGGACAGGATCGCGTCATGGCTCCCCTTCCTGGAAGTGGTGTCCATATCCATCCGGAGGATGGAGGCCTCCGGGAACAGCTTTCCCGCCATCTCCTCCACCTTCTGGGTGCCTGTCCCGAATCCGGCGATATATCTGGAGCCGCAGGCGGGGCAGGTCCTGGGAGCCGGCTCCTCATGACCGCAGTAATGGCAGTGGAGCTTCCCGTCCCGGTGGAGCTTCAGGCTCACGTCGCAGTGGGGACACTTGATCACATTTCCGCAGGAACGGCAGGAAAGAAAGCCGGCGTATCCTCTCCTGTTCAAAAACAGCAGGATCTGCTCGCCCCGCTCCAGAGTCTCCCGCATCCGTTCCGTCAGCTTCCGGCTGAATATGCTCCTGTTCCCCGCCTGGAGCTCCTCTCTCAGATCCACGATCTCCACAGTGGGCAGAAAGCTCTCCTCCCTGGCCCTGGTCTTCATCTGGAAAAAGTGATATTCGCCGTTCTGGGCCCTATAATAAGAAGAAGCCGAGGGCGTAGCCGAGCCCAGGACCGCCATCCCTCCCGCCAGGCGGCACCGCTCTATGGCCGCATCCACCGCGTGATACCGGGGAGCCGTCTCATTTTTATAGGCGGTGTCATGCTCCTCGTCCACGATGACCAGACCCAGATGGGGAAACGGAGTGAACAGGGCGGAACGGGGACCGATCATGATCTTCACCTCGCCCCGCCTGGCCCTCTCGATCTGGTCGTATTTCTCTCCGGCGGACATCCTGGAATGGAGGATGGAGACCTCCTCCCCAAACTCCCGGTAAAACCGCATCACCGTCTGCCAGGTCAGGGAGATCTCCGGGATCAGTACGATGGCCTGCCGCCCCTCCGCCGTCACACGGCGGATCAGCTCCATATAGACTTCCGTCTTCCCGCTTCCGGTGATGCCGTAGAGGAGACAGGGACGCCTGTCCCCTTTCCAGACTTCCAAAAGTCCGGACACCGCCGCCTCCTGCTCTTCCGTGAGGACCAGGCGGCGGGACTCCCCGGCCGGTCCGTGGACAGGATTCCTGTATTCCTCCTCTGTCCGGATCCGGCAGAGGCCCTGTTCCAAAAAGATCTGAAAAGAAGAAGACGGCACCCGCAGCTTCTGCACCACCATCCCATAGGGCAGCACCGGGTCCTCCAGGAAAGCCTCCAGGAGACGGACCCTGGCCTTCTGCTTCTTCTTCCGGCAAAGCTCCAGCTGCTCTAAGCACGCCTCTCTGGAAACGGCCAGCTGCAGATACCGCTTCTGCGCCGGCTTCACCCTCCGCCTCATGGGAAGCACCGTCTTCAGCGCCTGAATCATGGTGGAGCCATACCGCTCTTTCATCCACGCGGCCATCCGGATCAGCTGGACCGGCGCCGCCGTCCCGTCCTCCTCCGCTTCCCGGATCTCCTTGATCTTATCCGGATCGCAGGATGGCTCCCCGGAAAACCCGATGATATATCCGTCCCGCAGGGTATTCCCCTTCCCGAAGGGCACCTTCACCCGCTCTCCCACAGACAGCCTGCCTTCCAGTTCCCGGGGCACCCGGTACTGGAACGGCCGGTCCACGGCTCCGTGGACAATATCTATGATGATATCCGCGTATTGTCTGGACATATCCTACTCCTTAAGCGCTTCGATGAGCTCTCCCAGCCTCATGCTGTTGGAACCCTTGAACAAGACCAGGTCTCCGGCAGCCGCCTGCTCCCGCAGAAAAGGAAGCGCTTCTTCTTTTGTGGAAAAGGACCGTACTGCGCCCTTTCCCCCCTGTTCCTCAAAACCGCGGCCGATGTTCTCAGCCAGGTCTCCTATACAGACCAGCAGATCCAGAGGCTTTCCGGCTCCATAGGCGCCCACCTCCCAGTGGTATCTCCCGCTGTCTTCTCCCAGCTCCAGCATATTGGCCAGCACCGCGATACGCCTTCCCTCCGTCTCCAGGGAGGACAGCACGTCTAAGGCCGCCTTCATGGAATCGGGACTGGCGTTATAGGTGTCGTCTATGACTTTAAAATCCCGGACCTCATAGATCTGCTGCCGGTTCTGGAAACCGGCGAATCCGGCCAGCGCCTCCGCCGCCCGCTCCGGCGGGATGTTCCAGCAGGAAGCCGCCGCCAGGGCCGCCAGGGCATCCATCACCATATGCTTTCCATAGGCCGGCAGGAAGACTTCCGTCCTTCCTCCGTCCCAGACCGCGGAAAAGAACGTGCCGGCTCCGGTGATCCTCACCTGCTCCGCCCTGTACTCGCAGTCCTTAGAAAATCCGTAATAAACGCACTTGTGGGTCACCTTTCCCCTCACCGTCCGAAGGAGCCTGTCGTCTCCGTTCAGGATCAGGATCCCTCCCTCCTCCATGGAGGAAGCGATCTTAAGCTTCTCCGACAAGATATTTTCCTGGGTCCCCAGCTGCTCGATATGGGCCACGCCGATGTTGGTGATGACGGCCATCCTGGGCTCCGCCAGCCTGGACAGCACCTCCATCTCGCCGAAATTACTCATTCCCATCTCCAGCACCGCGATCTGGTCGGACCGGGACATCTCCGTCATGGTGACGGGAAGGCCGATGTCGCTGTTGTAATTCTTGGATGTGCGGAAGACCCGGTATCCGGCCCCCAGCGCAGCCGCCGTCATCTCTCTGGTGGTGGTCTTTCCCACGCTTCCCGTGATGCCCACCACAGGGATCCCCAGCCTCTTCCTGTAATCCCGGCCCACGGCCTGAAGGGCCGCCAGCGTATCCTCCACCTGTATCCAGGCGGCGCCGGGCAGAGGCTCCATCTCCCTCTGGGAAAATACTGCCGCCGCCCCGTTGGCAATGGCCTGTTCCAGATAATCATGGGCATCGGACCGCTCCCCGATCAGGGGCACGAAAAGGTCCTTCCCCTTCATGACCCGGGAATCGATGCTCACACATTCCACCGGCGTATCCGGATCTCCGGCCAAAAGCCTTCCCCCGGAAGCCCTCACAAGATCTCTTACCGTCGTCTGTTCCATCTGGTCTCCTCTTTCTTCATCTATATGTTTTTATGGCTCTTTCCACTTCTTCCCGATCGGAAAAGCGGATCCGCCTTCCTTCTGTCTCCTGATACTCCTCATGGCCCTTGCCCACCACGGCGATGATGTCCCCCAGCTTTCCATGACGGACTGCGTACGCAATGGCTTCCCTCCTGTCGGGAATGATCACATATTCTCCGTCCGTCTCCCGAAAGCCCTCCTCGATATCCTCTATGATGGCGGACAGCGGCTCATACCGGGAGTTGTCGGAGGTGAGGATGGAAAGATCGGCCCATTTTCCCGCCGCTCTCCCCATGCCGTACCGCCGCAGCCTGGAACGGTTCCCGCCGCAGCCGAAGACACAGAGAAGACGCCTGGGCTCGTAGGCCTTCAAAGTCTTCAGGAGGTTCTCCATGCTGTCCTCATTGTGGGCATAGTCCACGATGACCCAGAGCCGGCGGTCTCCCGCCGCCACTTCCATCCTGCCGGGGACGCGCACTTCCCGCAGGGCGGCTGCCGCCGTTTCCACCGGCACTCCCAGAGAATGGGAGACGGCGATGGCCGCCAGGCTGTTCTTCACATTATACTCTCCCGGGAGCGGCAGGAAGATCTCTCCCCGCGCCTTTCCCGTCAGCCTGTATCCGCAGCCCAGCAGATGATCTCCTTTATAGAGCGCCATATCCTCCGCCCGGTAATCCCCCCGGTCTCTGCCGAAGGACACCAGGGGGCAGGCGGCTCTGGCCGTCACCTCTCCCGCCCAGGGATCGTCCCGGTTGAAAAAGCCCGTCTCACAGCTTTGGAACAGGCGGCTCTTCTGATACAGATAATCTTCAAAGCTTTCATGCTCTCCCGGCCCGATATGGTCCGGAGAGAGATTGGTAAAGACTCCGCAGGTAAACCGCAGGCCTCCCACCCGCTCCATCTTGATGCCCTGGGAGGAAACCTCCATGACCACATGGGTGCAGCCGGAATCCTTCATCTCCCGCAGCACTCTCTGGAGCTCATGGGCCTCCGGAGTCGTATGGGAAAGCTCCAGCCGCCGCTCTCCCACAAAAGCTCCGTTGGTGCCGATGAGGCCGGTCTTATGTCCCGCCTTCTCCAGGATCTCCCGGAGCATATATGCTGTGGTGGTCTTTCCCTTGGTGCCTGTGACCGCCACCGACACCATGGACCGCAGCGGGTATCCGTAAAAAGCCGCGGCCAGAGGAGAAAAGGCCCGCCTGGAAGACGCCGTCAGCACCAGGGTCCCGTCCTTCCAGGTCTTTTCCATCCGGACCGCGGCCCGGTTTCCTTCTTCCATCACCAGGGCCGCAGCGCCTCTGTCCAAGGCCTCCCCGGCAAATTCATGGCCGTCTCTGTGACAGCCCGGGATACACACAAACAGATCTCCCGGCTTTACCTCCCTGGAGTCGCAGGTGATCCCCGTCACTTCTGTCCGGGCGCTTCCCCGGATTCTTACGTACCCCACATGGGAAAGCAGGGTATTCAGCTGCATGGTGCCACCACACAAAAGTTATCTTCCTACTATCCTATGCAGCTCCTATCCCTGCCGGTTCAGGAATTCTTCAAATTCTTCCAGGGTCATCAGCACTTTCCTAGGCTTGGTGCCCTCTTCCTCTCCCACGACCCCCGCGGCGCACAGCTGGTCCATGATCCGGGCGGCCCGGTTGAACCCGATCTTAAAGGCTCTCTGGAGCATCCCGATGGACCCCTTTTCCTTTCCGATGAGGAAACGGCCCGCTTCGGCGAAGTACTCGTCCTGTTCCCCGCCTTTTCCGCCCTCTGTCAGGACGGCGGAAGACATCTGGCTTTCGACCTCTTCGCTGTATTGGGCGCCGCCGCGGTCCGTCAGGAATTTCACGATACGGGACACCTCCTCATCCGAGACGAAGGCGCCCTGAACCCTGGCCGGCTTCTGGTATCCAGAAGGGTAAAAGAGCATATCTCCTCTCCCCAGCAGTTTTTCCGCTCCGCCCATGTCGATGATGGTCCTGGAGTCCACGCTGGAGGAGACGGAGAAGGCGATCCTGGAAGGGATGTTGGCCTTGATGAGGCCGGTGATGACATTGACCGAAGGCCTCTGGGTGGCCAGCACCAGATGGATCCCCGCCGCTCTGGCCATCTGGGCCAGACGGCAGATGGCGTCCTCCACCTCTCCCGGCGCCACCATCATCAGATCCGAGAGCTCGTCTACGATGATCACGACCTGGGGCCGTTCCGCAAGCCCCTCTTCTCTGGCTTTCTCATTATATCCCTTCAGATCCCGCACGTTGAGCTCGGCAAAGTGCTTGTAGCGGTCCGTCATCTCCGCCACCGCCCAGTTGAGCGCCCCGGCCGCCTTCTTGGGATCCGTCACCACCGGGATCATCAGATGGGGGATCCCGTTGTATACGCTTAACTCCACCACCTTGGGATCGATCATGATCAGCTTCACCTCCGACGGATCCGCCTTGTAGAGCAGGCTCACGATCAGCGTATTGATGCAGACCGACTTGCCGGATCCGGTGGCTCCGGCGATGAGCAGGTGGGGCATCTTGGCCAGATCCGTCACCACCACCTGCCCCGCGATGTCCCGTCCCACCGCGAAAGCCAGCTTGGAGGGGAATTTCATGAACTCTTCCGACTCGATCACATCCCGCAGGAACACGGTCATGTTTTCCTTATTGGGCACCTCGATGCCCACCGCCGACTTTCCGGGAATGGGCGCCTCGATGCGAACGTCCGCCGCCGCCAGAGACAGCTTGATGTCGTCGGAGAGGGCCGTGATCCTGCTGACCTTGACCCCCTGCTCCGGGATCAGCTCATACCTGGTGACGGAGGGGCCGCAGCTGATATTGCTGACCGTCACCCCGACGCCGAAATTCTTCAAGGTCTGCTGGAGCTTCACCGCCGTTTCCTTAAGCTCCGCGTCCCGGTTCTTCATCCGCTTCCTTCCCGGCGCCAGGAGCCGTATGGGAGGCTTCTCATAGGGACGGGGAGGCTTCTTTTCCGCCTCCTCGGAAACTCCCGCCTCCTGTCCGGAAGGAACCTTCTCCATATCCGTGAACCTGGCGCTGCCGGAGCCGCCCCGGACGCTTCCCTCCCGGCGAAAGACGCTCTTCTCCTCTCTGGACAGCGTCCGCTTGGCTGTCAGAGGATCCTCCTCTGTGGGATCCTTCTCCACCTGGATGACCTTTCCGCCGGCAGTCACCACCTTGCGCACATCCGGATCTGCCGCAGCGTCTCCGGAGACTCCCGGAGCTTCTTCCTGTTCCATGGAAAATTCCCGCTCCCAGCCGTCCTCCCGGAAAATCTCTTCTGCCGCAGCTTCTCCGGCCGGAAGCGCGTCCATGGCCTCCAGCTCCGAGAGGGTGCTCTTGACCGGCGAGGCCTTGAGGGGCTCCTGTTCCTCCATATAGAAGGCCTCCTCGGTGTCCTGCCCCGTCATTCCGTGGATCTCTCCCAGGAAGACGCCGGAGCCGTCCTCCTTCTTAGGCGCGGCGGCCGGCTTTTCCGGTTTCTCCGGCTCTTTCTCTTTCTCCTTATCCAGGTCCGTGTCCATGGACACTCCCCGGATCTTTTTCTCCGCTCTGTATTTCTTCCGTTCTTCCGTCCTGGCCGCATGGATCTCATGGCGCCTGGCCATATCGTCCCTGGCGGTATCATAGACCTTCTTCCCGCCCTTCAGAGTGGGCTTCAGGATGGACCGTTCCGTGACGATGACCACAGCCATGGCTATGAACAGCAGGAGCACCACATAGCTCCCCACCCGTCCCAGCGCCGGATACAAAAGGTTCACGAAAAGTCCTCCCAAAACGCCTCCGCTCACGGAATCCTGGGCCGCCTCGTAATACTCTCCCATAGAGCGGACCTGCCCCGCCCCGGCCGCCAGCAGGGAGATGACCCCGCACACAGCCGCGAACATCAGGAAAGAGACCAGGGCCCGGAAGACGGATCTTGCGCTGCCCCCATTGGACACCAGGAAGCATACCAGGAAAAACAGGTAAAAGGGAAAGAGGTATCCGGCAATGCCGAATACGCCCCGCATGGCCTGCCGGATCACCCCGCCGAAGCTTCCGCACCAGCCCATACTGCTGCAGAAGAGCAGGATGGACACGGCCAGAGCCGCCAGGATCACCAGCTCCTTCTTAAGATCCGGCTCCATCCGCTCTTTCCTGGCCGCCGTCTTCTTCCGGCTGTTCTTCCTGCTGCCCGAGCTGCTGCGCTTGGGCGCCTGGCGGCTCCCGGTCTTCTTCCGGCTGTTTGAAGTTGTCTTTTTCTTCGCCTGTGCCACGTCTTCCCTCCCTAGATCCTAAAATCCATAATATATAAGTATACCATTTAGACAGGAAGGAAACAAGACCTGAAAAGGGTATCCGCGGACTGCCTGAAAGTCCGGGATACCCTTCTTCTCTCCGTATTCAGTTTTTCGCCTTCATCATCTCCCGGAGCTTTCGGACTGCCTGGCGGATGCCGCCCATGCTGTCGATGAGCCCCAGCCGGACTGCCTCTTCCCCCACCAGTAAAGTCCCCAGATCCCTGGTCAGGTCCGTGGTATTCATCATCAGCTCCTCGATCTTATCCTGAGGCATCTTGCTGTGGGCGGCGATAAAACCGGTGATCCTGTCCTGGATCTTCTGAAAATAGTGATACGTCTGAGGCGCCCCGATGGTGAGGCCGCTCATGCGGACCGGATGGATCAGCATGGTGGCCGTGGGCACGATAAAGGACACATCCGCTGAAACTGCCAGGGGGACTCCGATGGAATGGCTGTCCCCGATGACCAGGGATACGGTGGGCTTGCTGAGGGAAGCCACCATCTCAGCCAGGGCCAGTCCGCAGGATACATCCCCGCCCTGGGTATTGATCAAAAGGAGCACGCCTCCGATGTCCCGGCTGTCCTCGACCTGCGCCAGCTTCGGCAGTACGTGCTCGTATTTGGTGGTCTTGCTGGAGGAATTCAGGTTCTCATGGCCTTCGATCTCACCGATGACGGACAGAAGGCAGATCTCCTTCCTCCCGTCCCCGGAGAGGATCGTCCGGCCGAATTCCCGGATCTCCTCGTCCTTCGTATTTTCCGGGGCCTCCCGGCCCTCCTGGATGTTCTGCGATACATTCTGCGGCGCCATGGTATTCTTCCTCTTTTTCTTCTTTTTTCCCATATCTGTCCTCCTCCGCAGGCCTCCGAAGCGGCCCGCGGAAATTCCTATATGGCTAGTATGGGAAAGATCGAGGATTTTATACCATCAATAACGATCCGTAGAATACGCCCAGATATTTTTGATCTGACTCTCCAGCTGCTCGTAAGTCCAGGTCCGGGAGCTGCGCTCCACGCTGTTGGGATCGTGGACCAAAAGGTCGTCACCGTCCCTTCCATAAATGACGATGAAATGTCCCGTGGTGGTAAAATCTCCCGGCTTCATGCTGCAGATCAGAGGACAGCCCATATCCAGAAGATCGTAGAGCTCTCCCTGGTGCAGGGAAGGATTCTCCCAGGAAAGTCCCAAAAGCTCCGCGCCGGAACTCATCAGATCCCAGCTGGTCCCCACATTTTCCAGATAATATCCATTCTCCATGGAAAACTCCGACATGGCTTTCGGGTCCATGGAAGTATCTCCCGTAAGGCCCACATAGATCATGGAGAGGCAGACGGGGCCGCATCCGCTGAGGGCGATCATATCGTCGCCGTAAGCTTCATACCCCCATCTCGGATCCCACTGGATGAACAGCGGGATCTCTCCCTCCTTCACATCTCCGGTGATGTCGACCGTCTGGCTCCGTCCCTTGGACTCCGGATAGCGGTAGACAAATCCCAGGGCTTCCGGATTGGCCTCCATGAAATCCTGCAGGTAGGAGGGGTATTCCTCAGGATGGGACTGGATATACGTCTTCATATCGGCGGCGGTGACCTCCGTATCCCCGGCGGTCTCCTGCTCGCCTCCGGACCCGGACGGCGCGTCTCCCGTCCCGCCTCCCGAGGACTGGTAGACGCCTCCGCCCTTCTCCCCGTTCACACTGGCCTTTGGCGCGGTGACGCGCCCCAGCACAAAGGAGATCACGCATAAGACCGCCACGAAGCCGGCCAGATACATCCGTCTCTTTCTCTGGCGCTGCCTGCGCAGCCTCCTCTTCTCCTCCATCCTGGATATGCTGTTTTGTCTGGGAGGCATCCTCCTGTCGGTATTCGGGCTCATGGTATCTCTCCTTTTTCTCTGCCGCTTGGATCATGACCTGGCCGCATATACAGGACGACGCGCGAAAAGCCCCCTCCCCTGTACACCGGAACTGTTCTCATTATACTTTATAATTCTTTCCTAAGCATGAACTAAAAATGAAGATTTACGAAAAATCACGAAGGACTTGTAAATTTTTTCTTTCATCGAAAACCGCGTTCCTGTGAAATAAACCGCTCCGCGAAGACCGCGTTCCGGCGGAATGGACCGGAAGCGGGAGCGCCCCCGCGGCCGGAGCCGGATGCGCCGCTACTGCCGGTAGCCGGACAAGAACCGGGCCAGCCTGTCCGTGGCCGTCTTAAGATCCTCCACCCTGGGCAGATATACCACACGGAAGTGATCCGGCTTCTCCCAGTTGAACCCGCCTCCGTGGACCAGCAGCACCCGCTCTTTCCGGAGGAAGTCCAGCACGAACTTCTCATCATCCAGGATATGGAACTTCCCGGTATCGATCTTCGGGAAGATATAGAAGGCCGCCTTGGGCTTGACCGCGGAGATCCCCGGAATATCGTTCAGGGCATTGTAGATATATTCTCTCTGCTCATAGATCCGGCCGCCGGGCAGGAGCAGTTCGTCCACACTCTCCTGCTGGTAGCCGCCCAGGGCTGTCTGCACGATCATCTGCACCGGCACATTGGCGCAGAGCCGCATGGACGAGAGCATATTCAGGCCCTCGATATACCCCTTTCCCCTGGACTTATCGCCGCTTATGACCATCCAGCCGCTCCGGAACCCGGCGATCCTGTGGGACTTGGACAGTCCGTTGAAGGTGACGCAGAACAGATCCGGCGCCAGGGAGGCGATGGAAACGTGCTTTCCCCCGTCCATCACCAGCCGGTCATAGATCTCATCGGAAAAGAGGATCAGCTCATGGCGCCTGGCGATCTCTGCGATCTGCTCCAGAAGCTCCCTGGGATACAGAGCTCCCGTGGGGTTGTTGGGGTTGATGATGACGATGCCCTTGGTCCTGTCGGTGATCTTCTTTTCCATATCCGCCAGATCCGGATACCAGTCCGCCTGCTCATCGCAGATATAGTGGACCGGCCGGCCTCCGGCCAGGTTGGCCGCCCCGGTCCAGAGCGGATAGTCGGGAGAAGGGATCAGGATCTCGTCCCCGTCGTCCAAAAGTCCCTGCATGGACATGGTGATCAGCTCGCTGACCCCGTTCCCGATATAGATGTCATCCATGGTCACGCCGGGGATCCCCTTGGTGCGGCAGTACTGCATGATGGCCTTCCTGGCTCCGAATATGCCCTTGGAGTCCGAATAGCCCTGGGCCTCCCGAAGCCTCCTCTGCATATCCTCGATGATCTCATCCGGAGCCTGGAAGCCGAAGGGGGCGGGATTCCCGATGTTCAGCTTCAGGATATTGATATTCTCCGCCTCCATCCTGGCGGCTTCGTCCACCACAGGTCCCCGCACGTCATAGCATACATTATCCAGTTTATGGGATTTTCCAAAAGTCCTCATCCTTTACTCCTCCTTCTATACTGGTATGGCCCGGTTCAGGGAAAACGAGTAGAGATACCGCTCTGCCACCGGCTTTCCGGTGCCCTTTTCCAGTGCCGCCTGATAATAGTCCAGCTGAGACTGATACCGCTCTCTCAAGTATTCTTCCGCCCGGTCTCCCAGAAAGTCCACCCGGTCCGTCTTATAATCCACCAGGATCACCCTGCCCTCCTCCTCAAACCAGGCATCGATGATCCCCTGGACCAGGACCTGCTCTCCGGAAAGCTCCGGGCCTGCTCCGGCGATGCCGCCGGCCGGAAGCTCCATCACGAACTGCTGCTCCTTCCTGAGGGTCCCGGCCCTCTCTCCGCCGGCCATACGCCGCCCCAGAGGAGAGTCCAGAAATCTCCGGATCTTTTTTAATTCCAGCCGCTTCCCGGCGCCCTCCGGCAAAAGGCCCTGCTCTTCCAGTCCTTTCACCGCTTCCTCCACCGCATCCGGCTCTATATCAAAGGGCAGGAGCTCCAGGAGCCTGTGGTAAGCCGTTCCTCTCTGGGCGCCGGTGGCAAACCCGTCCTGGGCCAGGAACCGGGGCACGGGCCGTTCTTCCTCCTCCTGTCCGTAGAGGCGGACCGCGGTCTCCTCCCCCTCCGCCGGTCTCTTAAGCTCCGACACGCTGAACTTCCTGGGCGCCGTCACGGCCTCCAGGAACGGATACCGCCAGGAAAGGCTCTCCCGGATCTTCCCGGCGAGACTCCCCTCCGGCTTCTTCTCCAGGAGCTGTTCCTTTAAAAACTGGCCGGAAAGGCGGCGCGCGGTCTCGCTGCGGACCGTTTTCCACGACACCTCCAGGGAAACCGACATCGGGACCTCCTCCCGGTAAAGGCTGTGAAAGACGGGAGGCGTCACTCCCAGGTCCGCCAAGATCCCTCCCATGGCGCGGCTCCTGACGGAAGCCATCAGGATCCAGTCCAGATAGGAAAGACTCCTGGAGACGGTCTGATAGGGGAGCGTCCTCGCCCCGGTCAGCCGCAGGCTGTCCCACTTGACCAGCTTGGACTCCAGGTTCCTGTACGTCCCGGTGATCACCAGCTTTTCCTCCGCCCTGGTGAGGGCCACATAGAGGACGCGCAGCTCCTCCCCCAAATTTTCCAGACGGATCTGCCTCTGCAGCACCCGCTTGGCCAGGGTAGGCGCCCTCAGCCTGGTATCCCTGTCGATATGATCGGCTCCGATGCCGTACTCCGGATGGAGCAGGATCTTTTTGTTGGCGTCCTGCTGGTTGAAGCGCTTTCCGGTCCCTGCCAGGATCACGATGGGATATTCCAGTCCCTTGCTCTTGTGGATGCTGGTGATCCGCACCGCGTTCCCGCCTTCCCCAGCGGGGGAAGCCTCTCCGAAATCCACCGAATATTTCTGGAGCTTCTCGATGTAGCGGACAAACTGGAACACGCCTCTGTAGCTGGTGTTCTCATAGTCCACCGCCCGCTTCACCAGCATCTCCACGTTGGCCGTCCGCAGCTCTCCTCCCGGCATGGCCGCCAGGATATACGCGTATCCGGTCTCCCGCAGGATATACCGGAGCATCTTGTGGAGCCGCATATACACGGCCTTTTCCCGGAAATCCGCGACCATGTCCAGGAATTTCCCCGCTTTTTTCCGAAGCCCCGCATCCTCTTCGCTCTCCCGGCCGGCAAACGCCTTCACAGCTCCGTAGAGCCCTCTCCGCTCCTTTGGCAGCGGATCGTTCTTAAACTCCGCCGTGATCCTGGCCAGCTCTTCCGAGGTGAACCCTCCCATGGGAGAGGCCATCACCGCCGCCAGGGGGATGTCCTGCATGGGATTGTCGATGATGCGCAGCATATGGAGGATGCACTGGATCTCCCTGGCGGAAAAGTATCCCGTCCTGGTCTGGGCATAGGCCGGGATGCCCTCCTCCATAAGACAGTCCGCGAACACCTCCGCCCAGCCGTCGATGGTCCGCAGGAGGATCACCACGTCTCCGTACCCGGCTCTCCTGTATGCTCCTCCGTCCAGGATCAAAAGGCCTGTATCCGGGTCCGTCAGCTCCCGGATCTTTCTGGCCGCCAGCCTGGCCTCCTGCTCCCTGGCCCGGACGTCCTCCTCCGCCGCCTCACTCTCCGTATCCAGCAAAAGGACTTCCGTCCTGTAGGGATCCGCCCCGGAGGCCGTTTCCCAGTCCGGAGACTCCGGAAACTCCCGCCCCGGGATCAGCACGGCCTCCTCGTCGTAGGTGATGCCGCCCAGCTTCCGCTCCATCAGCTGGCCAAACCAGAAGTTCACCGTCTCCAGGACCTCCCGGCGGCTCCGGAAATTCCGATGCAGATCCACCTTCTGATAAGGACTGTCCTCCTTCGTATACGTATCATATTTCTCCATAAAGAGCTCCGGCCTGGCCTGCCGGAATTTATAAATGCTCTGCTTGACGTCTCCCACCATGAAAATATTGGGCTTCCCGTCTCTCTCCCTGGAGACGCTGGTCAGGATCGCCTCCTGGATCCGGTTGCTGTCCTGATACTCGTCGATCATGATCTCATAAAAGTTCCGGCTCATCTCTCTGGCCGTCTCCGAGGGCAGAAACTCCTCTCCGTCCCGCTCCGTCAGGATCTGGAGGGCATAGTGGGCGATGTCGTTGAAATCCGCCAGGTTCCGCTCCCTCTTGGCTTCCAGATACATCTGTCCGAACCTGCCGGCCAGCCGCGCCAGCTCTTCCATAGGTTTCCTGCTGCCTTCCATATCGGCCCGCACCTGTTCCCATGGTCCCAGATCGTACTGCTTGGCCAGCCCCTTCAGGACCTCTTTCAGCTCATCCCTGAGGGCGGCCAGCCTGGCCTTTTCTTCTCCATCCGCCTGGATCTCCTTCTTGAGCCTCGGCTTTGTCATAAAAGCCTTCGGTCTTGCAAGGCTGGAAAGAACCTCCTGGAGACTCTGGTAGTCCTCCGCTTCCGACAGCGCTTCCGCGAATTTCCTGTCGGACCGGAACATCTCCGCGTAGGGATCGATCCCCGCCTCCAGGGCAGCCGCTTCCGCTTCCCGGTACCGTCTTTTTAACTCCTCCGATTCCAGCCGGATCTCCTCCCGCAGGCACCGCATCCATCCCGATTCTTTTCCGCTTCCGGGATCCAGCTGCTCCTTCCATAAGGAAAGCTGCCGCTCCGGATCCGGATAGGCGCAGACAAACCGGTAGAGATCCTCGATGTAGCCGGCGATGCCGCCGTCTCCCTTGCCCTCTCCGTAGCAGTCCACGAATTCCAGAAAAGCCTCGGAGCCTCCGGCATACTCCTCTTCCAAAAGCTCCTCCATCACGTCCTCCCGGATCAGCCTCAGCTCTCCTTCGTCGCCGATCCGGAAATCCGGCTCGATGGGAAGGGTGTCGAAATAATTTCTCACCACATAGAGGCAGAAGCTGTCGATGGTCATGATCTTCGCATGGGGGAGCAGATCCTCCTGCCGCTTTAAATTCCGGTCCCCGGGCGATTCCTCCAAAAGGGCGGAAAGACGCTTCCCGATCCGCTCCCGCATCTGGGCGGCCGCGGCTCTTGTAAAAGTCACCACCAGCAGGCGGTCTATATCCACCGGCTTTTCCGGATCGGTGATCATGGACATGATCCGCTCCACCAAAACGGCCGTCTTGCCGCTCCCGGCCGCCGCGGCCACCAGGATATTTCTGTCCCGGAGCCCTATGATCTGTTTCTGCTCATGGGTCCATTCCACTGCCATCTGCCTCACCTGCCTTTCTCTCCGGCTCTTCCCCGGCCATCTCCGTCCAGATCTCCTCCGGCTTTTTCTCTTTCAGATTCCGGTAGCCGTATCCTGCCTGTTTCCGATCGAACCCGCACACCGCCTGGAACTGGCAGTAATCGCAGCCGGTGCGTTCCTTCCGCCGGTACGGCCTGGCGGAAACTTCCCCGGATGCGATGCCGCTCCCCAGCTCCCTTATCTTCCTGGTGACAAATTTCCGCAGATTGGAAAACTGCTGTCTGGAGACGGCTCCGGAACGGCCCGGATCCGGCTTCCCGTCTTTAAAGACCGCGGGGATCCACTTGGAGGTCCCGCTCCGTCCCTCCTTCTGGAGCAGGGAAACGGCCCTCTCCTCCCCATTGAAAATCCCCTTGGGCCGCAGCGCCGAAAGCAGAGCGCCTTCTATATCCTTCTCCGCAGCCTTCCGCTCCATGACCGGATCCTGGATCTGATAGTAGAACATTCCGGCCGGAACGATCTCCCTGCCGGGATATTTCCGTTCTTCCCTGCGCATCACCGCGTCCAGATAGACCACCAGCTGAAGCTGGAGGCCGTAGTATACGCTTCCCAGATCAAAATCCGTCCCTCCGGATTTGTAGTCGATGATCTTTACATAGACCTGGTCCCCGTCTTCGCACAGATCCACCCGGTCCACTTTTCCCGAAAGCTCCATGGAACTGCCGCCTTCCAGGCTGATCCTCATGGTCTCGTTCTCCCCGGGAGAGAAGGTCAGCTCAAAGGCCGCCGGGCGGAAGCTTCCCGCCTTCAGCTGCTCTCCCAGAGCCCAGACCGTCTTTTCGGTGATCCGTTCCATCTTCCTCACCAGATACTCGTTTCTGGCGGAGCTTTCCAGGATGTGATTGCCCAGAGAGGCCGCAGCCTCCGCCATGGCCTCCTTCACCAGTCCATGGCGGCCTTCCTCCGTCAGGTCCGCCAGAGAGATCCCCCTCTCTCCGGCCCTGGTGAAGCAGACCTCCAGAGCCTTGTGGAACACATTTCCCATGTCCAGAGCCGCGAACTCAAATTCCTTCCGCCTGGCCAGGGCCAGTCCGTAAGTGAGGAACTGGGCATAGGCGCAGGCGGCGTACGTCTCCAGCCTGGTGACGCTCCCGCCCAGGGGATCCCCGTACAGGGCCCTGGCCGCAGCCTTGGAGATCCTGTCTCCCTCATAGGAATAAAAGGCGGCATCCGTGAGCCTCATGAGGACATCCCGGCTCTCCTCCCGTTCCAGGAGACAGGCGTACAAAGTATCCCAGAAGACAGGCTCCGTCCCGCGGCGGTACTCCTCCATCCCGGCCGCCAGAAGCTCCAGGGCCAGCGTCTCCGTGAGCGTCCCTCCTTCCGCCGGTCCCGCCTGGGAAAGCTCCGGAAATACCCGGAGGAGCTGTCTGATATAGGGAGAAGGCGTCTTCTTTTCTCCCGCCTCATCGGCGGCTGCATAGGAGATATACAGCTTTTCAGAGGGCTTCGTGACCGTCAGATAAAAATAGAATTTATCCATGAGGCTGCTCTCCTGTCTGGCCGGAGCCAGCTCCACATAGGGCGCCAGCGCCTCCCGGTCCATCTCCGACAGGATCCCGCCCTGCCTCCCGGGCGGCGGTACATTTCCGTCGTTGACGCCTATGAAAAACAGGGCCCTGATATTCCCCAGACGGCTCCGCTCCATATCCCCGATGAGGATCTGGTCCAGGGCCGCCGGGATCACGCCCACCCGGATCTCCTTAAATCCCGCGTCCAGCACTTCCCGGTACACCTTAAGGGAAAGGGTCTCGTCTCCCAGAAGGCCCACGATGCGGTCAAAGAGCTCCAGGATCTGCCCGTAGGCCTGGTCGTACTCCTTGGCCAGACTGTGCTCTCCCTCCGCCGCGAAGCGCTCCGCCATGCGGGAAAGGCGGCTCTTTAACTCCTGGCTCTCCATCCACGCGAAAAGCCCCTCCGTCATCCGGCGGACCGTGGCTTTCCGGTCCTTCAGGATCTTCCAGAGCTCCAAAAGAGGGGCCGCGGCCTCTTCCCTG
>CAJFUL010000053.1 GCA_904420245.1 Candidatus Paralachnospira avium
GCCAGGCCTTGCACAGACCTGGCTCTTATTCTCTGCAAAAAAGTGCTGCCGCACCTATGATTTACTAATCATTGATGCGACAGCCCTTTTCGGTTCTGTATCGGAAATCTTACAGCGGCTTTGCTTTCCTTGCGTGTTCCACGAACATTTCCCGCACAGCGGGATATTCTCCCAGTCCCTTCAGGATGCAGGAGACCGGATAGCCCTCTTTGGCAAACTGGTTTTTCCAGGAATCCTCTTCGTCTCCCGCCATATCGTTGCAGGCGTGGTCGCCGGCCACCACCATCAGGGGGGACAGGAAGACGCGGCTGGGATCCTGGCGCCTGACCAGGCTCTTGACCTGCTCCAGATCCGGATATCCTTCCACGGTGCCCACATGGACATTGGGATGGCCGCCGGCCTTGAACATATAATCAAGGGCCGGATACACGGCGTTGGCATGGTGCTCGGTACCGTGGCCCATGAAGACAAGGGCGTCCCGGTCCGTCAGGTCGGAAAACTGAGGGAGCAGTCTCTCGCTGAGGGCGCGGTAGTCCTCCATATCCGTCAGCAGGGGAGAGCCTACGCGGATGGAGCAGAACTTGTCCCGGTAGGAACGGAGCGTTTCCAGCATACCATCGTTTTCATGGCCGTTGATCACATGGGTGGGCTGGACGGTCAGGTCCGTAAAGCCGTCCCGGAGGAAGCCTTCCATGGCTTCTTCCACAGTGTCCACATGAAGATCATCCCGGCGCTTTAATTTCCGGATGATCATGCCGCTGGTGAATGCGCGGCGGACTTCCTGCCCCGGAAAGGCGGCGGCGATGTCTTTTTCAATGGCTTCGATATTTTTGGCGAGTGTGCTGCGGTAGCTGGTGCCGAAACTGACCACCAGGATTCCTGCTTTTCCCATAGTATAAACGCTCCTTTTACGAGTTGGATTCTTTTTGATGACGGTGGCGTTCTC
This sequence comes from Candidatus Paralachnospira avium, assembly GCA_904420245.1. Classification (GTDB taxonomy): domain Bacteria; phylum Bacillota; class Clostridia; order Lachnospirales; family Lachnospiraceae; genus Lientehia; species Lientehia avium. The sequence continues at coordinate 947 of CAJFUL010000053.1, forward strand.
TCATGACGCCGAAACAGTAGAAGAAGATGCCGGAACCGATGGCGGCCTGCAGGCAGAACAGCAAGGATTCTGTCTCGCCCCCCGGCGGTTCCAGGACGGGATCGGCCCAGGCCTCATAGTTCGGATCGATCTGGCTGATGGCCTCCTCGGCAGCTCCGTCGGCGCCGCCGAATTCGGAATCCCGGTTGATGGCCAGCGGCAGCACCGCGATCAGGACACAGATCAGAAAGAGGATCACAACAGTTTTCCATTTGCCGGTTGTCTGTTCCATCAGGAGATCCCTCCTCTCTTATAATATCCCAGTTCCGTAAGCTCTGTCTTTGCGTAGGATTCCAAGCCCATGATCACGATGGCGGTCAGGATCCCTTCGATGATGGCGAGGGGGATCTGGGTCACGGCGAAGATCCCCAGGAATTCTGCCGTGGCGCCCAGGAAGCCTGCGCTGCCGGGATGGGCCAGGCCCAGCTGGACAGAGGTGACGCAGTAAGTGAACAGATCTCCCAGGGCCGCCGCCAGGAACACGGAGACCAGTTTGGGACATTTCAGCTTACTGGCCAGTTTGAAAACTCCGTAGGATACGAAGGGGCCCGCGATGGCCATGGAAAAGGTGTTGGCTCCCAGGGTCGTGAGTCCTCCGTGGGCCAGCAGGAGCGCCTGGAATAAAAGGACGATGATGCCCAGAACGCTCATGACGCTGGGGCCGAAGAGGATGGCGCCCAGACCTGTTCCTGTGGGATGAGAGCTGCTCCCGCTGACGGAAGGGATCTTCAAGGAAGACAGTACAAAGGCGTAGGCGCCGGCCATGGCCAGGATGATCAGCGTCTTCCTGTGTTCGGACACCGTCTTCTTGATGGAGATCAGGCCGGCCGCCAGGAAGGGGATGCATATGACGCTCCAGCCGATGGCGTAGGGAAGGGGGAGATACCCTTCCATGATGTGCATGGCGTTGGCCACGGGAGTGACGGCGAAGCCCAGGGAGAAACCGCACAGGGCGATCACCAGCTTCTTTTGTTTTTTTGTCATGGAAAAACCTCCTTCAATAAAATGAAAAGAATTCTGTGAGCGGTTCTCCGGCGCGGGGCCTGTCCTTTGGCGGGCCGTGTATCCGGCCGCGGGGCCTCATAAAGCAAAAAGCCTTTTCTGGATGAACCGGAAAAGGCATAACGGACGGGACCCGGAAAACGGGAACCTCTACCTTACACCGAAACCTTCATCGAGCTTCTGTGCAGACCAGTATCAGCAGGCAGGTCTCCTGGCTTGGAGGGTATCTGAAGATCCGCCTTCCCATCCTGACGGACAGTGGCCTCTGGATCCCCAACCGCTCTTTACAGTGGCGGGACCGCGCAAGAATCGCACTTGCTTCCCTATTCTCCGGGGAAGGAGTCCCCCGGCACCTGTCGATACTAAATTTTCATTAAGAGTGTATCATCCTGTCCTGTTCTTGTCAATACGCATGACTGGGAGTTTTCCGCATATGATGGTTAAAAAGACTGTCAGGAGGGAACCATGGGAAAAAGGCTCCTCTCTCTTTTGCTCTCAGCCGTTCTTTTGATGGGCTTCTCGGGCGGGACGGCGGCGGCGCGGGGAACGGAGACAGGCGGGATGGAGACCGGCGTAGATGCGGCGGAGACGGCAGCCGGAGCGGAGGCGCCTGCGCCGGAGAGCCTGTACGCCGCCTGCGCCGTCCTCCTGGACGGGGATTCCGGGCGGGTCCTCTATGAAAAAAACGGATATGAGGCCAGGCCCATGGCCAGCACCACGAAGATCATGACCTGCATCCTGGCGCTGGAGCGGCTGGAGCCGGATGCAGAAGTTTCGGTGTCCTCCTATGCGGCTTCCCAGCCCCAGGTCCATCTGGGGATGCGGGAAGGAGAGACTTACAGGCTGGAGGATCTTTTGTATTCCCTGATGCTGGAATCCCACAACGATTCGGCCGTGGCTGTGGCGGAGGCCGTTTCCGGGAGCGTGGGAGCGTTTGCGGAACAGATGAACCGGAAAGCGGAAGAGATCGGATGTGAGAACACTTTTTTTGTGACGCCCAACGGTCTGGACGGAACGGGAGAAAACGGAAGGGTCCATTCGGCTTCGGCGGCGGATATGGCCAGGATCCTCCGCTACTGCGTCATGGAGTCTCCCAGAAAAGAAGAGTTCCGGAAGATCACGGGGACAAAAACATATGGATTTACGGCCAACGGCAGGAGCTTTTCCTGTTCCAACCACAACGCCTTCCTGTCCATGATGGAGGGAGCTTTTTCCGGGAAGACGGGCTTCACCGGGGAGGCGGGCTACTGCTATGTGGGCGCCCTGGAACGGGATGGAAAGACTTTGATCGTGGCGCTTTTGGCCTGCGGTTGGCCGGGCAATAAGACTTATAAATGGAAAGATACCAGGACGCTGATGGAATACGGGCTCTCAGCCTATGAATACCGGGAGATCCATGAAGAGGTGAAGCTTCCGTCCCTTCCGGTGGAGAACGGGATCCCGGAGAGCGCGGATCTGACGGACACGGCTTCCGTCCCTCTTTTTGAGGAAGCATCCCCTGAGGGAAAATGGCGGCTCCTCATGCGGGAAGATGAACAGATCGAGATCCAGACGGTCCTGCCGGCCAGGCTTCAGGCTCCTGTGCGGGAGGGGCAGACCGTGGGGAGGATCTATTATAAGCTGGACGGAGAGGAAGTGGCCTCCAGCGATATAAAAGCCGGGAAGGGCTCCGGTCTCCTCACGTTCCATTGGTGTATTTCTAAAATAACGGAAAAATTTTTTATAAATTTCTAAAAAGCCTCCCGGCAGTCTGAAAATATGATATTATATATGAAAGATGAAGAGAGGGGGACCTTCATGTTCGGATATGTGACGATCCAGAAGCCGGAGCTTAAGATCAAGGATTTTACCAGATATCAGGGATATTACTGCGGCCTTTGCCGGAGCCTGCGGACGCGCCACGGCGTGACCGGGTCGCTGACGCTCAATTACGACATGGTGTTCCTGGCGGCGCTGCTGACCGGCCTTTACGAGGGAAAGGAGACGGCGGCTCTGAGACGGTGCCTGCTCCATCCCACGGGGAAGCATCTTTCCATCTCTAATCCGTATATCGATTACGCCGCCGATCTGTCGGTGCTGCTGGCGTATCACAATTTTATGGACGACTGGCAGGATGACAGAAACCCGGCGGCCCTGGCGGCGGCGTCCGCAGTGAAGCGGGACTGCAGGGAGCTTGCGCGGCAGTATCCCCGCCAGTGCCGGGCCATGGCTTCCTATTTAAAGAAGCTCCACGCCTACGAACGGAAAAACGGGAAGAATCTGGATACGGCAGCCAGGTTCACCGGGGAGATGCTGGGAGAGCTCCTGGTGTATAAAGAAGACGAGTGGAGCAGCGCCCTCAGGCGTCTGGGCTTTTTCATGGGGAAGTTCATTTATCTGATGGATGCCTATGAGGATATGGAGACCGACGCGAAAAAAGGACGTTACAATCCGCTCCTGGCGGTGAAGGACAGGCCCGGCTTTGAAGAGTGGTTCTGCCAGGTGCTGACCATGATGATGGCGGAGTGCGCCGGCGAATTTGAGCGGCTCCCGATCCTAAAGGATGTTGCCATTTTGAGAAATATATTGTATGCTGGTGTATGGACAAAATACGATCTGATCAAAGAGAAGAGAAAGGGAACAGGAGAACAGCATGGATCCTTATAAAGTGCTGGGGGTGGACCCTTCGGCATCGGACGAAGAAATCAAGAAGGCGTACAGGACCCTGAGCCGGAAGTACCATCCGGATTCCAACGTGAACAGCGCCCATCCGGAGGTGGCCGAGGCCAAGTTCAAGGAGGTCCAGCAGGCCTATGAGATCATCATGAAGAGGAGGCAGGGAGGCGGCCAGACGGAGGGGACCTACGGAGAACAGGATCCTTTCGGAGGCTTCGGCGGTTTTGGGGGCTTCGGAGGCTTCGGCGGAGCTTACGGAAACGGCAGGAGCCAGAACACGTACCAGAGCGAGACGGAGAGCCATCTGCGGGCCGCGGCCAATTATATCAATTCCGGTCATTATAAAGAGGCGCTCAACGTGCTCTCCGGCATAAACGACAGGAACGGCACCTGGTATTATTACCATGCCATCGCCAATTCCGGGCTGGGCAACAATATCCAGGCCATGGAGTCGGCGAGGAAGGCGGTGGAGCTGGAGCCGGACAACGGACAGTTCCGCGCGCTGTTAAACCGTCTGGAGTCCGGAGGAAGCTGGTACCGGTCCATGGGAGAAGACTACGGGAGGAGAAGCGTATCCATGGGAAGCTGGTGCTGCGAGATCCTGGCGCTCAATGCGCTCCTGAACATATGCTGCTGCCGGCCATATTGAGGAAAGATGAGGATCCTGCTTCGCAGGGTCCTTTGCTTTACCATATTATAAGAAGAAAGAGATCGGAACGCCGCGCCGCCGGGAGCGGAAAAGATCTAAATTTCCGGCGCTTTGCGGCAGGATTTGGCGTTTCGGATCCGGCGGGGAGGGATTCTTTTTTGCGGGTTTGGGGAAAACTAGTAAATAATTCTTGATAAATCAGAACCGCTGAGATATAATTATCGGCAGAAAATGGTTTACTTTCACACTTATGAGAGCCAGGGAGCCTTATGCTGACAATTCAGCTGTTGAAAAAAAGGCGGCTTCCGGGCTTTTGTAGTGAATAAGCGAAAACGGAGGACTGCAAAATGAGTAAATTATCTACAAAAGCGGGCGATAGGATCGCTTGCTTGCTCGACGCGCAGAGCTTTGTGGAAATCGGAGGTTTCATCACCGCACGAAGCACTGACTTCAATCTGGCGGAAAAAGAGACCCCGGCAGACGGCGTGATCACCGGTTACGGTACCATTGATGGAAACCTGGTGTATGTATACAGCCAGGACGCTTCCGTACTGGGAGGCTCCATGGGCGAGATGCATGCCAAAAAGATTTCCGCGCTGTATGCCATGGCTATGAAGATGGGTGCTCCGGTCATTGGGTTAGTGGACTGCGCCGGTTTAAGGCTCCAGGAGGGCACCGATGCTCTGGAGGCTTTCGGCGGGCTTTATAAAGACCAGACAGAGGCTTCCGGCGTGATCCCCCAGATCACGGCCGTGTTCGGCGTATGCGGCGGCGGTATGGCCGTGGTCCCTGCGCTGACAGATTTCACCTTCATGGAAAAAGAGAACGCGAAGCTCTTTGTCAACGCGCCCAACGCGCTGGACGGCAATACGGCGTCCAAGTGCGATACGGCGTCGGCTTCCTATCAGAGCGGGAGCATAGGTTCTGTGGACGCCGTCGGGACAGAGGAGGAGATCCTCCAGGAGATCCGGACTCTGGTTTCTGTCCTTCCTGCCAACAACGAAGACGATATGTCCTATGACGAATGCGCTGACGATCTGAACCGGGTATGCGACGGCCTGGAAGGCTGCGCCGCCGATACGGGACTGGCCCTTTCCCTGATCTCCGACGATCATTTCTTCTTTGAGACCAAGAGAGACTACGCGAAGGAGATGGTCACCGGCTTTATCCGTCTCAACGGGACTACGGTGGGCGCGGTGGCCAACCGTGCGGAGATCCTGGATGAGGAAGGAAACGTAGCGGAGACGTTTGGCGGCGTGCTGACCAGCGCAGGCTGCCGGAAAGCGGCCGGTTTCGTGAAGTTCTGCGACGCCTTCAACATCCCGGTCCTGACCCTGACCAATGTAAAGGGATACAAGGCCAATATCCATCAGGAGCGGAAGATCGCCCAGGCTGTGGCCGAGATGACATACGCCTTTGCCAGCGCCACGGTGCCCAAGGTCAATGTGATCGTAGGAACTGCTTTCGGAAGCGCTTATGTGGCCATGAACAGCAAGTCCATCGGAGCAGATCTGGTCTTTGCATGGCCTGACGCCTCCATCGGCATGATGGACGCCAAGAGCGCGGCCAGGATCATCTATGCGGATGAGATCGAAAAGGCGGAAAACGGAGCGGCTTTCCTGGCAGAGAAGGCCAAGGAGTACGGAGAGCTCCAGTCCAGCGTCCTTTCCGCAGCCAGAAGAGGATATGTGGACAATATCATCGAGGCGAAGGACACCAGGAAATATGTGATCGGAGCCTTTGAGATGCTTTTCACCAAGAGGGAAGAGGGTCCGGCCAAAAAGCACGGTACTGTATAGGGATGAGGTGAGCATATGAGTTTAAGTGAGATTTTTATGAGTGCCCTTTCCAATACGATCCTGGGCATGGGCATGGTATTTGTGGTACTGATCATCATCATCCTGGTCATTATCGCAACCAGCAAGATCATCCGGTCCTTTGAAGGAAAGCAGCATGGCCGGGAAGAAAAACCCCAGCCGGAGAAAAAAGCTCCCGCCCCGGCCCCCGCTCCCGCGGC
>CAJFUL010000054.1 GCA_904420245.1 Candidatus Paralachnospira avium
CTCAAAAACAGCAAAGAACGGCATAGCCGTTTGGCTATACCGTCCCTTGCTTCAATGTTTTCTTAATTCACCGCCCCATTTGCGGGGTTTTGATTTTTTTGTGTTGCATTTTGTGTTGTATATTTTTAAAATAGAGGTCCGTCATTTGGCACGGCCATTTCCGGCTTCCGGCGTGTTGGGCAAAATGCTGGCGGAAGGCCGGGGATTTCCGATCCATTTCCCGGACCGTATCCGGAAGTACATGATCCTCCCGCCGGTTGGTACGCAGGCGGACGGCAGAGAGGCGGCGGCACCCCGGAGGCGCCGCCGCCTCTCTGCTGCTTTTCACGCGAGGACTTTTCTCCGCTTCTTGTAATATCTGGCGAAGATCTCGATCAGCTCCGTGGGATAGGGCTGCTCGCTGCGGCGGTAACAGCCGCCGGTCAGCTCTTTCAAAAGCTCAGGCCCGCCGTTTCTCATGATCACGTCCCGGATGGTGCGGATGTCCCGCTCCACATTGATGGGATTGGTGTGGAAATGAAGGGCAATGGGAAGATAGATTTCTTTTTGGATGTTGGACAGCCGGCTCAGGTCCTCGGCGGCAAGCTCTACGGCCATGAGAAAATAAGGGTATCCACGGTAGCGGTTTGAAATGCCGGCAGGGTAAAGAATGTGTTCCAATACGTCTTCCATACTCGTTTCCTCCTGAAGTTTTATGAGATAAATATAACTAATAATGGTAGAAATTTCCATAAATACGGGAAAAACAGACAGAAAAAGAGGGAAATCGCCGGCATGGGAGGGGAAGAAACGAAAACTGGCAAAACAATGGTAAAATACTTGTAAAATCTCAGGCGCGGTGCTAGAATCTTAAATGGTAAATTATGAAAAGAACCGAGGGGATTCTATGTTTTCAAAAAGCGACTTGAAAAAGCTTCTGATCCCTCTGATTATCGAGCAGTTCCTGTCTGTGCTGGTGGGAATGGCAGACGTGATCATGGTGGCGGGAGTCGGAGAGGCGGCAGTATCCGGCGTGTCCTTGGTGGACGCCATCAACCTGCTGATCATCCAGTGCCTGCTGGCTCTGGCCACCGGCGGCGCCGTGGTGGCTGGCCAGGCGCTGGGAGTGAAGGATGAGAAAAGGGCCTGTCAGGCGGCCAATCAGCTGGTCCTGATCACATTTTTGATCTCTGTGGTCATCATGGCGGTTTCCCTCATCGGGAACCGGGTGATCCTGGAAGTCCTGTTTGGCCGGATCGAAGCGGATGTGATGGCGGATGCCAGGGTCTACTTTTATATCACGGCTCTGTCGTTCCCGTTCCTGGCCATATATAATTCCTGCGCGGCTCTGTGCCGGGTCATGGGAGATTCCAAGATCTCCATGGAGGCCTCCCTCGTGATGAACGGTATCAATATCGCGGGAAACGCTGTCGGCGTCTATGTCCTGCGGGTAGGAGTGGCCGGCGTGGCGGTGCCTACTCTGGTATCCCGTATGGTGGCGGCCTTTATCATGCTGGCCATCGTGCGCGATCAGAACAGACGGATCCACATCGACAGGGGGCTTCGTCTGGGATATAAGCCTGAAGTGATACGGAGGATCTTAAAGATCGGAGTTCCCAACGGTCTGGAAAACGGAATGTTCCAGTTTGGCAAGATCATGGTCCAGAGTCTGGTGTCCACCATGGGAACGGCGTCCATAGCCGGATTTGCCGTGGCGGGGAATCTGGCCCAGATCGAATATCTGGTGGGACTGGCCATCGGGACAGGACTGGTGACGGTGGCTTCCCAGTGCGCGGGGGCCAAGGAATTTGGACAGGTGAGGCAGTATACCAGGAAATTTGTCATACTCAACTATGCCGTCCTGATCTTTGTGGTCCTGGCCATCGACCTGCTCCGGGGCCCCATCATCAGCATTTACAACTTGTCGCCGGAAGCGGCGGCTGTGGCCTCCGGCCTGATCCTGTTCCACGGATTCGCCGTGATGGTCTGGCCTCCGGCCTTCGTGATCCCCAACGCTCTCCGGGCTTCTTCCGATGTGACCTTTACCATGGTGATCGCGGTGTCCTCCATGTGGGTCTTCCGCATCGGACTGGCCTATCTGCTGGTCTATGTGTTCCATACTCCGGTCATCGGCGTGTGGATCGCCATGAGCATCGACTGGATCTTCCGGGCCATCCTGTTCGTGGGCCGGATCATGGGCAAAAAGTGGATGCGCCACGGCTCCGACGACGAGATCAAGAGCCGGGCCGAGGCGTGAGATCTGGGAAGCAGGGTCAAAGACTTTGCTCCAGTTTTTTCCGGAAGGCTCTTACGGCGCCGGGAATATCGCCGGATCTCATGATGCCGCCGGAGACGGCCAGCCCGCTTGCTCCCAGGGACAGCGGGAGACCGCAGTTTTCCGGGGTCAGGCCTCCTATGGCCAGATCCGGGATCGTGACGGAAGCCAGGATCTTCCGGTAAGTTTCGGGAGAGAGAAGAACGGCATCGGATTTTGTGGAAGTTTGGAAAAAGGCGCCGCTGCCCAGGTAGTCGGCGCCTTTTTTTTGTGCCTGGAGGGCCTGCTCCGGGGTCTTGGCGGTGGCTCCGATGACCGCCTCTTTTCCCAGAAGCCTTCTGGCGTCGTCCACAGGGACGTCGGAGGCGCCCAGATGGACGCCGGAGGCGCCGGAAAGAAGGGCGATGTCCAGCCGGTCATTGACGATAAAAGGGGTCCGGTACTTATCGCAGAGGCGTTTTACGGCTCTGGCCCGTTCCAGATACTGGGCGGAGGAGATATTTTTTTCCCTCAGCTGCAGAAAATCAACGCCTGCCTTCAGCACTTCCTCGATGGGAGCGAGACCCTGGCCGCAGTCCGCGATCACATAGAGGATCCCCTTGTTCTTTTCTGATCTCATATCTGTCCTCCTGTAAATTCAAATTCCAAATGAAGATATTCATCCAGTTCCTGTTCCGAGCGGCCGCTTATGGCATCCAGAAAACGCGCTTTGCAGGAGCCGTACCGGTTTCCTTCTCCGGAAGCTTTCCAAAGGGCGAAGGAAGTGAGGGAGAGGGCCGCAGCCGCAGCCAGGAAATAGTCGCGGGTCAGCGCGGCAAAGGAGGCGCAGAGAGCCCCGGCGGCGCATCCGGTCCCCACCAGACTGCGGACGGTGCTTCCCCGGTGGGACAGAAGGAGAGTCCTGTCATCCCGGCAGATCAGATCCTGTTTCCCGGTGACGGCCAGCACACGGGAGCCGGCTGCCAGCAGAGCGGCCTTGGAAGCCGGCAGCAGCGCGCCGGAGGAAAAACCTATGGAGTCCACTCCCTGATGAGAAAGCTCTCCGGTCAGGAGAGTATGGAATTCCGAGGCGTTTCCTTTCAGGATGCCGCTCCAGGGGATCTGCAGCAGGGAAGCGGAGATCTTCTGGCGGTAGGAGGAAGCGCCGGCCCCCACCGGATCGAAGACGGCGGGGATCCCGCGGCTCGCGGCCGTTTCCAGGGAGATCCGAAGGGCTGCTTCTTTTTCCGGCGAGGGCTGTCCCAGATTGGCGGCCAGCGCGCCGGCGTGGCTTGTGATCTCCTCTGCTTCCATGGCGGAATCCGCCATGACAGGCCGGGCTCCGGCGGCGGCCATGGCATCTGCGCAGAAAGCGGCGGATACGCCGTTGGGGATCATGTGGACCAGAGGGCGCTTTTCCGGAAGCTGCCGGATGAGCGCCAGGATGTCAGCAGTCATGGGAACTCCTTTCTGCGGCGGCCGGGGACGGGATCCGGAAACAGTGATCCACAGGGCCGCGGCCCCTTCCCAGCTCAAGGCCTGCCGACAGGGCGCCTGTGAGATAGGTCTTTGCTTCCAGGACGGCTTCTTCCAGAGGAAGGCCCAGCGCCAGGCAGGAGGCGATGGCGGAGGAGAGAGTGCAGCCGGTCCCATGGCTGTTCTTGGTCTTGATGAGCTTTCCGGGATACCATTTGGCCCCTTTTTCGGTCCAGAGCAGATCGTCGGCGGCTCCGGCCAGGTGCCCGCCCTTCAGGAGGACGGGCCGTCCAGTTTTCTGAAAGAGGCTGCGGGCCGCTTCCATGGCCTGTTCTTTGGTGGCAATGGAAAGCCCCGTCAGGGCTTCTCCCTCCGGCAGGTTGGGAGTGGACAGGGAGGCCAGAGGCAATAGCTCCTGGATTAGGGCTTCTGCGGCCTTCGGTTCCAGGAGGCTGTGGCCGCTGGTGGACACCATGACCGGATCCAGGACGATATTCTGAGCGTCATACTCCTTTAATTTGGCGGCGATGGTCTGGATGATGGCTTCATTGGCGGCCATCCCGATCTTTACGGCGTCGGGACGGATGTCGGTGAAAACGGCATCCAGCTGGGCGCCCACCAGCTCCGGGGAGAGCGCCTGGAAACCGGTGACGCCGGTGGTATTCTGGACGGTGACGGCGGTGATGGCGGTCATTCCGTAGCAGCCGAAGGCCGTCATGGTCTTTAAGTCTGCCTGGATCCCGGCGCCGCCGCTGGGATCGGAACCGGCGATGGATAGAACGGTGCTTCTTTTCACAGGGCTTTTCCTCCTTCCAGTCCGCGGCGGATGGTCTCCAGCGCGCCGCCTTTATAGAGGGCTCCGGTGATCAGAGCCGCGATGCAGGTTCCGGCAAGGGAGCTCATGAGGAAAGGGAGGACAAAGCCCAATACGGCTGCCTCCTGTCCCATGAGCAGGGAAGCCACCGGATAGCAGAGGAGCCCGCCCAGGATCCCGGTGCCGAAGAGTTCTCCTATATAGGCCAGGGTAAGTTTGTGGAAATACCGGTACAGGAGGCCGGAGAGCAGGGCTCCCACCATGCTGCCGGGAAAGGCCAGCAGGCTTCCTGTGCCCATCAGGTTGCGGATCAGAGAAGTACAGAAAGCTGCGCCCACTCCGTATCCGGGGCCCAGGAATACGGCGCAGAGGATGTTGACCATATGCTGGACCGGATAGCAGCGGGAAGCGCCGATGGGGATGGAAAAGGCCGAAAGCGCGACGGCCAGGGCCGTCAGCATGGCGGCAGCCGCCAGTTTTTTGATGTTCAGTTTCATGATACGTTCTTCTTTCTTTGTAAAGTTTTATGCCCGCGGCTTTGCCGCGGGCTGTATTTCGCGTTTCAGCGGTTTGCTCTATGGAATGAAACCATTCCGCGGGGATCATTCGTCGAAGATGCTGACGATCTCTCCGTCCAGGATCCTGTTCATGTTCTTGACGGCGCAGAAATTGCCGCACATGGAGCAGGTATCCTCTTTTTCCGGCTTGGCGGATGCCCGGTAGCGTCTGGCCTTATCCGGATCGATGGCCAGGGAGAACATGGTCTCCCAGTCCAGCTTCTTGCGGGCTTCGCTCATGGCGTGGTCCCAGTCGGCGGCGCCTTTTACGCCCTTGGCGATGTCGGCGGCATGGGCCGCGATCTTGGAGGCGATGATCCCTTCCTTCACATCGTCCACGTCGGGCAGACGCAGATGCTCCGCCGGCGTCACATAGCAGAGGAAGGAGGCGCCGGAAGCGGCGGCGATGGCTCCGCCGATGGCGGCGGTGATGTGGTCATAGCCGGGGGCGACGTCGGTGACCAGAGGCCCCAATACATAGAAGGGAGCTCCCTTGCACAAAGTCTTCTGGATCTGCATGTTGGCCTCGATCTGGTTGAGAGGCATATGGCCGGGGCCTTCGATCATGACCTGCACGTTTTTCTCCCAGGCTCTTTTTGTCAGTTCCGCCAGGGTGATCAGCTCCTCCAGCTGGGAGATGTCGGAGGCGTCCTCGATGCAGCCGGGACGGCAGGCGTCGCCCAGGCTCAGGGTGATGTCGTATTCCTGGCAGATGTCCAGGATCTCGTCAAAATGCTCATAGTAGGGATTTTCTTTCCCGGTCATCTCCATCCAGGCGAAGATGATGGATCCGCCTCTGGAGACGATGTTGGTGAGTCTCTTGTTTTCCTTGAATCTCCGGGCTGTGTTTTTGTTGATCCCGCAGTGGATGGTCATAAAGTCTACGCCGTCCTCCGCGTGCATCCGCACGATGTCCAGCCATTCCTCCGTGGTGATCTCCTTCAGGGCTTTGTGGTAGTAGACCACGGCGTCGTAGATGGGAACGGTGCCGATGATGGCCGGGCACTCCGCCGTCAGCTTCCGGCGGAACTTCCTGGTGTCGCCGAAGGAGCTCAGGTCCATGATGGCCTCGGCGCCCATATCCACGGCGTCCTTTACCTTTTCCAGTTCCTTGTTTAAGTCCACGCAGTCCCTGGAGGTGCCCAGGTTCACGTTGATCTTGGTCTTTAGCATGGAGCCTATGCCGTTGGGCTCCAGGCAGGTGTGGCGCTTATTGGCGGGGATGATGATCTGTCCCTGCGCCATCAGCTCCATGAGACGGCGGACGTCCATCTGTTCCTTTTTGGCGACGGTTTCCATTTCCTTGGTGACGATGCCTTTCCTGGCGGCGTCCATCTGCGTTGTATAATCCATATATTCCTCCTTAAATAATAGGTGTGCGTCATCTGCGCTGTCCGGGACGTGGGGTAAGGGAAAGAGCGGGGCTCTCTGCGGCGCCCTGCTCCACGGTGCAGGGCTCTTCTCGGCTCCGTGCGCGGCCCTCCCGCCGCCGGGTCCATTGGCGCTGCGGCCGATCGGCCTCCGTGCTCATGTCCCTTGTCCGTCCAATGTCCGGGGAGCTATCCGCCCGGGGCGGAAGTCCCCGGCCGCTGTCCGGAGCTTTCCCGCAAAAACGGGGCCGCCCGTAAAAGGACAGCCCCGGAAGCTTCTCCGGTGCGGGACGTCTTCCTACGACGGCATTATCCGTATCAGGTTACGGGTCGGAGCCGAACTCCCTCTCAGCCTGCTCTCAGGCTCCCCGCAAGGCCGGCAGGCGGCCTTGATCCAGCACTTATATAGTTGGTTGGATTATAGTAGTTTTCATGGAAAAAGTCAAGCAGATCTACATAAAAGGAAAACGTTTTCTCTCAAATTTGAAACATAGTGAGAGACACTAATGTGAAAAATGCATAAAAAATGAAATAAAAAATTGGGTAAAACACAAAACTTATAAAAAACTGTTGACGGCTTATTGAGAACGAGATAAGATAAAAATGTAAAAAATGTCTAAACAAGAAAACCTTTTCTTGATGAGGCATGAGATTTTCATAAAATCTTAAGGAGGGGAAGAAAATGAAAAAAATGTTATGCGCACTTCTGGCAGGCGTGATGGTCTTATCATCCCTGGCTGGATGCGGAGGCAGCAAGGGAGCGTCCAGCTCCAACGATTCCGATGAGGTCACCATTGCCTTTGTGGGCCCCATGACCGGCGACAATGCTGAGTACGGGCAGTCCATGAAAGCCGCGGTCCAGATCGCCGTTGACGAGTGGAACGAAAAGGGCGGTGTTCTCGGAAAACAGATCAAACTGGTGGATTATGACGACGCCAACACTTCTGAGCAGGCTTCTTCCGTGGCCCAGAAGATCACAGGCGATTCTTCTATCTGCGCCGTGATCGGACATTTCTCCAGCGGCGTTGCCATGACGGCTTCTGAAGTATATCAGGAGCAGGGGATCCCTTACATCAGCGGTTCCGCGGCTCATGTGGACCTGACGGGTATCGGCGATTACATCTTCCGGAACAATTCCGTATATGAGACCGACGCCAACGCCATGATCCAGATCGTGGATTACATGGGCTTTAAGAAGATCGGTATCCTGAACCCCAACACCGACGCAGGCGTTTCTGTCACCAATGAGATCGAGACGATGATGGAAGAGTACGGCGATAAGATCGACGCGGAACTGGTCCTTGCAGAGCTTTATGAGGACGGCACCGTAGACTTCTCCGCCACCATCTCCAAGTTCCAGGAGGCAGGGGTAGAGGCCATCTATTCTTCCGGCGCATACGCTCAGACAGCTCCTTTCATCCAGCAGTACCGTGAGAAGGATCAGAATGTGCAGTTCATCATGTCCGCTTCCTGCTTCTCCCAGGAATTCCTGGATCTGGCCGGTGATGACGCCGAGGGCGTAGTTCTGGCCACCAGCTTCTTCTATGAGAGCGACGATGAGAATGTACAGGCCTTCTCCGAGAAGTTCAAAGAAGCATACGGCTCTGAGCCTTCCACATTCTGCGGACAGGTATACGACGCGGCATACGCCATCTTCTACGCCATCGAGGCGGGAGAGTCCGCTGACCGTGAGTCCATCAAGGACAACCTGTTCAACACCGATTTCCAGGGCGTGACCGGAAAGATCACCTTTAATGAAGAAGGCAACTGCCCGAAGCAGCAGGTGCTTCTGAAAGTGGAGAACGGCACATATGTAGAGATTCCCGACGTACTGCTGAGCCAGCCTGACTACGAGGCACAGCTTGGGATCTGATCTCCTGACGGAGCTGCCGCGCGGGAAAGCGCGGCAGTGCCGTTTCATGGGGAGACAGCAGAAAAGTTTTGAGGTGACGATATGATACTAGAGCAGATTTTAAACGGGATCATGCTGGGCATGGTGTACGCGCTGATCGCGGTGGGATACTCCCTGGTGTTTGGTATCCTCCGTCTGCTGAATATGGCACACGGCGCGATCTATGCCTTCGGCGCCCATATGGCGCTGCTGATCGTGTCCATGAATTTCGGGCTTCCGGCGGCCTTCGTGTTCGCGATCCTGACCACCGGCATCCTGTCCGTAGCCATGGACCGGATCATCCTGGCGCCCCTTCGCGCCAAGAATGCGCCCAACATTACGGCTCTGATTTCCGTCATGGGTGTTTCCTACATCATCCAGAATATGCTGATGATCGTATTTGACAGCACGAAGAAAACGTTCCCGAAGCTCTTTGATTTCGGAAATGTGGAAATCTTCGGAGTGACTCTGACCAGCACTCAGATCTCCATGTTCCTGATCGCCCTGGCTTTCCTGGCGCTGCTCACGTTCATCGTGAACTTCACCAAGGTGGGTCTGGCCATGAGAGCTTCCAGAGAGAACCCCAAGGCTGCCAACATGATGGGCATCGACGTTCGCAAGATTGTTACATTTACCTTTTTCATCAGCGGTATGTGCGCCGCAGTGGCAGGCGTCCTGGTGTCCGGCTATTACCAGATGGTATACAGCACCATGGGTACGGAGGCAGGCCTCAAAGGCTTCTCCGCCGCTGTGCTGGGCGGCATCGGCATGCTCCACGGTTCCGTGATCGGCGGTGTCATCATCGGTATTGCCGAATCCCTGGCCGTTACCTTCCTGGGCGGCAGCTTCCGGAGCGCTACCGCGTATATCGTACTGTTTATCGTCCTTCTGATCCGTCCTTCCGGACTGTTCGGCAAGGATAATGTGGAAAAGGTATAAGGAGGGAGATCATGGGAAAACTGACAGCTGCATACGATAAATTCGTAGATTTTTTACTGAAATATAAAAAGATTATCCTTCCGCTTTTTTTGATGGTACTGGTCCTCGTGCCCATTGTGATCCCGGATCAATATGTGATCCGCGTGCTCTGCCTCATCGGCATTTACTGCATGCTGACGCTGAGCCTGAACCTGATCGCGGGCTATATGGGACAGACCTCCATGGGTCATGCGGCCCTCTACATGATGGGCGCGTATTTTTCAGGCCTTCTGGGATCTAAGTTCGGATGGCCCTTCTGGATCACTCTGATCTTCGGCATCATCGGCGGCGCCATCGGCGGCCTGATCCTGGGACTTGCCACCATGAAGCTTTCGGCTTCTTATCTGGCGGTCATCACCCTGGCCTTCGGAGAGGTGATGGAGGCGGTGGTCTTAAACTGGACCAGCGTGACCAACGGCCCTCTGGGCGTCCGGAACATCCCCAGGCCCAACCTGTTCGGATGGGAGCTGACTCCCACCAACGGAGGCTTCTACTGGCTGATGCTGGTGCTGGTGATCGTCGCGGTGCTGGTCAGCAAGAGCGTGGTGGAATCCAAATTCGGCCGGGCCGTGCGGGCCATCAAAGAGGATGAGCTGGCGGCCAAGCTGATGGGTGTGCATACGGCGGCCTACAAAGTAAAGACCATCGTCCTTTCCGGCGCGATGGCAGGTATGGCGGGAGCTTTCTACGCTTCCATGAACCGCTACATTGACGCGGCCACCTTCAGCTTTGATATTTCGATGACCATCCTTTGTATCGTGATCTTCGGCGGCCTCGGTTCCATTCCGGGCATGATCGTAGGCTCTACGATCCTGATCGCGTTCCCGGAGGTGCTCCGTTCCTTTGCGGATTACCGCTATGTGGTATACGGGCTGCTCCTGATACTGATGATGCGCTTCCGTCCCCAGGGTCTTCTGGGCGGTCTCAGCAGACGGCCTTATAAGCTGCCTGCCGGAGTGGTAAGGCCAGGAGAGAAGACAGACGGAGATGAAGGAAAGCAGGTGAAGTAGATGGCACTGTTGGAAGTAAATGGGATCACGAAAGTTTTCGGCGGCCTGACAGCTGTAGAAAACGTGGAATTTAAGGTAAACCAGGGAGAGATCGTCAGCATCATCGGCCCCAACGGCGCCGGGAAGACCACGATCTACAATATGCTGACCGGAGTTTACAAGGTGGACGGCGGTACCATCGAATTTGACGGAAAGAAGATCCACAACCGCCCCCCCAGAGAGATCGTCAAGGCGGGCATTGCCAGGACCTTCCAGAATATCCGCCTCTTCCCCACCATGCGGGTCATCGAGAACGTGCTGGTGGGCGAGCATATCAATGTGAACTACAATTTCCTGGATCTTCTGTTCAAGACGCCCAAGTACAGGCGGGAAGAAAAGGCGGCTGCCCAGAGGGCCATTGACCTTCTGGAATCTCTGGAGCTGGGAGACCAGATCGACAACTATGCGAAGAACCTCCCTTACGGCATGCAGAGAAAGCTGGAGATCGCCAGGGCCCTGGCCACCAAGGCGAAGCTGATCATCCTGGACGAGCCGGCGGCAGGCATGAACCCCCAGGAATCCGAGGAGCTGATGGAGTTCATCCGGAGCCTCCGGGACAGGGGAGAGACCATCTTGCTCATCGAGCATGATATGAATGTGGTTATGAATATTTCAGACCGGATCTATGTCATTGACCATGGCAGAAAGATCGCCGAGGGACTTCCCAAGGAGATCGCCAAGAATCCGGAGGTCGTAAAGGCTTATCTGGGAAGTGGAGGTGCGGCAGGTGCAAAAAAAGATGCTTGAGATCAAAGACCTGCATACAAATTACGGCAGTATCGAAGCGCTGAAGGGCATCAGCCTGGAAGTGTATGAAGGAGAGATCGTGACCCTCATCGGCAGCAACGGCGCCGGGAAGAGCACGACCGTCAGCAGCATCACCGGCATTGTGCCGGCGGCCAGCGGGAGCATCGTCTTTGAAGGGACCGACATCACCAAGATGAAGGCTTCGGACATCACGAAGCTGGGCATCGGCGTATCTCCCGAGGGGCGTGAGGTGTTCGGCGGCCTGAGCGTGCAGGATAATTTAAAGATCGGCGCCTATACGCGCAAGGATAAGAAAGAGATCGAGGAGTCTTTTGAATCGGTTTACGAACTGTTCCCCAGACTCCGGGAGAGGAAAAAGCAGGCGGCCGGGACCCTTTCCGGCGGCGAGCAGCAGATGCTGGCCATCGGGCGGGCACTGATGAGCAAGCCGAAACTGCTGCTTTTGGATGAGCCTTCCATGGGTCTTGCCCCCAATCTGGTGGAGCTGATCTTCGAGCTGATCGTCCGGATCAACAAGGCCGGGACCACCATCCTCCTGATCGAGCAGAACGCCAATATGGCGCTCCAGATCGCGGACAGAGGATATGTGCTGGAGACCGGGAAGGTGATCCTTTCCGACGAAGCGGCGAAGCTGCAGGAAAACGACGCTGTGAGGAAGGCATACTTAGGTTCTGCGGAGTAAAAAAAGATGACGGTTTTCTTGATTTATGATACAATTTCATCAGGAATGAAAGCGAGTCTGTTTTCTTCGGAGGGAAAGCTTTTGGCGGAGGCGAGAAGGAGTCTTCCTCAAAGGCTTTCCGGCCGGATCGCGGAACAGCCCTGGGAATCCTGGGAGACGGCCATGGAGGAGACCACGCGGGAGGTGTTCCGCCTGGCCGGCCCCGGAGCCGGCGAAACCGCGGCCATCGCCCTTTCCGGCATGAGTCAGGTCTGTCTGTGCCTGGGGAA
Organism: Candidatus Paralachnospira avium; assembly: GCA_904420245.1. Taxonomy (GTDB): domain Bacteria; phylum Bacillota; class Clostridia; order Lachnospirales; family Lachnospiraceae; genus Lientehia; species Lientehia avium. The sequence continues at coordinate 12,088 of CAJFUL010000054.1, forward strand.
AGATGGAAGGCCCCTGGCTCCCGCCATGACCTGGTCTGATTCCAGAGCGGAAGAGGTGGACGATCCTCTTTTGGATGTTTTTTCACAGGAGGAGATCCTCCGTCTGACCGGATTCCCGGACACTCCCAATTCCAGCATCCGAAAGCTTTACTGGATCAAAAAGAAAGAACCAAAGCTGTATGCGGAAACGGCCTGCATGCTCCAGTGCAAGGATTATCTGGCTTACTGCCTGACGGGAGCCCTGCGGACGGACTATTCCGACGCGGCCAGCACCGGAGCCCTGGATATTGAGCGGGGCGTCTGGTCGGATAAGATCCTGGATGCACTGGGCCTGGATATGGCGAAGCTTCCGCCCCTGGCCCATTCCAATGAGGTGGTGGGCCGCGTGACGGAAGAAGCTGCCGCCAGGTTCGGGGTACCGGCAGGAGTGCCGGTGGTCATGGGAGCGGGCGACATCCTCTGTTCCGCGGTGGGCGCCGGCTGCATCCATCCGGGGGACATGTACATGAGTCTGGGCTCCTCTTCCTGGGTGGCTTTCTGTACGGAGAAGCCGGAGTTTGGAAAAGAACCGGTCTTTTCGGTGTGTCCACACGCGGTCCCCGGCAGGTTCCTGACTTTCGTCAATTACCAGACGGCAGGCGTTGTCTTTAAATGGCTGAAAAATGAGATCTTCCGGTACGGACCGGACGGGAGGACAGAAGTCCTTCCCTATAAGAATGTGTATCCCTATACGGGGATGGAGGAGCTGGCGGAAAAGAGCCCGCTGGGCGCGGGAGGCCTTTTGTTCCTTCCCCATATCCTGGAGGGGGACTCCAGCCACAGAGAGCCTTGGGCAAAAGGCGCTTATCTGGGCCTTGGCTGGGAGACCACCAGAGAGGACATGGTGCGGGCCGCCCTGGAGGGGATCACCTTTGAACTGCGGTATTTCGCGGAAGTCTCCGGCCAGAGACCGGAGCGGCTCACCGTCACGGGCATCGCCTCCCACGAACGGTTCTGGCTTCAGATGATCGCCGACGTCTTTGGCATCCCGGTCCGCAATACCTTCCTTCACGATACGCCCGATTCCATCGGAGCGGCCGTGATAGCGGGGCAGGCGGTGGGGATCTATGAGGATTTCGGCCAGGCAGACAGGTTCCGGAGCTTTGAGGAGACGTTCCTTCCCGACAGGGAGCGGCATGAGCAGTATCAGCCCTTATATGAGATCTACAGGGGAGCTTTCCGGAACGTGGAAGGAACCCTGGGAGAACTTGCCAAATGGAGGGAAAAAGGAGGAAAAACAGGATGAAAACATGGTACATCCCGGATGCGTACTATCCCAGCAGCAAAAACGGCGAATATGTGAGCCATGAAGCGGTATGTATGCTGAACACCGGGACAGAAGACGCGCAGGTGAAGCTGACCCTTTATTTTGAGGATAGGGACAAGATGGAGGGCTTTTCCGTCACAGTTCCGGCGGAGAGGACCATCCACTGCCGCATGGACCAGATCAAGAACGCGGACGGGGAAGGCGTTCCCACGGACACGCCCTACGCCATCCGCATCGAGAGCAGCGCGGATCTGACGGTCCAGTACACCAGGGTGGACACGACCCAGGCGCAGTTAGCCATTGCGACCACCATTGTATCATAGAACATTCATCTATGGGAAAGAGAGGATAATATGAATATTGACAGGAATTATGAGATCGCCAAGGAGATGTACGCGGAGTACGGGGTCGATACGGATGCGGCCCTTGAGAAACTGTCTGGGATCCCGGTTTCCGTCCACTGCTGGCAGATCGACGACCTGACCGGTTTTGAGGATTTCGATGCGAAGCTTTCCGGCGGTCTGGCCGCTACGGGAAACGCGGCGGGAAAGCCCAAGTCCGTACCGGAGTATTTTGACAATCTGACGGAGGCCCTGAAGCTGATCCCCGGCAAGAAGAAGGTGGCTGCCCATGCCGTATATCTGGACAACGGCGGCGTCAACAACGTCGACAGGGACCAGATCGAGCCCAAGCACTTTGCCCATTGGGTAGAGTTCGCCAAGAAGATGGGCGTGGGCCTGGATTTCAACCCCACCTATTTCAATCATGCCAAGGCGGAGGACGGCTTTACCCTGTCCAGCAACGACGAAGGCATCCGCCGCTTCTGGGTAGAGCACGGCAAGCGCTGCAGGAAGATCGGCGAGTATTTCGGAAAAGAGATGGGGACCACCTGCTACACCAACCACTGGATCCCCGACGGATATAAGGACATCACCGTGGACAAGCTGGGGCCCAGGAAGCTTCTGGAGAAATCCCTGGACGAGATCTTCGAGGAGAAGATCGATCCCGCCTACAACGTGGACTCTGTGGAGAGCAAGCTGTTCGGCCTGGGAAGCGAAGCATATGTGACCGGTTCCCATGAGTTCTACAGCAACTATGTGGCCAACAAGAAAAACTGCATCATCTGCCTGGATGCGGGACATTTCCATCCCACCGAGGTGATCTCCTCCAAGCTCAGCTCGTATCTGGTCTTTGGCCAGGAGATCATGCTCCATGTGAGCCGCCCCATGAGATGGGACAGCGACCATGTGACCATCCTGGACGATGAGACCAAAGCCATCATGGAAGAGATCGCCAGATGCGATGCGTTTGATAAGGTACATATCGGTCTGGACTTCTTTGATGCCAGCATCAACCGGATCGCGGCTACGGCCATCGGCGGAAGGACTGCCAAGAAGGCCATCCTGGCGGCGCTTCTGCAGCCCACCAAGGAACTCCAGGATGCGGAGCATGCCGGGAACTTCACCAAGAGGCTTGCCCTGCTGGAGGAAGTCAAGGGCCTGCCCTTCGGCTTCGTCTGGGCGAAATACTGCGCCATGAACAACTGCGAGCAGGACGACTGGATCCGCAGGTATTGATCAAGGAGGCTTGTCATGAAAACAGTTAAGATTCCCGATACAGACCTGGTCCTGTCCGGTCTTGGATACGGCACCGTCAACGCGGGCGTCAAATGGGAAGGCGCCGAGGGAGAGCGGATGCTGGAAGAGTATCTGGAGGCCGGCGGCAATGTCATCGATACGGCCCACGTCTATTCCGACTGGGTTCCCGGTGAGACGGCCCGTTCCGAGAGAGTCCTGGGCGACTGGATCCGCCGCCGTGGAAGGAGAGACGATTTTATCCTGATGACCAAGGGGGGACATCCACGTCTGGATACCATGACCGTCAGCAGGCTGTCCAAGGAGGAGATGACCTCCGACCTGGATTCCAGCCTGGAAAAGCTGGGCGTGGATCATGTGGACATATATTTTTACCACCGGGACGACGAGAGCCGGACGGTGGAGGAGCTGGTGGAGACCATGGAGGATTTCCGCAGGGCCGGAAAGATCCGCTACTACGGCTGCTCCAACTGGTCCACTGCCAGGATGAAGGAAGCGGACGCTTACTGTAAGGAAAAAGGATACAGAGGTTTTGTGGCCAACCAGGCCATGTTTAACATCGGCATCAAGTATATGAGGCCGTATTCGGATCCCACCATGGTGATCTGCGATGAGGAGATGCTGGAGTACCACAAGAATTCCGCCAATCTCCTGGTCCCTTATATGGGGATCTGCGGAGGCTTCTTCCATGCGCTGAAGAAAAAGGGCGTGGATGCCGTCAAGGACAACAGCTTCTATTCAGAACAGAATATGAAGGTGGCGGAGGGCATTTACAGGCTCTGCGACGAAAAGGGCTACAGCATCACCCAGGCCCTGATCGGCTATATCGCCGTTCAGCCGCTTCCTATGGTGCCTCTGGCCGCCGCCAGCAATGACGGCCAGCTCCAGGACATCACGGCGGCCCTGAAGACAGATTTTGAAGCAGCCGACTACCGCTTTTTTGAAACGATCTAAAGCATAAACAGAGAAAGGAAGATAGGATCATGTTAAGAGAAGACAGAGTAGAAGATCACGCACAGTACAACAAAAAGGAAACGTATACTTATGATGAGGTAAGGGCCATGGTGGAGTCCGCCATGGAGGACAGAGCCCGCTATCTGGGATTTTTCTACAAAGTAATGCCCAGGGATCTGTTTGACAAGTATGCCAAGAAGGCTCTCTACGCTTACGGCGAGTATAAGGCCAACGGCCTCGGCGCGGGCAAGGGTCATGAGGGAGATCCCCAGGGTCTGGCCGATTTCCTGGTGGGCTGCAACGGCGTAGCCAACACCCTGGCAGTGGGCAATAAGATCCAGGAGAGCACCGACGAGTATGTGACCGTCCGCATGGAGGGCAAATGCGCCCTGGTACAGGGATGGGAAAAGATGGGCCTTTCCCCCGAAGAGGTGGAATATCTCTGCGACATCGCCAGCTACGGAGACTACGGCCATGCCAACGCTCTGGATCTTCAGGGGACCTGGGAGTGCACCAGCGCCCAGAAGAACTGCGATTACTGCGATTTCAAGATCGAGAAGCTGAAAGAAAAGACCATAGTCTAGTTGGTTTTTGCAGAAGTTCACAGTTATCATAAAAGAGGGATCATATGAAGAAAGTGCCTGGAATACAAGATGTGGCGGCGGAAGCGGGGGTCAGTATCTCCACCGTTTCGCGGGTGCTGAACCACTCAGGCAATGTGGCGGACAATCTGCGCAGGAGAGTCTACAAGGCAGTGGAGAGTACCGGCTACAGTGCGAATCCCATTGCCAGCAACTTAAAGAGCACCAAACGGAATCAGATCGCTGTTGTGATACCCACCCTGCGGGGAACGTACTATACCGACATCATCAAGGGGGTCAGTGAGTATTTTTATGAGAAGAGCATCATGTCGGTGGTCCTGGAGAGCGGCGGGAACATGGAAAAGGAGTCGTCCATCATAAAGGACCTGGAAAAGCAGTGGATCGACGGGATCATCCTGATCCCCGGTCAGTGCGGCCAGGAAGAGAGCTACCGGAAGTATATGGAGTCCCTGAGCCATCTGCGCAAAAGGGACACGCCGATCCCGGTGGTCCTGGTGGAAGCCGACGGCCGGAATGAGGATCTGGATCTGGTGCGGGTGGACCATGAGGCGGCTTTTTACGCAATGGCGGAGCATCTGCTGGAGCTGGGAAGACGGAAGCTGGCGTATCTGGGAGACGCGGAGGACGCGTCTCTGGTCGGCCTGGCCCTGAAGGGGATCCGGCGGGCCATGGAAGAGTATGACTGCAGCCTCTCGGAGCAGCTGGTCTGTATGGGGAACAGTACGGTCCTGGACGGCTATCAGTCCATGGCCAGGCTCCTGTACGACGGCCAGCGGCCGGACGGCGTCATCTGCACCAATGACCAGGTGGCTGCCGGAGCTCTGAACGCCTGCAAGGAACAGGGACTTCTCTCGCCAAAAGATGTGGCCGTCACCGGCTACGGCGGCATGGCTCTGTCCATCGTCACCGATCCCCCTATCACCACCATGGTGGCGCCCAGGCAGCAGATGGGAACGGCAGCGGCCCAGCTCCTGTATGAGAGGATCGAAGGAAACCGGGAGGAACCCCGCCGGATCATCCTGGCGGCCCATCCGGCCATCCGCTGCTCTACCATGAAATCGGCGTTCCGGCGCCTGGAAACGATGTTTGACGATTAGATCGCGCGGCATCCGTCCCGAGAAGGACGGGTGCCGTATTTTTTGGCCGGAGAAAACGTGCTGCGGGACTGCCCCGGGCGGAGATCCCGCGCGGGACGGCAGGTATGCGGCGGGCCTCTCTGTCCACTGTGACAAGGCTTTCCAATCGCCCTGTTTTATGGTATACTGGCGTAAAACAGCGGCAGCATCTGCCGGAGATAAGGGGAGGCAGTTATGAGATTCCGATTTGCACATAACAATATCAACGTATACGATCTGGAAAAGTCCATGGATTTCTATGAGAAGACTCTGGGCCTTAAGGAGAGCAGGAGGATCGAAAAGGAGGACTTTACCATCGTCTATCTCTCCGATGGAGAGACGGGACACCTTCTGGAGCTTACCTGGCTCAAAAACATGGACAGGCCCTATAACCTGGGGGACAATGAGATCCATCTGGCTTTTGTGACCGATGATTTCGACGGCGCCTACCGGAAGCATAAGGAGATGGGCTGCGTCTGCTTTGAAAACCCCTCCATGGGCATCTATTTTATCTCCGATCCGGACGGATACTGGACGGAGATCATACCGGAGAGGAAACAGGCATGAGAGGGACGGCGGCAGAACTTCTTCAGATCCTCTCGGACGAAGGGCTTCTGGCGGAGGCCTCAGAAGGGGCCGGGGAGCTTTCTCCCTCTTCCCTTTCGGCCAATTCCAAAGAAGTGCTTCCGGGAGCCTTGTTTCTCTGCAAGGGCTATACATTCCGCCGGGAATATCTGGATATGGCGGTGGAGAAGGGCGCCTGTCTGTTCCTCTCGGAGGAGCGGTTTGAGGCTCCGATCCCCCATATTTATGTGACGGACATCCGGAAAGCCGTTTCTCTGACGGCCCGGTGGTTTTACGGAAATCCCAGCAGCCGCATGACGGTCACCGGGATCACGGGGACCAAGGGAAAGACCACGACGGCCTACATCCTGAAGGCAATCCTGGATGCGGCTTCTCCCGGGAAGACGGCTGTCTTTTCCACCATGGAGGTGGATACGGGCAGGGGAGGACGGGTCAGCCACCTGACCACTCCCGAGCCGGTGGAGCTGCAGTCCTATTTCAGAGAGGCGGCGGATAATGGCTGCAGCCATGTGGTGATGGAGGTCTCCTCCCAGGCCATGAAGCTGTCCAGAGTATACGGGGAGCAGTTCCCCATCGGCATTTTCCTCAATGTGGACGAGGACCACATCGGAGGAAAGGAGCACGCCACGTTGGAGGAGTATGTGGCGTGCAAGGTATCGTTCCTGACCCAGTGCGATACGGTGATCGTCAACCGGGAGACCAGGTTCTTTGACCAGGTCCTTGCCGCCTGCGCCGGGAAGCGGCTTCTGCTCTACGGCCATGAGGATGCATCCCAGGAGCTTCTGCGGGATGGGACGGAGCTCTCCGAGGCGGCCCTTTCCATGCCCCTCGGAGGCGTGATCCGGAATATGGTCTGCGATGAGAGGGGAAGCCGTTTTGAGCTGGGATATGAGGGAAAGTGGTACGCCTTCGAGAGCAGTCTGGTGGGCCGGTTCAATGTGGAGAACTTGACGGCGGCCATCCTGGCGGCTTTTGTCATGGGCATCCGTCCCGGAACGGTCCAGGAGGGGATCCGGGACATCCAGATCCCGGGGCGCATGGCGGTCATGGAGTATGGAGGTTTCCATATCGTGGTGGATTTCGCCCACAATTATCTGAGCTTTCTGAACCTCTATCACGCGGCTGCCGATACGTTTTCGCCCAGGCATATCCGGGCCGTGTTCGGAAGCGCCGGAGAGCGTTCCCAGGTGCGGCGGCGGGATATGGGGCTTTTGGCGGAGCGGTACGCGGATTTTGTCTATCTGACGGAGGACGATCCGGGCCATGAGGATGTGACGGAGATCTGTGAGGAGATCCGTTCCTATATCAAAAAACCGTGTGTGATCATCCCGGACCGGGAACAGGCCATCCGGCAGGCTTTGAGCGACGCGGAGCCGGGAGATGTGGTGCTCCTGGCCGGAAAGGGCTCTGACGTCACCCAGCGGGTGGGCGATGGGTATGTACCGTATATTTCCGACGCCGGAGCGGTGCGCAAGTGGATCGCCGAGCAGAAGAAAAGATAAGGGATGAGATCCTGTTTCGCAGGATCTTCTCTATGAAAGGAAAAGGCCCCGCGGATGGGGCTTTTTTACTCTAATAGGAAACTTTGTTTCTTTTTTGAAAAACACTCTGTGGGAGCGCACTGCGGCGGAGAGGAGATCTGCCGCTTATGCGGCCCGCCGCAGGCGGAGGATCCTGCATGGCAGGCTCCTTTTTTAATTGAAGCCATAGATCTTCTGGGTCACATTGTAGGCGAAGACCGAGATCCTGCGTCCGATCTTCCCCGGCAGGTTCATGCTCAGACCCAGCAGGGTGCGCCAGCGGAATTTTCGGCAGAGGGACGGATTGGAGTCCCTCAGATACTGCCACAGCTCTTTCTTCCAGCGAAGATGCTCCTCGGTGCCGGATTTGATGGCCATGATGGAGGAAACGGTCATGATGATGTTCAGATAGGAACACATATTCTGACAGAGGGTCCTGTTTTTTATAAGAGGAGCGGAACGCTTCAGAGCGTCGATCATCAGCCGGTTGACCCGGTACTGCTGGTCCAGCCTGGAGATCATCACCGATTCATTGACGGACTGGTCCTCCCTGCCGATGAAATAGTGGTAGAAATCCACGTCGATATAGTAGATGGTCTTCACATAGGGCATGGGAATGAAGACAAAAAGATTATCCACATAGAAGGTCTTTGTGGGAAGCTCCATCCGGGAACGCCTGAGGACGGCCGTCCTGTAGATGACCGAGTGCATCAGGATATAAGTGGTGGGCGGAAGGGGTTTCACATCATCCCAGGTGAAATACGTATCCGTGGGAAAGTATTTCCGGTACTGCATGACCTTTTTGTGGGAAGCGCCCTGTTTGTCATAGACGTAATTGGAGAGCAGAAGATCCGGAAGGCGGTCCTCCCGGACAGCTTCCCGGAGGAAATCCAGGATCCTCATATAGGCGTCCCGGTCTACCCAGTCGTCGCTGTCCACCACCTTGAAAAACAGGCCAGTGGCGTTTTTCATGCCGGTGTTGACTGCGCCGCCGTGGCCGGCGTTTTCCTGGTGGATGGCCCGGACGATGCCGGGATGGGCGGCGGCCAGACGGTCGGCGATGGCGGCGGTATCGTCCTTGGAACCGTCGTCCACGATGAGGATCTCCACATCCTCTCCGCCGGGCAGCAGAGAATTTATACAGTTTTCCATATAATCCTGGGAATTATAGCAGGGTACGGCAATCGATAATAATTTCACGGAATACACTCCTTATTCGATGAATTTCCTTTTTGCTTAGTATAACCTTTTTGCGGGAAAGTTGCAACTTTTCTTATTTGAAGTATAATAGGAATCAATGACATCCGGCCGGGATGCGGGGCGGCCGGAGAAGGAAAAGGGGGAAGTTTATGTCAAACAAAACAAAAGGGATCCTGTGCATCATCCTGTCATCCTTTGCCTGGGCGGCCATGGGGATCTTCGTCCGTCTGGCGGGAGATGTGCCATCCATGCAAAAGAGCGTGTTCCGGAACCTGGTGGCGTTTATCGTGGCGGGGATCGCGCTCTTAGTCACCAGAACGAAGGTGAAGCTCAAGAAAGGGGACTGGCCGTGGCTCCTGTTCCGCGCTGTGGCGGGGACCATCGGACTGCTGGGAAACTTTTACGCGCTGGACCGGATGATGGTGGCCGATGCCAATATGCTGAACAAGCTGGCCCCCTTCTTTACGGTGATCGTTTCGGTGTTCCTGCTGAAGGAGGCCCTGAAGCTTCCTCAGGTCCTCTGCATCGCCGTGGCCTTTATCGGCACGCTGTTCGTCATCAAGCCCGGCATGTCCGCCATGCCGGCCGGCCCCGCGGTGGTGGCGCTGTTGGGAGGAGCAGGAGCGGGAACGGCTTACAGCGTGGTGCGGCTCCTGCAAAAGAGAGGGATACCGGGAAACTTCATCGTGTTTTTCTTCTCGCTGTTCTCCTGCGTGGTGGTGCTTCCCTGGGTGATCCCCCATTACCAGCCCATGGAGGCCTGGCAGCTGGGGTATCTGCTGCTGGCCGGAGGCGCGGCGGCAGTGGGACAGTTCGCGGTGACGGCGGCCTATAAATTCGCCCCGGCCAGGGAGATCTCCATCTATGACTATTCCCAGATCATCTTTTCCACGCTCCTGGGTTTTCTGTTCCTGGGAGAGGTGCCGGATCTGTGGAGCTTCGCGGGCTATGGGATCATCATAGCGGCTTCTGTTTTCATGTTCCTCTACAACGGAAAAAGAGTGGACAGGGAAACGGGAAAATGATATACTCACAATAAGTATGTTTAGATATTATAAGGAGGAAATCTGATGAACACATTGGAACTGAAAAAAATGGCCAATGAGATCCGCAAGGGCATCGTCACCGCCGTCCACAGCGCGAAGGCGGGACATCCCGGCGGTTCTCTGTCTGCCGCGGATATCTTCACTTATCTCTATTTTGAGGAGCTGAACGTGGATCCCAAGGATCCTAAGAAGCCGGACAGGGACCGCTTCGTCCTGTCCAAGGGGCATACGGCTCCCGGCTACTATGCGGCGCTGGCCCACAGAGGCTTTTTCCCGGTGGAGGATCTTACGACGCTGCGTCATCTGGGCTCCTATCTCCAGGGACATCCCTGTATGCAGGAGACTCCCGGCGTAGATATGTCCAGCGGTTCTCTGGGACAGGGCATCTCCGCAGCAGTGGGCATGGCCATCGCAGGCAAGCTGGACGATGCGTCCTACCGGGTCTATACGCTCCTGGGAGACGGTGAGCTCCAGGAGGGACAGGTCTGGGAGGCTTCCATGCTGGCAGCCCACAGGAAGCTGGACAACCTGGTGGTCATCGTGGACAACAACGGACTCCAGATCGACGGAAATGTCGCCGATGTCAATTCCCCCTATCCCATTGATAAGAAATTCGAGGCTTTCAACTTCCATGTGATCAACATTGACGGCCATGATTTCGACCAGATCCGCGCGGCCTTTGAGGAGGCCAAGACGGTCAAGGGCCGTCCCACAGCCATCATTGCCAAGACAGTCAAGGGCAAGGGCGTGTCCTTCATGGAGAACCAGGCGTCCTGGCACGGAACGGCTCCCAACGACGAGCAGTACGCCATTGCGATGGCAGATTTGGAGAAAGTAGGTGAAGCGTTATGTCAGAAGTAAAAAAGATCGCTACCAGGGAGAGCTACGGCAACGCCCTGGCACAGCTTGGCGCAGAATATGAAAATATCGTAGTCCTGGACGCCGACCTGGCGGGGGCTACCAAGACCGGTGTGTTCAAGAAGGCGTTTCCGGAGCGCCATATCGACTGCGGGATCGCGGAGGGCAACATGATGGGCGTGGCGGCAGGCCTCGCCACCACAGGAAAGATCCCCTTCGCCAGCTCTTTCGCCATGTTCGCGGCGGGACGCGCTTTTGAGCAGATCCGCAACTCCATCGGCTATCCTCATCTCAATGTGAAGATCGGAGCCACCCATGCGGGCATTTCCGTCGGTGAGGACGGCGCCACCCATCAGTGCAACGAGGACATCGCCCTGATGCGGACCATTCCCGGCATGGTGGTCATCAGCCCTGCCGACGACGTGGAGGCCAAGGCGGCTGTCCGCGCGGCCGCGGAGTATGTGGGTCCTGTCTATCTTCGGTTCGGCCGTCTGGCAGTGCCGGTGATCCACGATGAGGAAACCTATCATTTTGAGATCGGAAAGGGCATCGTCGAGCGGGAAGGAAAGGACGTCGCCATCGTCACCACGGGCCTGTGCGTCAGCGAATCCCTGGCGGCTGCTGAGAAGCTGGCTGCGGAGGGCATCGATGCCAAGGTTGTCAACATCCACACCATCAAGCCCATCGACGAGGAGCTGATCGTGGCGGCCGCCAAGGAGACCGGCAAGGTCGTGACCGTGGAAGAGCATTCCGTCATCGGAGGCTTAGGCAGCGCAGTCTGCGACGTGCTGAGCGCGAAGCTCCCCACTCCGGTGCTGAAGATCGGCGTCAACGACACCTACGGCGAGTCCGGTCCCGCCAAGGCCCTGATCGAGAAATACGGCCTGGACGGCGCCAGCATCGCGGAAAAGGTCAAAGCTTTTGTGAAATAAGGCAGATCATGTACTTTTTGGGATACTTGTTTGACATTCCCGATACGAGAATTGTATAATAGTGAGGATGATTTGTTCATAATTAAATTCATCTATACACTTAGAGGAGGAATCTATCTATGGGAAGAAAAATGAAAACCATGGATGGCAACCATGCCGCCGCATATGCGTCCTACGCGTATACGGAAGTGGCTGCCATCTACCCCATCACCCCTTCATCCCCGATGGCAGAAGCCACCGATGAATGGGCGACTCAGGGCAAGCTGAACATCTTCGGCCAGCCGGTGCATATGGCTGAGATGCAGTCCGAGGCCGGCGCCGCCGGCGCTGTTCACGGCTCCCTGTCCGCAGGTGCCCTGACCACTACTTATACGGCATCCCAGGGTCTGCTGCTGATGATCCCCAACCTGTACAAGGTGGCCGGCGAGCTGCTTCCGGGCGTGTTCAACGTATCTGCCCGTGCTCTTGCAAGCCATGCCCTGTCCATCTTCGGCGATCATTCCGACGTGTACGCATGTCGTCAGACCGGCGTTGCCATGCTCTGCGAAGGCAGCGTACAGGAGGTCATGGACCTGACTCCCGTAGCTCACTGCGCAGCCATCAAGGGCCGCGTTCCTTTCATCAACTTCTTCGACGGCTTCCGTACCTCCAACGAGATCCAGAAGATCGCCATCTGGGACTACGATGACCTGAAGGACATGGTGGACATGGACGCTGTGGAAGCTTTCCGTAAGCGCGCCCTGAACCCCGAGCATCCTGTGATGCGCGGTTCTCACGAGAACGGCGACATCTTCTTCCAGCACCGCGAGGCTGCCAACAAGTACTACGACGCTATCCCCGGCATCGTCGAGGAGTACATGGGCAAGGTCAACGCTAAGCTGGGCACCAACTATCAGCTGTTCAACTACTATGGCGCTCCCGACGCTGACCGCGTCATCATCGCCATGGGTTCCATCTGCGA
>CAJFUL010000055.1 GCA_904420245.1 Candidatus Paralachnospira avium
CACAAGGCTATACCGCATTCACACAACAATATTTTATTAAGATAGAAAAGCCACTCGGGGCACCTTCCTTACGGAGGGTGCCCCGAGGGGGATCCTTTTTTGCTGTCCTGAAATAGTTTCTGTTTTTTGAGAAAATTATACGTTGAACCGGAACAGGATCACGTCGCCGTCCTGGACCACATAATCCTTTCCTTCCAGTCTCACCAGACCCTTTTCCTTGGCGGCGGCGTAGCTGCCGGCGTCCAGAAGCTCCTGATAACCTACCACTTCCGCCCGGATGAAACCGCGTTCAAAATCACTGTGGATCTTTCCTGCGGCGGCTGGCGCCTTTGTTCCCTTCTTGATGGTCCATGCCCTGGTTTCCTGTTCTCCGGCGGTGAGGTAGCTGATGAGCCCCAGCAGACTGTAGCTGGCTTTGATCAGCTTGTCCAGGCCGGATTCTTTCAGCCCCAGATCTTCCAGGAACATCTTGCGCTCGTCTTCATCCAGTTCCGCGATCTCCTGCTCGATCTGGGCGCAGATCACAAACACCTCGCTGCCCTGGGCGGCGGCAAAATCCCGTACCTCTTTGACAAAAGGATTTCCGGCCCCATCGTCGGCCAGGTCGTCTTCCGTCACATTGGCGGCGAAGATCACCGGCTTGGCCGTCAGAAGGTTCAGGGAGCGGACGAAGGCGTCCTCATCCTCGTCGGCTGCCTCATAGGTGATGGCCAGTTTCCCGTCTTCCAGATGGGTCTTGAGCGCCTTTAAGGTCTCCAGCTCCTTGGCCAGCGCCTTGTCGTTCATGGCCGCCCGGACGGTCTTGGAGATCCGCCGTTCCAGGATCTCCAGGTCGGAAAAGATCAGCTCCAGATCGATGGTCTCGATGTCCCGCATGGGATCGATGCTGCCGTCCACATGGACGATATTGGGGTTTTCAAAACAGCGGACCACATGGACGATGGCGTCCACCTCCCGGATATTGGCCAGGAACTGATTGCCCAAGCCCTCGCCCTTTGAGGCGCCCTTGACCAGCCCGGCGATGTCGACGAACTCGATGACGGCGGGAGTGACCTTTTTGGAAGCGTAAAGATCCGCCAGAAGACCGAGACGGAAATCCGGGACGGCCACCACGCCCACATTGGGATCGATGGTGCAGAAGGGGTAGTTGGCGGATTCGGCTCCGGCTCTGGTGAGTGAATTGAACAGGGTGCTCTTTCCCACATTGGGAAGCCCTACGATACCTAATTTCATGGAATGACCTCCTAAAATACCTGATAAAACCTGTATTAGTGTATCATACTTTACTAAAAAAGAAAAGAAAGAAAAAATCGGGAAAACCCCTTGCTATTTCCCTATAAATAGAATAGAATGGTGATAAGTGGTTAAAAAGTGGGTTAAGATGGTAGAAAGTGGTAGATTAACTGGCTGTAGGTGGCACGGATGAAGAACCAGATGATGGGAGAGTACAATCATACAATGGATGCCAAAGGGCGCCTGATCGTCCCGGCCAAATTCCGGGAAGCCGGAGGCGACCGGTTCGTGGTGACAAAGGGTCTGGAAGAGTGCCTTTTTTTGTTTACCGAGGAGAAATGGGATTCCGTTGTGGAGAGTATCAGCCATATGCCTCTGACCCATAAAAACGCCAGGGCGTTTTCCAGATTCTTCATCGGAAGTGCCGGCGAATGTGAAGTGGACAAGCAGGGAAGGATCCTGATCCCCTCCACCCTCCGGTCCTACGCCCATCTGGAAAAGGATGTGGTCCTGGTGGGAGTCGGGAGCCGGGTGGAGATCTGGAACCGGACTGCCTGGGAGGAAGCCAGCAACTACGAGGGCATCGAAGAGCTGGCGGAAGGATTGGAAGAGCTGAGGTTTTAACCATGGAATTTTCACACCGCTCCGTATTGCTGGAGGAGACCATACAATATCTGAATATCAAGCCCGACGGCACTTATGTGGACGGAACCCTGGGCGGAGGCGGACATGCCTTTGAGGTGTGCAGGCGCCTTTCCGAAAAGGGACGTTATATCGGCATCGACCAGGACAGTGCGGCGATCCAGGCGGCTTCCGAGCGGCTGGCCCCTTTCGGGGACCGGGTCACCATCGTCCGGAGCAATTATGAAGAGATGGACCGGGTGCTGAAGGAGCAGGGCGTCCGCGGGGCAGACGGGATCCTCCTGGATCTGGGAGTCTCTTCTTACCAGCTGGATACGCTGGAGCGGGGCTTTTCTTATAAGGAAGATACTGTGCTGGATATGCGTATGGACCAGCGCCAGTCCATGACCGCGGCGGACATCGTGAACGGTTATGGAGAAGAGGAGCTGTACCGGATCATCCGGGACTATGGAGAAGACCGGTTTGCCAGGAACATCGCGAAGCATATCGCGGCGGCCAGGCAGAAAGAGCCCATCCGTACCACGGGGCAGCTGGCACAGATCGTGAAGGAAGCGATCCCGGCCAGGGTCCGCATGACAGGCGGCCATCCGGCCAAGCGGACGTTCCAGGCGATCCGCATCGAGCTGAACCGGGAACTGGATGTGCTGGAGGAATCTCTGGACAAGATGATCGATCTTCTGAATCCCGGAGGACGGCTCTGCATCATCACATTCCATTCCCTGGAGGACCGCATCGTAAAAAACGGATTCCGGAAAAATGAAAACCCCTGCACCTGCCCGCCGGAATTCCCGGTATGCGTGTGCGGGAAGAAGAGCAAAGGAAGCGTAGTGACGAAAAAACCGGTTCTTCCTTCCCAGGAAGAACTTTCAGAGAATAAGCGGGCGAAAAGCGCCAAGCTTCGAGTATTTGAGAGGGCCTGACTGTAAGAAGCCCGGTCCGGGGAGGTTTCAATGGCAGCATATGGAAGACGGACAGAGTCTGACAGACGAAGGAGAAACTGGGATATACAGATCGAAGGAAATACTGTGCGGAAAGCCGCGCCGGAGATCTACATACCGGACCAGGAGGAGCTTTCTCCGGCCAGAAAGGCCAGGAGGAGGCGCCAGAAGGCGAGACAGATGAGCCCGGCCTTCGTATTGTTCCTGAGCCTGGCATCCATGCTGGTACTGGCTGCCTGCATCGGATATTTGCAGGTACAGGCTTCTATCAACAGCAGGATGGCCGCCATCGAAGAGCTGGAAGCGCAGCTGGAGGATATGAAGGATGTCAACGAGGCGTCCCGTTCCAGGATCGCGGCTGCTTCCGACATCAACCAGATCTATAAGACGGCAACGGAAGAGCTGGGCATGGTATATCCCGATGACAGCCAGGTGATCTACTATGACCAGACAGAAAGGGAGTATGTACAGCAATATGAAAGCATCCCGAAAGAATAAAAACGCTCCTAAGATATTTCAAACATATATGAAACAGAAACTGGCGCTTACCTTTTTTTTGGTGGCGCTGGTTTTGTTTGGACTGGCCGTCGTGGTGGGAGTCATAGGCGCCAGGGACGGAGAGGATTATGGCAGGACGGTGCTGGCCCAGCAGACCTACAGCTCCGATACGGTCCCCTTTAAGCGGGGGGAGATCCTGGACCGGAACGGCACGGTCCTGGCCACCAACGAGGCGGTCTATAATCTGATCCTGGATCCTTCCGTGATCAATTCCGATGAGAATATCAAAAATCCCACGCTGGATGCCCTGGTGGAATGTTTCGGCTACGACAGGACGGAATTGGAGACGCTCCTGCAGGAGAATCCCAATTCCCAGTATATCCGCTATGAAAAGCGGATGAGCGAGGAGGAGCGGGACAAATTCCTGGCGGTGGAAGCCGAGATCAATGACAATATGAAGATCAAGGACAAGATCGACGGAGTCTGGTTCGAGACGGAGTATAAGAGAGTCTATCCGTATTCGACCCTGGCCTGCGACATGATCGGTTTTGCTTCCGAGGACGGGACCACC
Organism: Candidatus Paralachnospira avium; assembly: GCA_904420245.1. Lineage (GTDB taxonomy): Bacteria > Bacillota > Clostridia > Lachnospirales > Lachnospiraceae > Lientehia > Lientehia avium. Next base: position 3,883 of record CAJFUL010000055.1, read on the forward strand.
GGAAGCTATGGCATCGAGCAGTATTACAACGATCAGCTGGCGGGGACTCCCGGCAGGAAATACGGCTCCATCAATGAGGATTCCAATTCGGAGCTGGTGAGCCGGGATGCCATCGACGGAAATACCGTGGTCTCCACCATCGACGTGAACCTGCAGACCATCGTGGAGGACAACGTCAAACAGTTCAACGAAGAGATCGGTTCCAAAAATACGGCGGTCATCGTGATGGATCCCAACAACGGGGAAGTACTGGCCATGGCCTCCTATCCCTACTATGATCTGAATGATCCGTCGGATCTGACCGTCAGCGGATATTATACCCAGGAGCAGATCGACGCTTTGAGCGAGGAGGAGCGGCTGGACACCTTAAATGAAGTCTGGAAGAATTTCATCACCCAGACCACATATGAGCCCGGTTCCACGGCCAAGCCTCTGACCATCGCCGCAGGTCTGGAAGAGGGAAAGCTCTCCACCACGGATACATTTCTGTGCGACGGCGGGTGGGAAATACCGGGCGGCGGAGGATATATCGGCTGCATCCGTCTCTCCGGCCATGGGATGCTGGATGTGAAGGGAGCCATCGTGGAATCCTGCAACGACGCCCTGATGCAGATCGGGTGGCAGATCGGCACGGAAGTATTCTGCAAATACCAGTCCATATTTGGCTTTGGAGAACAGACGGGCATTGACCTGCCCGGAGAAGAATACGGGATCCTGAAGAGCGAGGAGGAGATGAGCGAGGTGGACCTGGCCACCAACTCCTTCGGCCAGAACTTTAACGCCACCGTCATCCAGATCGCGGCGGCCTACTGCTCCGTCATAAACGGCGGCAGCTACTATACGCCCCATGTGGTGAAGGAGATCCGGAGTTCCGAAGGCGATGTGATGGAGACCATGGACAAGACTCTGGTGCGGGAGACTGTCAGCGAGAGCACCTCAGAGTTTCTGAGAGAGGCCATGCTGGCCATGGTGGACAGCCAGACGAGCTGGTCCACCGCCATTCCCGGATATGAGATCGCCGGAAAGACCGGAACGGCGGAGAAGCAGCCCAGAAGCGAGAATAAGTATGTGGTGTCCTTCTGCAGCTTCGTGCCGGCCAGCGATCCGGAGTACTTTATGATGGTGGTCATCGACGAGCCGGACGTGGAAGATCAGTCCACCGGCGGCTATACGACGCTCCTGACCCACGATCTGTGGACCGATATGATCCCCTATCTGAACCTGTTCCCCACCAGGGATACGGGAGAGACGGAGGAGACGCAGGCCGTCCAGCAGGAGCCGGAGGAGGAGGCCGCCCAGGACGGTGAGCAGCCCCAGGCGGAGGAATGATCGGGGGAAACGGGGAATAAGCTGTAGTAAAAGCTCATGGAGGGAGCCATGGTTCCCAATCATACGTTTCACCGGCTGAAGATAGTATTGGTGTTTGCGGCCTGCCTGGCAGGCTTCGCGGTTTTGATGGGCAGGCTGGGGTACCTGATGTTATTCCAGTCTGCCCATTATACGGCTCTGGCGGAGGAACTCCACGAACGGGAGCGCTCCATCAAGGCGGCCAGGGGAAAGATCTACGATGCCAATGGGACCATCATCGCCGACAATAAGACGGTCTGCACCGTATCGGTGATCCACAGCCAGATCACCGACAGCGAGGAGGTGGTCTCCGTGCTGTCGGAAAAGCTGGGACTTTCCCGGGAGGAGGTCCGGAAGAAAGTGGAGAAGGTCAGTTCCAGAGAGATCATCAAGTCCAATGTGGACAAATCCGTGGGAGACGACATCCGCAGTTTCGATCTTGCCGGCGTTAAGGTGGATGAGGATTATAAGCGCTACTATCCATTCGGAGATCTGGCTTCCCGCGTGCTGGGCTTTACCGGCGGAGACAATCAGGGGATCGTGGGACTGGAAGTCAAGTATGAGGACTATCTGAAGGGACAAAACGGCATGATCCTGACCCAGACCGACGCCAGGGGCATCGAGATCGATGCCGCGGCCGAGAACCGAGTGGAACCGGTGGACGGCTGGAGCCTGTATCTGAGTCTGGACGTCAATATCCAGAAATACGCCCAGCAGGCGGCGGAGAAGGTCATGGAGCAGAAGAATGCCAAGCAGGTGTCCATCCTGGTGATGGATCCCCGGGACGGAGAGATCATGGCCATGGTCAATGTGCCGGAGTTTGACTTAAACGATCCTTTTACCCTCATAGGTTCCGCGGATGCCGCAGCCTTGTCCGAGGAAGAGTATCAGGACCGGCTGAATCAGATGTGGAGAAATCCCAGTGTCTGCGATACTTACGAGCCGGGGTCCACCTTCAAGATCATCACGGCGGCGGCCGGGCTGGAGGAGGGGGTCGTGAACCTGGAGGACAGCTTTTACTGTCCCGGCTACAAGATCGTGGAGGACAGGAGGATCCACTGCCACAAGGTGACGGGCCATGGATCGGAAAATTTCCTTCAGGGCGCCATGAATTCCTGCAATCCCGTCTTCATCGAGGTGGGACTGCGGCTGGGCACCGGGCATATGTATCAGTATTTTAAACAGTTCGGGCTGCTGGGGCGGACGGGGATCGACCTGCCGGGGGAGGCGGGGACCATCATGCACAGGGAAGAGGATATGGGGGATGTGGAACTGGCCACCGTCTCCTTCGGCCAGTCCTTCCAGATCACGCCCATCCAGCTCATCACCACCGCCAGCTCCATCATAAACGGCGGGACCAGGGTGACGCCCCATTTCGGCGTGGAAGTCCGGAACGCCGACGGGACGGCGGTCAAGAAACTTTCCTGGGAGAAGGAGGAAGGGATCGTCTCCCAGGAGACCAGCGAGACCATGCGCTATATCCTGGAAAAGGTGGTGGCGGAGGGAACGGGAAACCGGGCTTATCTGGAAGGCTACCGCATTGGAGGCAAGACCGCCACTTCAGAAAAGCTGCCCAGGAGTGAAAACAAGTATATCTCCTCCTTCCTGGGATTTGCTCCGGCAGACGATCCGCAGGTCATCGCCCTGATCACCATTGACGAGCCGGAAGGGATCTATTACGGCGGGACCATAGCCGCTCCGGTCATCGCCGAGGTCTTTGACAATATTCTCCCCTATCTGGGGATCCAGCAGGAAAAGGCGGAGGAAAGCGAAATTTAGACAGGTTTAAAGGTTGATTCTTAAGTTAAAAAGAATTATACTGTAAAAGATTCATTATGCCGTGCTTTCTTACAGTAAAATACAGGAGTGTCCACATATGAAACATACAGCCATTATTTCCGTGCTGATCTCCTTTGGGATCAGCGCCGTATTATGTCCCATACTGATCCCGTTTCTCCGGAAGCTGAAATTCGGCCAGACCATCCGGGAGGAGGGGCCTAAGGCCCATGCCAAGAAGTCCGGCACTCCCACCATGGGAGGGCTGGCCATCCTCATCAGCATCGTGATCACCAGCCTGATCTTTGTGAAGGACTATCCCAAGATCGTTCCCATCCTCTTTACGACGGTGGGATTCGGGATCGTGGGGCTTTTGGATGACTTCATCAAAGTGGTCCTGAAGCGGTCCGAGGGATTAAAGCCCTGGCAGAAGCTGGCGGGCCAGCTTGTGATCGCCGGGATCCTCTGCTATTACTTGATGACTTCCGGCGTGGTGTCCACCGATATGCTGATCCCTTTCACGGGAGGAAAGACTCTGGATCTGGGATGGTTCTTTATCCCCGCCTTTTTCATCATCGTGCTGGGGACGGACAACGGCGTCAACCTGACGGACGGTCTGGATGGACTCTGCACCAGCGTGACCATCCTGGTGGCTGTATTCTTTACCGTGGTCTCCTCGGGAGAGGGGAGCGGTGTCGAGCCCATCACCGGGGCCGTGGTGGGAAGTCTTTTGGGCTTCCTGCTCTTCAATGCCTATCCGGCCAAGGTGTTCATGGGGGATACCGGCTCTCTGGCCCTGGGAGGGTTCGTGGCCTCCACGGCCTTTATGCTCCAGATGCCCATCTTCATCCTGCTGGTGGGATTCATTTATTTCGCGGAGACCGTTTCGGATATCCTCCAGGTGGGATATTTTAAGGCGACCCATGGAAAGCGGCTTTTCCGCATGGCGCCTCTCCACCATCATTTTGAGCTGGGAGGCTGGTCCGAGACCAGGGTCGTGACGGTGTTTTCCGCGGTGACGGCGATCATGTGCCTGATCGCTTATATGGCAATGTAGACAGAGGGGAAGATCATGGAAAAAACGGAAAGTAAAAAAATCCTTGTGGCGGGCGCCGGCATCAGCGGCATTGGCGCCGCCCATATGCTGATCGAGACGGGAGAGTCTGTCGTCCTCTACGACAGCAATGAGAGCCTGGACAGGAAAAAACTGGAGGAGGAGGTCCCCGGGGCCCGGATCCTCCTGGGAGAGCTGACGGCCCATGAGGCGGAGCAGATCGGATATTGCGTCATCAGTCCCGGGATCCCGCTGCGGGCTCCCTTCGTCCAGGTCCTCAAGGAGGCGGGAGTCCCCATCCTGGGCGAGATCGAGGCGGCCTACCGCCATGGAAAGGGCAGGCTGGCGGCCATAACCGGCACCAATGGAAAGACTACGACCACGGCTCTGGTGGGAGAGATCCTGAGAGCGTACTTTCCCAGTACCTTCGTGGTGGGAAATATCGGCACCTCTTATACGGCCCACGCCCTGGAGATGCGGGAGGACTCCGTGACGGCGGCGGAAGTTTCCAGCTTCCAGCTGGAGACCATCGTGGATTTTCATCCGCAGGTCAGCGCCATTTTGAACATCACCCCCGATCATCTGGACCGCCATGGCTCCATGGAGGAATATATCCGGGTGAAGGAGCTGATCGCCAAGAACCAGGGCGCGGAGGATACCTGTGTCCTCAACTATGAGGATGAGGAGCTGCGGCGGTTCGGCGGGACCATTCCGGCCAGGGTCGTCTATTTCAGCAGCAGGAGGCCCGTGAAGGGCGGAGTCTATGTGGAGGGAGATTCCATCGTCAGCGAGCTCTCCGGAGAGAAGGAACTGCTGGTGAAGACGGAGGAGCTTAAGATCCTGGGCCGTCATAATCATGAAAACGCCTGCGCGGCGGCGGCGGTCGCCTGGGCCATGGGAGTTCCGCTGGATGTGATCCGGAACGTCATGAAGGAGTTCCGGGCGGTGGAGCACAGGATCGAGTTCGTGACAGAAAAGGACGGCGTCGCGTATTACAACGATTCCAAGGGGACCAATCCCGATGCGGCCATCCAGGGCATCCGGGCCATGGTCCGTCCTACGGTGCTCATCGCCGGCGGATATGACAAAGGCTCCCAGTACGGAGAATGGCTTTCGGCCTGCGTGGGAAAGGTCACCAAGCTGATCCTCCTGGGACAGACGGCACAGAAGATCGCGGCGGAAGCGGAAGGATTGGGGCTTACCGATTACTGCTTCGCCTCCTCCATGGAGGAAGCCGTGCAGCTGGCCAGGGAAGCGGCCAGGCCGGGGGATGCGGTCCTTCTGTCTCCTGCCTGCGCCAGCTGGGGGATGTTCAAAAATTATGAAGAACGGGGCCGGATCTTTAAGGAGCTTGTAAAGTAATGGTATTGGAGTGATCGGATGGAAGACAGGAAGGAAGGCCGGGAGGTCAGAAAGAGGCGGAGCAGACAGAGATATTTTGATTACAGCCTTTTGGCGGTCATCATTTTTCTGTGCTGCTTCGGACTGGTGATGGTGTACAGCTCCAGTTCCTATGTGGCCCAGATCAATACAGGCGATTCTCTGTTTTATCTGAAAAAACAGGGGATCGCTCTGATCCTGGGCTTTTTCTGCATGTTCCTGGTCTCCAGGATCGACTACCATAAATATGGAAAGGTGGCAGTCCTGGGCTATGTGCTGGCCCTGATCCTGATGATCCTGGTAAACTTCACGCCTTTGGGCATCGAATACAATGGAAAGAAGCGGTGGTTCGGCATAGGAGGGACTTCCCTTTTCCAGGCGGCGGAGGCGGTGAAGGTGGCCCTGATCCTTTCCATGGCCAGTCTCATCAACCGTTTCTCCAGAAAGATCGACACCTGGAAGGCCCAGATCCTCCTGGTGGTCATTGAAGCGCCCCTGATCTTCCTGGTGACGGACAACAACTTGAGCAGCGGCATCATCCTTCTGGGGATCGTGTTCATCATGCTGTTCGTGGCCAGCCGGAAAAAACTCCGCTTTTTCGCGGCCGTCGGCATTGTGGCGGCGGCGGCCGTCCTGGTGACGGTATTTTCCGACAAGCTGATCGAGTTCCATATCCTGGAAGAGTATCAGCTGGAACGGATCCTGGTGTGGAAGGATCCGACGGCCTACGCTCTGGAGGGCGGTCATCAGGTGCTCCAGGGTCTCTATGCCATCGGTTCCGGCGGCCTTTTCGGCAAGGGACTGGGCGAGAGCATGCAGAAGCTGGGCTTCGTGCCGGAGGCCCAGAACGATATGGTGTTTTCCATCATCTGTGAGGAGCTGGGTCTGTTCGGAGCAGTCTGCGTGATCCTGTTGTTCCTGTTCATGATATGGAGGTTTGTGGTCATCGCAAACAACGCGCCGGATCTGTTTGGCTCCATGCTGGTGGTGGGCATCATGTCCCATATCGCCCTCCAGGTGATCTTAAACATCGCCGTGGTCACCAATACGATCCCCAATACAGGGATCACGCTCCCCTTCATCAGCTACGGAGGCACATCGGTGGTGTTCTTGATGGTGGAGATGGGAGCGGCCTTGAGCGTATCCCGGAGCATCCGGTATGAGCGGTGACGGAGGTGCCCATGAGGACGAAGAGGGAAAGGAAAGGGACAAGAGAAAAACCGGCGAAAAGGACCGGGCGGTGGGTGATCGCCGGCCTGATCCTCCTGCTCCTGGCCGGAGCGTTCCTGTTTGTTTATACAGCCAGGATCACAGAGGTGACGGTGACGGGCAGCACCCGCTATACCGATGAAGAGATCATTTCCATGATCCTGGATGAGGAAAAGGACTGGAATCCCTTTTATGCCCTGTATCAGGAACAGTTTGGAGAGCACAAGGATATTCCCTTCGTGGAGCGGTACGAGGTGAAGCTGACCGGGCTCCGTTCGGCCCGGATCACCATATATGAGAAAAGCCTGGCAGGCTGCGTGGAATATATGGGGAGCTATCTGTATTTTGACCGGGACGGCATCGTGGTGGAGAGTTCCGGAGAGCGGGATACGGCCGTGCCTCTCATCACAGGACTGAAATTTCAGAATGTGGTCATGTACGAGCCCCTCACGGTGGAGGACGACAGCGTCTTTCAGGAGATCATGAACCTGTCCCAGCTTCTGTCCGGATATGATATGGAGGTGGACCGGGTAAATTTTGCCGGAAGCGGACAGATCACCCTTTATATGGGGAGCCTGAAGGCCTGTCTGGGGGATTCCCGCTATCTGGCGGAGAAGGTGGCGGAGCTTTCCGATATGCTCCCGCAGATTTCCGGGCTGGCCGGCACCGTCTATCTGGACGGCTATGATCCGGAAGCGAAAAATCCGTCCTATCCGTTTGTTCCGGACGGATCCTGAGAGGCTTTTGGAAAACGGTTTTCTGACAGATGGATGTAAAATTTTCCTATAAAAATTAATGTATTTTTATGAAAGTAGTGGTTGATTATTTTAAGAAAATGACTTATGCTATAAAGGTGACAGTACCCGGATTTTGAGGGTTTGTCTTTTGAGTGTGACGGTCAAGGGAGGAAATTGTTTTGTTAGAAATCAAGATTAATGAATCGGAAAGTTCAGCGAAGATTATTGTCATCGGCGTAGGCGGAGCAGGCAATAACGCTGTTAATCGTATGATTGATGAAAATATCTGCGGCGTAGAGTTTATCGGGATCAATACGGACAAGCAGGCGCTCCAGCTCTGCAAGGCTCCTACGCCCATTCAGATCGGAGAGAAGCTGACCAAGGGCCTTGGCGCCGGCGCGAAGCCGGAAGTGGGCCAGAAGGCGGCGGAGGAGAGCTCCGAGGATATTGCCGCGGCCATCAAGGGCGCGGATATGGTGTTCGTCACCTGCGGCATGGGCGGCGGGACCGGGACCGGAGCGGCTCCCGTGGTGGCCGGCATTGCCAAGGAGATGGGCATCCTGACGGTAGGCGTTGTGACCAAGCCCTTCAAGTTTGAGGGCCGTGCCCGTATGACCAATGCGCTGAACGGCATCGAACGGCTGAAGGAAAATGTGGATACCCTGATCGTAATACCCAATGACAAGCTCCTGGAGATCGTGGACAGGCGGACGACCATGCCCGAGGCCCTGAAGAGAGCGGATGAGGTGCTCCAGCAGGCCGTGCAGGGGATCACGGATCTGATCAACGTGCCTGCCCTGATCAATCTGGATTTCGCGGATATCCAGACAGTCATGATCGACAAGGGCATCGCCCATATCGGCATCGGCCGCGCCAAAGGCGACGACAAGGCCATCGAAGCGGTCAAGGAGGCGGTCTCCAGTCCTCTTCTGGAGACTACCATCGAGGGAGCTTCCCATGTCATCATCAATATTTCTGGCGATATCGGCCTGATGGAGGCCAACGAAGCCGCCAGCTATGTACAGGAACTGGCCGGGGACAATGCCAATATCATCTTCGGCGCCATGTATGACGATACGGTACAGGATGAGGCCAGCATCACGGTCATCGCCACCGGTCTGGAATCTTATGATTCCGCGGCGGAGGCTTCCCAGCCGGCGGCGGCTCAGAAAGCGGCTCCTGCCTTCGGCAGCGCTTCCCGTACGCCTGCCAGCCGTCCTGCGGCAGCTGCAAAGCCTGCTGCTCCTGCGCCTGCGGCTTCTGCCAGCGGGCTCCATGAGAGGCAGACGGCCGAGCGTCCCAGGCCTGCCGTGCGTCCCGCCTTTACGGGAGCGCCTTCTTACCGGGCTCCGGAGAGCAAGGGGATCACGATTCCCGATTTCCTGCAGAAGACAAAGAAATAAGCGCATTTCTATGCATTTTAGGCACAGGGATCCTGGATCCCTGTGCCTTATTTGCGGCTCTTTGTCAAGGGTTGGGGTAAAAATGTTTTGAGGCACAGGGTTTTCTCCTGTGTCTCATTTTATGTCAGGGATAAAAAGATCC
>CAJFUL010000056.1 GCA_904420245.1 Candidatus Paralachnospira avium
CAAGGTCACCAGAGTGGGACAGCTGGTGGCAAAGGAGGCTTCCGAGAGGCTGGGCGTTCCTTTCGGCATCGTGGATCTGTCTCTGGCCCCCACTCCCGCGGTGGGAGACAGTGTGGCGGAGATCCTGGAGGAGATCGGCTTAGAGAGCGTGGGAGCTCCCGGAACCACGGCGGCCCTGGCTCTGCTCAACGATCAGGTGAAGAAGGGAGGCGTCATGGCCTCCTCCTATGTGGGCGGCCTGTCCGGGGCCTTTATCCCGGTCAGTGAGGATCAGGGGATGATCGATGCGGTGAACCGCAGCGCGCTTACCATAGAGAAGCTGGAAGCCATGACCTGCGTCTGTTCCGTGGGGCTGGATATGATCGCCATACCGGGAGATACGTCCAGCGCGACGCTTTCCGGGATCATCGCGGATGAAGCGGCCATCGGCATGGTCAACCAGAAGACCACCGCGGTGAGGCTGATCCCCGCCGTTGGGAAGAAGGCGGGAGACGTGGTGGAGTTCGGGGGACTTTTGGGATACGCGCCGGTCATGCCGGTGAATCCATATTCCTGCGAGGCTTTTGTGAGCCGGGGAGGAAGGATCCCGGCTCCGATCCACAGCTTCAAAAATTAAGATTTCGATAAGGGGGAATTTTTATGGATCTGGGATTACAGGGAAAAACAGCAGTGATCTTCGGCGGCACCACCGGCATCGGAGCGGCGGCGGCCCTGCAGTTTGCCGCGGAGGGCTGTCATGTGGCTGTATGCAGCCGTTCAGCCGGGAAGGTGGAGGCGTTTTTGGCCAGGGCCAGGGAAGCCGGATATGAGGATGTGATGGCGGAGCAGGTGGACGCCACATCCTCGGAACAGGCAGGCGCTTTCGCGGAGAAGGTAGTGAAGAGATTCGGAAGGATCGACATCTGGGTCAACTGTGCGGGAGGCAATCAGCACGGTCCGCTCCATACCCTGCCTGAGGAGACCTTCCGCTATATCATGGACCTGAACTTGACGACGGCCTTTCTGGGGATCCAGACGGCGGCGAAATATATGATCCCTCAGAAGAGCGGCGTCATCATCAGCATCTCCTCCCTGTCCTCGGAGATACCGGTGGATTACCGGGTCACCTACGGCGCGGCCAAGGCCGGCGTCAATATGCTGACGGTGGGAGCCGCTTCGGAGCTGGCCCCTTACGGGATCCGGGTCAACGCGGTGGCCCCCGGCATCATCGATACGGTCCTTTCCAAAAAGGCCATTTATGATCAGACGGAGTATACCATGTCCATGATCCCTCTGCGCAGGGCCGGAAAACCGGAGGAGATCGGTGATGTGATCGTATGCATGGCCAGCGACCGGTTCGGATACATGACGGGCGCCGTGGTCAAGGTGGACGGCGGGAAAAACCATGTGGAGGATCCGGACCTGCCCTGGAGCCATCCCTGGGAGGCATGACAGAAAACCGGATATTTAAGGTCGGAGAGAAGACCCTTCAGGCTGTATCGCCTGGGGGTCTTTTTTTTGTTCCTTTACAGGAAACTTCGTTTCCATAGAGCAAAACACTCCGTGGGGCCTGTCTGCGGCCCTGCGTGGCAGGATCCTTTTTTAAGATCTGCGGATCAAAACGCGCTGCGGCGGCCGCCTCCGGAGGTCTTCTCCAGGTAGGAAACCTACCGCTTCGGAGACCGCGCCCGGCAGACGGACGCATGTATCCGGGAAGCTTTTCCGTCCGTCGGGAGAGAGCAGGATATATAAGAAATGGCGTTCTGTTTTGAGATATAAGAAAATATTGCATAAATAAAGCAGGATATTATATGGAGTGAGGGAGACAAATAATATAATATATAAGGGTAATTCATCCGCTTTTTGTGCAATATGCCGGAAAGCGAGAGACGAGTGTTATAAAAGAAGGGAGAAACGAGGATGAAAAAATGGTTTGCATTGTTACTGGCAGTGGTTCTCGCCTGCTCAGCGCTGGCAGGATGCGGAAGCAAAGAGACCTCCGGCGATGACGGGGACGGCCCCATCAAAATCGCCTATTCAGGCCCCATGACCGGCGATAACGCCGAGTACGGCCTGCTGTTCCAGAACGCGGTTGAGCTGGCTGTCAAGCAGGCCAACGATGCGGGCGGCGTGCTGGGCCGTGAGGTCGAGGTTGTTGAATTTGACGATAAGAACTCCAGTGAGGAGGCTGGCTCCATTGCCGAGAAGATTGTCGGTGACGAGGACATCGTAGCGGTATTCGGACATTTCGCCAGCGGCGTTGCCATGACGGCGGCGCAGATCTATCAGGAGGCGGGAGTTGTGCTTCTTTCCGCGTCCGCTTCCCACGTGGATTATTCCTCCATCGGCGATTACATTTTCAGAAATAACGTTACCCAGGACGTGGAGGCTTACAACTGCCTTCAGATCGCCGTTGGGAGCGGAGTCAAGAAGCTGGGAATGTTAAAATTAAAGACCGACTGGGGCGAGAGCGCAGAGAACTCCTTCATGGCTGCTCTTGAGGAGATCGAGGGCAAGAGCGACATCGAGCTGGTGGCCGTTGAGGAATTCGTGGACGGTACCACCGACTTCTCCTCCAACATCACCAAGTTTGAAGAGGCCGGCTGCGACGGCATCGTGGTATTCGGCATGTACGGCTCCTTAGGGCCCTTCGCGAAGCAGTTCCGTCAGTTCAACACAGAGACCCTTCTGATCTCCGTGGGCTCCTCCTACACGCCTGAGCTCATCGACCTGGCGGGCGACGCGGCCGAGGGCATCATGTTCCCCGGCGGCATGAACCCCGACAGCACCGATCCAAAGGTGAAGGAGTTTGTGGACGCTTACACCGAGTATTCCGGCGGCAAGGAGCCTGAGAATATGTCCGCGCAGACCTACGAGAACGTGCAGATGGTCCTTCAGGCCATTGAGAACGTTGGCTCCGCAGACAGAGAGGCCATCAAGGACGAGCTTTACAACATGACCTTCGAGGGCGTTACCGGAACCATCAGCTTTAACGAGATCGGCGACGCCGTCAAGACGCAGGTGTGGTATGTGGTCAAGGACGGACAGTTCGTGGAGTCCGAGGATCATAAGCTTGTGCTCTGGGATGATTTTGTAGCTTCTTTGTAATACTTCAGGGGATGGGAGGCAAAGCATGACTGCCCAATATATTGTCAACGGCCTGACCATGGGTCTCATCTACGCGCTGATCGCCGTAGGCTATTCCCTTGTGTTCGGCATCCTGAAAATGATCAATATGGCCCACGGCGCGGTATACGCCTTCGGGGCCCACATGATCTTAATGTTTGTGACCTGGAATTTGGGCGCCGTTCCCGCAGTGATCCTGAGCGTTTTGCTTACAGGCGGCCTTCTGGTGATTTATGACCGGACGATCCTGGCGACTCTTCGCAAGAAGAAGGCGCCGGGCATCGCCGCCCTGATCACGACGATCGGCTTTTCCTACATTATCCAGAATGGCCTGATGATCGCCTTCGGCACGGAGATCAAGGCCTTCCCGGCCCTTCTTGGCGAGAAGATGATACAGGTCGGGAACGTAAAGTTCGCGTTTTCCCAGGTTTACATCCTGGTGGTTTCCATTGTCCTTCTTGTGGGGCTGTCCCTGCTGATTCATAAGAGCAAGATCGGCCTGGCCATGAGGGCGGTGGAGCAGAACTCCAGGGCGGCGGACCTGATGGGGATCAACGCCAAGGGCGTAATCAGCGTAACGTTCTTCTTAAGCGGCATGTCCGCGGTGATCGCGGCGCTGTTGCTGGCCAGCTATTACCAGACCGTTTACCCTACCATGGGCGTGATGATCGGTCTCAAGGGCTTTTCCGCCTCTGTGCTGGGCGGCATCGGCATTCTTTACGGCTCCGCCGTGGGCGGCATCATCTTAGGAATCGCCGAGAGCCTTACGGTACAGTTTTTATCCGGCGCGTACCGGGACGCGGTGGCCTTTATCCTGCTGTTTTTGATTCTCATTGTCAGGCCCAACGGGCTGTTCGGAAAAGCAAAGGTTTCCAAGGTTTAACGGAGGTGCAGAATGGATAAGAGAGATAAGATTATCTGGCTTGTGCTCCTGGCTGCCCTCATCGTGCTTCCGGCAGTGGGACTCAGCAGGTATCTGCAAAGGGTCATCAGCCTGATTTTCATTTATTCAATGCTGGGGCTCAGCCTCAATATCGTAACCGGCTACATGGGACAGATTTCCCTGGGCCACGCGGCCTTTTACGCCATCGGCGCCTACACGTCAGGCCTTCTGTCCGAGCATTTCGGGCTCAACTTCCTTCTGACCTGCGTGTGCGGCATCATCATGGCCGGGATCATCGGCTGGCTTTTCAGCATTCCCACCACAAAGCTTTCAGGCACCTATCTGGCCATCATCACCATGGGCTTCGGCGAGATCGTCAAGGTGGTCATTGTCAACTGGGAGAGCCTGACCCACGGCACCTACGGCCTTCAGCGCATCGCGAAGCCGGAGTTTTTCGGGTTCCAGCTCAACACCACCAACAACGGCCTTTATTATCTGTGCCTGATCTTCCTGGTGATATTTGTATTGTTGTGTATCGCGATCGAGCGCTCAAAGCTGGGCCGGAGCCTTCGGGCCATCAAGGACGATCCCCTGGCCGCTTCCCTCATGGGCGTTGAGATCAACCATTATAAGAGAATGGCCTTTACCATCTCCACGGCAATGGCCGGCTGCTGCGGCGCGCTGTACGCCCATCTTTCCGGCTATGTGGACGCCAACTCCTTCAATTCAGACGTTTCCACGCTGATCTTAAGCATCGTGATCTTCGGCGGCATGGGCTCCATCAAGGGAATGCTCCTTGGCGCCGCGGTGCTGGTGTCCTTCCCGGAGGTGCTGCGCTTTGTGGCGGTGTACCGGTTCGTGGTCTACGGCCTGATCCTGATCGTGATGATGGTTTTCCGCACGGACGGTATCCTGGGCGGCCCCAGCAAGCGGCCTTATGTGTTCCCCAGGTTCGTAAAGCTTGAGAAAGGGGAGGTGACAAAGAATGGCACTGCTGGAGGTAAGTAACGTTTCAAAGCAGTTCGGCGGCCTGGCGGCTGTCAGCAACGTGGATTTTTATGTGGATAAGGGCGAGATCGTCAGCATCATCGGGCCCAACGGAGCCGGAAAGACGACGATCTTCAACCTTCTGACCGGTGTCTATGACGTCACCGAGGGAAAGATCGTTTTTGACGGGAAGGAGATCCAGAATAAAAAGGTCCAGCATATCGTCAACGCGGGGATCGCCAGGACCTTCCAGAATATCCGTTTATTTAAAAATATGCGGACAATCGAGAATGTTATGGTTGGCTTTCATCAAAATACGCGGTATAATCTATTTGACCTGATCTTTCGGACACCCAGATTCCGGAAGTATGAGAAGGAAGCCCATTTGAAGGCTTTGGAGGTTCTCAACTCCCTGGGATTTGAGAAGTATATCCATACTTACGCGGGGAATCTGCCCTACGGCGAGCAGAGGAAGCTGGAGATCGCCAGAGCCATCGCTACCGGCGCCAAGATCCTCCTTCTGGACGAGCCGGCCGCCGGCATGAATCCTCAGGAGTCGGAAGAGCTTCTGGAGTTCATCAAGGGACTGCGGGATCAGGGCTTTACGATCATTTTGATCGAGCATGATATGAGCGTGGTCATGAATATTTCCGACCGGATCTACGTCCTCGACCATGGCAAGATGATTGCCGACGGGCTGCCTGAGGAGATCGCCAATAACCAGATGGTGATCGAAGCTTATTTAGGAAAGAGTGAAGAAGATGCTGCGGATTAATTCGATGAATACATACTATGGAAACATCCACGCTCTGAAGGGAATCGATTTCGAGGTCAACGACGGGGAGCTGGTTACCCTGATCGGGAGCAACGGAGCCGGAAAGTCGACCACCCTTCTGACCATCGCCGGCGTGCTGAAAGCCGCCTCGGGGAGCAGGATCGAGTTCGACGGTCATGACCTGACCCGTCTGTCTCCTCCCCAGATCGTAAAGATGGGCGTCACCTTAAGTCCGGAGGGGCGTGAAGTGTTTCCGGAGCTGACAGTGGAGGATAATCTGAAGCTGGGAGCTTACTGCCGTAAAGATGTGAAAGAGATCCGGGATTCCTTTGATTATGTATATGATCTCTTCCCCAGACTTCTGGAGAGGAAGAAGCAGCAGGCCGGGACCCTTTCCGGAGGCGAGCAGCAGATGCTGGCCATAGGACGGGCCCTCATGAACAGGCCCAGGCTCCTCATGCTGGACGAGCCTTCCATGGGTCTGGCGCCGAACCTGGTGCTGGAGATCTTCAACCTGATCAAAGAGATCCATAAACAGGGCACCACGATCCTTCTGGTGGAGCAGAATGCCAATATGGCGCTCAAGATCGCTGACCGTTGTTATGTCCTGGAAGTGGGGCGCATCAAATTCTCCGGAGACGCAAAAGAAATGCAGAACAATGACGAGGTGAGAAAGGCTTATCTCGGCACTGTTAATAAAAAGTAAGGAGAAAGGAAGAAGCGACTATGGAAAAGTACAATGAGAACAAACCGATCCACACAGGTGACCCGGTAGTGGAGGCAAAGCGCGCATGTATCGAGCATCGTGCCATCTGGATGGCTCTGCTGCTGGATGAAGTGAGAAAGGCCGGCGGAGATATGGAGAAGGTCGGCCGCGCCGCCATCAACCGCTGCGGCGTATACCAGGCTGTTGCCAACTACAAGGATCATATGAAGGATCCCGACAGCATGAAGGAATTCGGCGACATCTTCGTAGCAGAGCCTGTAACCTTTGAGAACAAGGTTGTCAACATCAACGAGGATGAGGTCCATGTAGAGATGCATTACTGTCCTCTGCTGACCGCCTGGAGAAAGTTAGGATTCTCCGATGAGGACTGCGCCCTGTTCTGCGACATCGCCATGGAAGGCGACAGGCAGTTCGCAAGGGATATGAACGCAGAGTTCTGCCTCAGCAAGAAGATCGCAGAAGGCGACGATTGCTGTGATCTGAAATTCACAAGAAAGAAATAAGTCTTCGGACAGATTCGGAAAGGCGCCGGGCATTTTGGGCTCTTTGTCAAGGGTTGGGGTAAAAATGTTTTGAGGCACAGGGTTTTCTCCTGTGTCTCATTTTATGTCAGGGATAAAAAGATCC
>CAJFUL010000057.1 GCA_904420245.1 Candidatus Paralachnospira avium
AGTATTTGACAAATTATATGTGTTTTATTGTGTTGTCAGTAGAAATCTTCTCCATACTTTTTACCTTTGGAGTGGTGAAAAGTGTTGTCGTACTGTTATTTGTGAACACGTCGGTTTTTATTGGAGTGTTAGTGGTTGGTTTGGTGAAAATGGATTTGAGAGGGAAGGAAAGTTTATGATCCAGATTTCAAATGAAACTGGTCACAGAAAATTCACAAAAAATTAGCACTCAAGTCTTGACAGTGCTAACAATAAGTGTTATATTACAACTAGAACAAAGGAAAAGAGAAAGGCTTCCGGAGTTCCGATCACAAAAATGTTTATAAGAACAGCAGATAGAGAATGGAGGAATGATTTATGTTAATGCCCAGTATTTTTGGAGAAAACTTATTTGATGAGATGATGGACTTCCCTTGGGAGAGAGAATTTTTCAGCAGAAGGAACCCGCTGTACGGCAAGAATGAAAAGAACCTGATGAAGACCGACGTCAAGGAGACGGACAAGAGCTATGAGCTGGACATCGATCTGCCGGGCTTCAAGAAAGAGGATGTAAATGCCACCCTGGAGAATGGTTATCTGACCATCAGCGCTTCCAAGGGGATGGATAAGGACCAGAAGGACGAAAACGGCAGATATATCCGCAGGGAACGCTACGCGGGAAGCTGCTCCAGAAGCTTCTATGTGGGCGACGCCGTGACGGAGTCCGACATCCATGCGAAATTTGAGGACGGCATCCTGAAGCTGTCGGTGGCCAAGAAGGTTCCGGAGGTGGAACAGAAGAAAGGCCATATCGCCATTGAGGGCTGATATCCCCGGTGACGTTTTCATAAATAAACATATGACTCCACGCTTTGCGAAGGGCTCCGGAAGGAAAAGCTTCCGGAGCCCTTTGCCGCCTGCCTGGTTCCTGGTATAATAAAAAGAAAAAGGAGTGCGGTCATGGGAGAAAAAGAACGGCTGGAAGCTTATGAGAGGATGCACCGGGCAGTCCGGACAGAGTACGATGGCATCGTGGAAAAAATGGCGAAACTGAAGGCGGAGGAAAAGACCAGATCCGCCACCTACCGGCAGCTCATGGGAAAGAAGCTGCTGTATCAGGATATGCTCTCTCTCTATGAGATCTATGGCCTGTCAGGCATTGACGGATAAAAGAGGACTCATTATAATAGAAGAATCGAAAATCCCCGCGGCAGCGGGCGGAAGGTGGTCAGCTATGAGGTTTGCAAAGAGGATGGAGCAGTTCGGCGAGGGAATCTTCTCTTCCCTGCTGGCAATGAAGAAGGAGCGTCTGGCGGAGGGAAAGCCGGTCATCGATCTGAGCGTGGGCACGCCCAATATCCCTCCGGCGCCCCATATCATAGAGGCATTGACGGAAGCGGCGAAGGACGAAAAGAATTATATATACGCCATCCAGGATCTGCCGGAGCTGCGGCAGGCCGCGGCCCAGTGGTACAGGCGCCGCTACCGGGTGGAGCTGGATCCGGAGACGGAGATCCTGGCTCTTTTGGGTTCCCAGGACGGACTGGCCCACATCGCGCTCTCCATCCTGGACGAGGGAGATCTTATGCTGGTGCCGGATCCCTGCTATCCGGTCTTTGTCGACGGCCCGAAGCTGGCGGGGGCCGAGATCTACTATATGCCCCAGAGGAAAGAGAACGGATATATCATCGATCTGGCGGAGATCCCGGAGGATGTGGCGGAGCGGGCCAGGTTCATGCTGATCTCCTATCCCAATAATCCCACCACGGTGCTGGCTCCGGATTCCTTCTACAGGGATGTGATCGCGTTCGCGAAGAAGCATGATATCATGGTGCTTCATGACAATGCCTACAGCGAGCTGGTCTTTGACGGAGCTTCCTGCGGCAGCTTCCTCCAGTATCCGGGGGCCAGGGACGTGGGCGTGGAGTTCAATTCCCTGTCCAAGACTTACGGCATGGCCGGAGCCAGAGTGGGGTTCTGTCTGGGAAACCGGGAGATGGTGAGGAACCTGGGACTTTTAAAATCCAATCTGGACTATGGGATCTTCATCCCCATCCAGAAAGCGGCCGTCGCGGCTCTTACAGGGGACCAGTCCTGTGTGGAGACCGGCAGGGCCGCCTATGAGAGACGGAGAAACCTGCTGTGCGACGGCCTCACATCCATCGGGTGGAAGGTGGAGCGGTGCCCGGCCACCATGTTTGTCTGGGCCGATGTACCGGAGAAGTTCCATTCCTCTCTGGAGTTTGTGAAGGAGCTGTGTGAGAGGACAGGCGTGATCGTGACGCCGGGCAGCGCCTTCGGGCCTTCGGGAGAAGGCCATGTCCGCATGGCCCTGGTGCAGGATGAGGACAAGATCCAGGAGGCTGTGGAAGCCATCCGGGAAAGCGGGATCCTGTTATGAAATGCCTGCTGGCGGCCATCAACGCGAAATATATCCATTCCAATTTAGCAGTATACAATTTAAAAGCCTGCGGGGCGGGGATCCCCGGCGCGCAGGTGGAGATCCGGGAGTATACCATCAACCACCGGGCGTCCGAGATCCTGGACAGCCTCTATATGGAGCAGGCGGATCTGATGGGGTTTTCCTGCTATATCTGGAATATAGAATATGTAAAGACTCTGGTGAGGGATTTGAAACGGATCTGTCCGGACACCAGGGTCTGGCTGGGCGGTCCGGAGGTCTCCTTCCGCTGTGAGGAGCTTCTCCGGGAGCTGCCGGAGGCGGACGGCATCCTCTTCGGAGAAGGGGAGGAGAGCTTCCCCGGTCTTCTGCGCCATTACGTCCAGGGCGCGCCATGGCCGGAAGGCTGCGCATACCGGGAGGACGGACAGATCAAGAGGACTCCGGCGGCGCCTCCGGCCGATATGGGGAAGATCCCCTTCGCCTATGGAGACTTGAAGGATTTTGAAAATAGGATCATCTACTATGAGACCAGCAGGGGCTGCCCTTTTTCGTGCAGCTACTGTCTTTCTTCCATAGATAAAACGCTCCGGTTCCGGCCCATGGATATGGTGAAGCGGGAGCTTTCTTTTTTCCTGGCTCATGAGGTCCCTCAGGTGAAGTTCGTGGACAGGACGTTCAACTGTAAAAAAAGCCGTTCCATGGAGATCTGGAGCTACATCCGGGACCATGACAACGGGATCACCAATTTTCACTTTGAGATCACGGCGGATATTTTGACGGACGAAGAGCTGGAGCTTCTGCGGACCATGAGGCCGGGGCTGGTCCAGCTGGAGATCGGCGTTCAATCCACGAATCCGGATACGATGGCTGCCATCCGCCGGAACATGGATCTGGAACGTGTGAGGACGGTGACGGCGGCCATCGGAAACGGCGGGAATGTCCACCGGCATCTGGATCTCATCGCGGGACTCCCATATGAAGGATATGAGAGCTTCGGCCGTTCCTTCGACGATGTTTACGCCATGGAGCCGGACCAGCTGCAGCTGGGCTTTTTAAAGGTCCTGAAGGGCTCTCCCATGGAGGAGGACGCCGAAAGATACGGCATCGTATCCCAGTGGGAGCCGCCCTATGAGGTGCTCCGGACACCATGGCTGTCCCACGAGGAGCTGATCCGGCTGAAGCAGGTGGAGGAGATGACGGAGATCTGCTATAACAGCCGTCAGTTTCCCTTCACCCTGAAAGAGCTGGTGCGGCGGTCCGGCCGCCCGTTCCTGCTGTTCGAGGAGCTGGGAAGGGAATACGCCGGAAGCGGCATGGCCGGCAGGAGGCACATGCGGGAAGCGCTCTATACCTTTCTTTTGGAGTTCATCCTCCGGCGTTTTCCGGAGGATGGGGAGAAATTCCGGCAGCTTCTGACCCTGGATTATTATATGCGGGAGAACGCCAAAAAACGGCCGGCCTTCGCGCCGCCCGCCCGCCGGGAAAAGGAACGCGGCGTTTTGGAGACGGCGTTTCCGGGGCGGCCGGTCAAGGAGCTTCTGAGACAGTATCATGTGGAAAGCTTTCAGGGCTCCTCTCCAGAGGAAGCGTGCTGGCTCTTTGATTACGGCCGGAGAGATCCCCTGACGGGAAACGCGTATGTGAAACGGATAGATGGGAGGCGCCATGACGGAGAAGGAACGGGTACAGAAGATCCTGGATCTTCTGGATGAGCACTATACAAGGGAATACAAATGCTATCTGAATTATGAAGAACCCTGGCAGCTTTTGGCGGCGGTGATTCTGAGCGCCCAGTGTACCGACGCCAGGGTCAACCAGGTGACGGAAGGACTGTTCCGGAAGTATGATACCCTGGAAAAGCTGGCGGCGGCGGAGCTTACGGAGCTGGAGCAGGACATCAAACCCACGGGCTTTTACCATAATAAGGCCAGGAATCTGATCTCCTGCGCCAAAGACCTGGTGGAGAAATTCGGCGGGAAGGTGCCGGAGACTCTGGAGGAGCTGACCTCTTTGGCCGGCGTGGGACGGAAGACGGCCAATGTGATCCGGGGAAATATTTATCACGACCCCAGCGTGGTGGTGGATACCCATGTAAAACGGATCTCCAGGAAACTGGGGCTTGTAAGCTCCCAGGATCCGGAAAAGATCGAATATGAGCTGATGGAGGTGCTCCCGAAGGAGCACTGGATCTTATATAATATCCAGATCATCACCCACGGCCGGGGACTTTGCCCGGCCAGGAACCCCAAATGCGTGCAGTGCTTTTTAAAGGAGCTCTGTCCGTCGGCAGAGATATAAAGGAGAGAGAAATGATCAATAGTAAGAAGCAGCGGGCAAAGCGGATCTTTGTGGCGGTCCTGGCCTGCATCATGATCCTGGCCATGATCGTACCTCTGGTACTCAGCGCAGTTCTTTAAAATTGTAAATTTTTTTCGCTACTTTTTAAGATTTTATGACGATGCTTGAATTTCCCAAAAGGTATGCTACAATGAAGTAGACCAGAGGGAGTTTTAATAGTAAAAGGAAGGAAATCATATATGAAAAAAAGATGTGCATGGCTGCTTGCCTTTGTCCTTTTGGCTGGCACATTGATGCCGGGCATCGCTTACGCGACCGAAGCGGGCGGGACGACAGCGGCAGGACAGGAGGCCCAGGAGGAGACGACGGGACAGGAGAAAACGGCAGAACAGGAAACACAGGCCGATCCCAGAGAGACCCTGGCCGCTGCCATGGAGAAGAGCACTCTTGACGCCGACGCGGTGATCGCCGACGGCGTGTTTGTAGGCGATGTGGAAGTCAGCGGCATGACGGCGGAGCAGGCGCTGGAGGCGGTCCTGGCCGAAGTGGACAGATTGGGGCAGAAGACCCTGACTCTGGCACTGGAGGGCGCCGACGGCGTGGATCCGATCCAGGTGCCGGTCTCACAGCTAGGACTGTACGCGGACAGGATCTCCGAGATCATCATGGAGGCTCTGGCCCTGGGCAAGAGCGGGAGCCTCATCAGCAGATATAAGACGGAGAAGGATCTCCAGGCATCCAACCAGAAATACGATCTGGTCCTGAAGGTGCAGGAGGACCAGGTGAGTTCATTCGTAAATGAGCAGACCGCGGCTCTGTCTGTGGAGCCGGTCAACGCGGAGCTCACCCGTGTCAGCGGAGGCTTCGAGGTGAGCCAGAGCCAGACCGGAGTCAAGGTCAATACAGAGGCCACCATATCTGCCATCATGACAGCGCTGGAGGACTGGGACGGGAATGATATTTCCGTGACGGCCACGGCGGAGGTGAGCCAGCCGGAGCGGACGACGGAGCAGCTCTCCCAGATCCAGGATGTGCTGGGAACGTATTCCACCACCACCAGGAACGCCAACAGCAGCAAGATGACCAACCTGGAGGTGGGCGTCGGCTATACCACCGGGATCCTCATCATGCCCGGAGAGACCTGGTCCATGTATGAGGCCCTGGCGCCGTTCAACGCCGAGAACGGGTATGTGAAGCAGGTGGCCTATTCCAACGGCGGTTATGTGGACGAGTACGGCGGCGGCATCTGCCAGCTGGCCACGACTCTCTACAATGCGGCCCTTCTGGCGGAGGTCAATATATCCGAGAGATACAACCATTCCATGACGGTGGGATATACGGATTACGGTCTGGACGCCACCATCAACGACAGCGGCAGCAAGGATCTGAAGCTGACCAACGATTTTGATTTTCCTATTTATATCGAGGCGTCTGTCACCAGCGGCATCGACGGATACGCGACGTATACCATCTGGGGCAAGGAGACAAGACCCTCCAACCGGGAGCTCAAGTTCTACGGAGTCACGCTCAGCGAATCTTATCTGCCTGACCAGATCACGGAAGACCCCACCCTGGCGCCGGGCGAGGTAGTGGTGGATCAGGCCACCTCCTATCCGGAAGCGGTGGCGCAGGCATGGAAAGAAGTCTGGGTGGACGGCGTCATGGTGGAGCAGACTCTGCTCCATACGGATAAGTACCGGGCATCTGCCAGAAAAGTAAGGCAGAATTCCACGCCGGCGGCAGAGACTCCGGCGGAGACCGATCCTTCCGCAGAGTCCCCTTCCACGGAGGCGCCTTCTACAGCAGCGCCTTCCACCGAAGCGCCTTCTACGGCAGCGCCTTCCACGGAGGCTCCGTCCTCGGGAACAGCGGAGTCCCAGGCGGCCAGCTGAGGATTTTCTTAATGCAATCCGGTATGAAATGTGCTATACTGAAGAGGCCACATCCCGGCAGGGATGGAGGCCTCTTTTTCTATCTATGGGTCTGCATCCGTGCGGAGGAAAGGAGTACTATGTGAGACCAGGTCAGGATATAGTGATAATGGGGTATATCGGGCTGGAATGGACGGTGAAGGCGGCGGAGGAAGAACGGGAGACCCTGCGGCGTACCCTTCCTGAAGACTTTCTGGACAGGACCGTATCCCTTCGGAAATATGAAGGGGCGGAGGAGTACAGCAGACGCTTTCCGGGCCTCTCCAGGTGGGAAGCCGGGGAGAGCGGCATCTTCGCGGCGCTCTGGGACATGGCGGAGCATTACGGCGCCGGCCTCACGGTGGATCTGAAAAGGTTCCCTGTGCGTCAGGAGACCATAGAGATCTGCGAGGCTCTGGGACAGAATCCCTATGAGATCAGCTCCCGCGGCTGTGTCCTTCTGGCGGCAGATAATGGAAACGATATAGTCTGGGAGGCAGGAGTACCGGCGGCCTTCATCGGAAAAGTGACGGGAAACAGGGACAGGATCCTCCGGAACGGAGAGCATATCCGGTATCTGAACCGTCCGGGATCAGACGGCCGGGAAGCCGATAAAAGAAAGGAATTTGAGGATGAGGAAGAAGATTTTAGCGGCATTGGAGAAGGACAGCAGGCTTGATGTGAAGGATCTGGCGGCCATGCTGGGCGAGGATGAAGTAAATGTAGTCAATGAGATCGCGGCCATGGAGGCAGAGGGCATCATCTGCGGATATTATACGCTGATCAACTGGGACAAGGTGACGGAGGACAAGGTGACGGCGCTCATCGAGGTGAAGGTGACGCCTCAGAGAGGGATGGGCTTTGACAGCATCGCGGAGCGCATTTACAACTATGACGAAGTCCACGCGGTGTATCTGATCTCCGGCGATTTTGATTTTATGCTGATCCTGGAGGGGAAGACCATGAAGGATGTGGCCCTTTTTGTATCCAGCAAGCTCTCTCCGCTGGATTCCATCCTCAGTACGGCGACCCACTTCGTGCTGAAGAAGTATAAGGACCAGGGGACGATCCTGGAGCAGAAATCCAAAGACGAAAGGATGTTGGTGACGCTATGAGAAACCCGCTGTCGGAAAAGGCTGTGAGCCTGGAGCCTTCGGGCATCCGGAAATTTTTTGATATTGTCAGCGAGATGCCGGATGCCATTTCCCTGGGAGTGGGCGAACCGGATTTTGATACGCCCTGGCATGTGAGGGAGGAGGGCATCTATTCCCTGGAAAGGGGACGTACTTTTTATACATCCAACGCGGGTCTGAAGGAGCTGAAGGAGGAGATCTGCCGGTATCTGAAGCGGCGCTGCCAGGTGGAGTATGATCCGGCCCATGAGATCATGGTGACGGTGGGCGGCAGCGAGGCCATCGACCTGGCTCTGCGGGCCATGGTCAATCCCGGGGACGAGGTGCTGATCCCCACTCCCTGCTATGTCTCCTACTATCCCTGCGCCGTGCTGGCCGATGCCGTGCCGGTGAATATCGAGCTGAAGGAAGAGAATGAATTCCGTCTCACGGCGGAGGAGCTGCGGGCCCATATCACGCCCAGGACCAAGATCCTGGTGCTGCCCTTTCCCAATAACCCTACGGGGGCCATCATGGAGCGGGCGGATCTGGAGGCCATCGCCCAGGTGGTGATCGAGAAGGATTTGATGGTCATCAGCGATGAGATCTACTCGGAGCTGACCTACAGCGGCGATCATGTGACCATTGCTTCCCTGCCGGGGATGAAAGAGCGGACGGTGCTGATCAATGGATTTTCCAAAGCCTATGCCATGACCGGCTGGCGTCTCGGCTATGCGGCGGCGCCGAAGCTGATCCTGGAGCAGATGCTGAAGATCCATCAGTATGCCATCATGTGCGCTCCCACCACCAGTCAGTACGCGGCTGTGGAAGCCATGAGAAACGGGGACGAGGATGTGGCCATGATGCGGGAATCCTATGACCAGAGACGGCGGTTCGTACTGAAGACCCTGGAGGAGATGGGGCTCTCCTGCTTTGAGCCCAAGGGGGCCTTTTATGTGTTCCCCAATATCAGCCGGTTCGGGATGAGTTCTGAGAAATTTGCGGAGGAGCTGCTGCGCAGCGAGAAGGTGGCGGTGGTGCCCGGCAGCGCCTTCGGCGCCTGCGGAGAGGGCTTTGTCCGGATCTCCTACGCATATTCCCTGAAAGCGCTCAAGGAAGCTCTGGGAAGAGTCGCCCGGTTTGTGAGGAAGCTGGAGGAAGAGAAATGAGCTTTGGCACGGAGACCGGGAGCGGAGCGGCAGGCCGTCTTCCGGAAGGCGCCATGAATATCGTACTGCTGGAGCCGGAGATGCCGGCCAATACCGGCAACATCGGGCGGACCTGCGTGGCCACGGGGAGCCGTCTTCATCTGATCGAGCCTCTGGGGTTCAGGATCAATGAAAAGATGGTCAAAAGGGCAGGGCTGGACTACTGGGACAGTCTGGATGTGACGGTATATGACAGCTATGGAGATTTTCTGGAACGCAATCCGGAAGCTGTGAAGAAGATCTATATGGCCACCACCAAGGCCCCTCATGTGTATACGGAGGCGGCTTATGAGCCGGGGGCGTATCTGATGTTTGGAAAAGAAAGCGCCGGGATCCCGGAGGAGATCCTGGCGCAGCATCCGGAGACTGCCGTCCGGATCCCCATGATGGGAGGGATCCGTTCGCTGAACCTGGCCAATTCCGTGGCGGTGGTGCTCTATGAAGCCTTGCGGCAGAATGGCTTTTCTCATATGCAGAGACAGGGAAGGCCCAGGACATTTGAATGGGAGCTGTGAAAACAGCTCCCATTTTGATCTTATATCCGCGCCTTCCTGAGCCTCTGTTCAAGAGCGGGGCGGCGCGCCCTTGGGGAGGGTGAAGATGAATTCCGTCCCGATGCCCTCGGTACTGATGACGTCGATGTTTTCATTGTGGGCTGTGATGATCTCCTTGGTGATGGAGAGGCCCAGGCCGGTGCCGTTCTTGTCTTTGCCTCTGGAGCTGTCGGATTTGTAAAAACGGTTCCAGATCTTGTTCTGGCTCTCCTTGGGGATGCCGACGCCGCTGTCCTTTACGGAGACGAAGATCTTTTCATGGCGTTCATTGGTCTCGATCCAGATGGTGGAGTTTGGTTTGGAGAATTTGATGGCGTTGTCGATGAGATTATAAAGCACCTGCTGGATCTTTACCATATCCGCCTGCACATAGGAGTGGCGCTCCGAAAAGATCAGGTCAAAATTCAGGTTCTTGGGCTTGCAGATCCCCTCGAAGGTGGCCACCGTATCCCGGATGGTCTGGTTGATGTCAAAGACCGAGATGTCCAGGAGATTCCCTTTGGAGTCCAGGGACTGGAGGGCCAGGGTCCTGGCGGTCAGCTTCGTAAGCCGCTCCGTCTCCGCGATCACCAGCTTCATATACTTTTCATGGAGCTCCGGGGGGATGGTGCCGTCGATCATGGCCTCCAGATAGCCCTTGATGGAGGTGAGGGGAGAACGGAAGTCATGGGATACGTTGGAGATGAATTTCTTCTGGTCCTTTTCCTTGTTGTTCAGCTCGTGGGCCATGTAGTTCAGGGTATCGGCCAGGTATCCGATCTCGTCCTCGGAGTGGATCTTCACACTGTAGTTCAGGTTCCCGTCGGCAAACTCCTTGGCGGCATCCGTGATCTGCTTGATGGGCTGGAAGATATAAATGCGGATGATCCACAGGACGATGAGGGACAGGGCGAAAATGACCAGGAACGTGATGTAGATGATATTCAGGATCTGGTCCCGGATCCCGTAGATGTCGGAAAGACTCTGGTGGAGGACCACATACCCGTAAGTGTTGAAATTAGCGGTGATGGGCGCGGTGACGCTCAGCACGGGATCTTCAAACATCTCATAGTAATGGCCGATGATATAGCGGCCGCGGCCCTGCTCCGACGGGTCGAAGTCTTCGATGACCGTTCCGGTCTCCTCCCCGTCGCTCCTGTATACGATGGTACCCTGCTGTTCCACGATCCAGATATCGGCGTCGAAATAGGAGCCGATGGAGGTGAGCTGAGGCCCCAGGGTGGCAAAATCCATATCGGAGCCGGAATAGCGGGCGCGGCAGTTGTCCGCGATGAGGCTGGCCTCGTTGTAGAGCTGGTCGGCCCTGTCCTCTTCCAGATATTGCAGCGTCATATTGGAGGAGAAGAACGCGATGGTGATGAAGCCCAGGACTCCAAAGATCAGATAGCCCAGCAGGACTTTGACATAAAGAGAAACTCTCATCGTTTTACCTCGAATTTATATCCGATGCCCCAGACTGTGGAGAGCTGCCAGGCCGGATGGTCCCCCAGCTTTTCCCGGAGCCTCTTGATATGGACGTCCACGGTCCTGGTGTCTCCCACATACTCATAGCCCCAGATGTGGTCCAGGAGCTGTTCCCGGGTGAAGACCTGGTTGGGGGAGGAGGCCAGGAAATAGAGAAGCTCCAGCTCCTTGGGAGGCATCTCCACCGAATGGCCCATGTAAGTGACGGAATAATTGGTCAGGTTCACGATCAGGTCCGGATATTCCACATACTGGCCTTGCTGTTCCGGAGCGGCCAGGGGGGAGGGGGCGGCGGGAGCAGCGCTCCTTCGCAGGACGGCCTTGACCCTGGCCACCAGCTCCTTGGAATCGAAGGGCTTGATGATGTAATCGTCGGCGCCCAGCTCCAGTCCCAGTACTTTGTCAAAGACCTCGCCCTTGGCAGACAGCATGATGATGGGAACAGAAGCGTCCCGGCGCAGCTCCCGGCAGACCTGGTATCCGTCCATGCCAGGCAGCATCAGATCCAGGAGGATCAGATCCGGTCCAAAGACGGGAAAGATCTGGAGAGCCGACTCTCCGTCGTGGACGATCCTGGTCTCATAGCACTCCTTGATCAGGTACAGAGAAATCAGCTCCGCGATATTTTCGTCGTCATCTACGATCAAAATTTTCTGTTTCGCAGCCATGGAAACCTCCTATTTATCATAAGAAAACTGCACAACGGTCACGCCGGCGCCGCCCTCGCCGAATTCTCCGAGGCGGTAGGACTCAATATGCTTCTGACGGCGGAGGAACTGGTGGACAGCCTTTTTCAGGGCGCCGGTGCCCCGGCCGTGGATCACCCGGACCTGGGGAAGGTGGGCCAGATAAGCGTCGTCCAGATATTTGTCCAGCTCCGGGATCGCCTCGTCGGTGGTCTTCCCGATGAGATTGATCTCCGGGGAGATGGAAGAGGATTTGGAGACCCGGATGGAGCCGGAGCTCCCTTTCTGTCCCTGGGAACCTTTCCGGCTGTTTATGCTCCCTACGGAGGAAGTGATGGTATCCTCCGGCAGAAGCTCCAGATCCCTGATATTCACCAGGGAGCGCAGGATCCCCATCTGGACGTACAGGTCTCCCTTGGCATTGGGCAGGGAGCTGACGGTGCCCTTCAGGTTCATGGAAAGGACCCGCACCGCGTCGCCGATATGGAATTCCTCGGGCCGGTGGGCTTTGGCCGGCTTCTTGGCTTTGACCCCGAGACGGCTGTTGGCCGTATTGAGCTGCTCCCGGATACGCTGGCGCTCCTTTTCCATTTCTTTTCCGGCGCCGCTCTCTCTGGCCAGTCGGTTGATATTGCGGATGGTCTCGTCCGCGGTGGCTTTGGCCTGGGACAGGATCTGCCTGGCTTCCTCGTTGGCCTTTGCCAGGATCTTTTCCCGGCTCTCGTCCAGGCGGCTTTCCTTGCTTTCCAGCCGCGCCTTGAGGGCGGAGGCCTCCGCCTTGTATTTCTCTGCTTCCAGCCGCTCCCGCTCCAGTTCTGTCCGGCTCTTTTCCAGATCGGAAAGGAGATCCTCGAAGGCGGCGTCCTCGCTGCCCAGCCTCTTCCTGGCATCTTCCACGATATAGTCCGGAAGTCCCAGCTTGGAAGAAATGGCGAAGGCGTTGCTCTTTCCGGGGATCCCGATCAGGAGCCGGTAGGTGGGGCGCAGGGTCTCCACGTCAAACTCGCAGCTGGCGTTTTCCACACCGTCGGTGGACAGGGCGAAGATCTTCAGCTCGCTGTAGTGGGTGGTGGCCATGGTGCGCACCTGCATGTTGTGCAGGAAGGTCAGGATGGATATGGCCAGCGCGGCGCCCTCCGTGGGGTCCGTTCCGGCGCACAGCTCGTCAAACAGCACCAGGGAACGGCTGTCGGCCTTTTCCAGGATGGAGACGATGTTGCGCATATGAGCGGAGAATGTACTGAGGCTCTGCTCAATGCTCTGTTCGTCTCCGATGTCGGCGAAGACTTCGTGGAACACGGCCAGGCTGGAGCCTTCCGCGGCGGGGATGTGGAGGCCGCACTGCCCCATGATGGTAAAGAGGCCCACAGTTTTCAAGGAGACGGTCTTGCCGCCCGTATTGGGACCGGTGACGATCAGCAGGTCAAAATCCTTCCCCAGGGATACGGTGATGGGAACGGTCTTCTTGGGATCCAGCAGGGGATGGCGGCCGTCTCTTATATAAATATATCCTTCTTCGTTGAAGGCCGGTTCTGTACAGCTGTAAAGATCGGACAGGGAAGCCCGGGAAAAGATGAAGTCCAGGCGGCCAAGGAGCTCATAGTCGGATTCCAGATAAAGGGACTGCTCCGCCGCCCGGGCGCTCAGATCCGCCAGGACCGCCTCGATCTCCTTCCGCTCCTGAGCTTCCAGTTCCCGCAGTTCGTTATTGAGCCGGATGACGGCCATGGGTTCGATGAAGTAGGTGGATCCGGAGGAAGACTGGTCGTGGATCATGCCGGGCATCTGATTCTTGTATTCCGATTTGACCGGGAGGCAGTACCGTCCGTCCCGCATGGTGATCACTGCGTCCTGGAGCCAGGTGCGGCTTCCGTTTAAGATGGAATTGAGCTGGGTATGGATGCGGTCTCCCGTCAGCCGTATGGACCGGCGCACATGGCGCAGCCCCGGGCTGGCGTCGTCGCTCATCTCTTCCTCAGAGAGGATGCAGCGTCCGATCTCCTGGCTCAGAGGCGTCAGAGGCTCCAGAAGCTGGAAGGCTTCGGTCAGGGAGTCGGAAAACTCCTCCTCGGCGCTGCTCCTCCCGTAGGCCTTGACCCGGCCGCAGGCATCCATCAGTCCCTTCAGCCGGAGGAGTTCGGCCATACTGAGGGAAGCGCCGATCTCCAGCCGTTTCAGAGTCCCGCGTATATCGGAAACCCCGGAAAAGGACAGAGGGCCGTTGTGGAGCATCCTGGCCAGGGCGTCGGAGGTCTCCCTCTGAGCCAGACGGATGTCATCGATATGGGTCATGGGAGACAGCTCCCGGCACAGTTCCCGGCCGGGCTGGCTCCTGGCAAAGCTCTCCAGCTTTTCCTTGATCTTTTCAAATTCCAATGTATATAAAGCTTTTTGGTTCATAGTCACACTCCTCGTCTGTTAGTATACCAGAATTTGCAGGGGATTTGTTAAAAAAATTAGTAAAACACTTCAAAAAGGGGCGGTTATCATCTATAATGAAGGGAGACCTTTTGAGGGGGAATCCGGACAGGCTGGCAGTGTTTTTCATAATCACCGGGTTGTGATCATCTGTTACAGGAGAGAATGGATATGGCAGATTTTGAAGACAAGAACCAGGAAGAACCCAAAACAGAAGAACAGGAAAATCCTTTACAGGAGCAGGAGCCTGTATTTGTCCGGGAGCGGGTGCTGAACCGTTCTGAAAACCGGCGCAGATGGATATCCCGCGCAGCGCTCCTGGTGGGCAGCGCCCTGGTCTTCGGCGTGGTGTCCTGCCTGACTTTTGTGCTGCTCAGGCCCTATGCGGAGCAGTGGTTTAAAAAAGATGCTCCGGAGTCCCAGATCTCCGTGCCCAGGGATGAGGAGACGGAGGAATCTACGGAGGGGATGGCGGCAGCCGAGACAGAGGAGAATCTGGAGGATGTGGTGGAGTCGGCCGTGGAGTCCTACCGGTGGACGGTTTCAGATTATGAGAATCTTTACCGGGCGGTCCATGAGGTGGCGGAGCAGGCCGAAAGCGGCATCGTGACGGTCACCACCAGGACCCAGACCGCGGACTGGTTCAACAATCCCATTGAAACGGAAGGGCAGGTCTCCGGCGTGGTGTGGAGCATCACATCTTATGAAATGCTGATCCTCACCAGCTATCAGGCCCAGGAAAATGAGACGACGGTGGAGGTCACCTTCAGCAACGGGGTGAGCGCCGCGGCTTCTGTCAAGGCGGCGGACGGCAAGACGGGGATGGCCATTGTCAGCGTTCCGCTGGCCGGAGTGGATGACATTACCAAGAGCAAGGTGACGCCGGTGGCCCTGGGCAGTTCTGTGGCCGCGGAGGAAGGACAGCCTGTGGTGCTGGTGGGAAGCCCCAAGGATTATGTGGGATCCATCGCTTACGGGATGATCACCTATATCCGTTCCAGCGTCAAGCGTCAGGATATGGAGGTGCAGATGCTCTATACGGATGTTTCCACCACCGATAAGGCCACGGGCTTTGTCATGAACCTGGACGGGGAGATCATCGGGATGATCACTTCGGGAAATACCGGGACCAATACCAGCGCCATCGGGATCTCGGATCTGAAATCCAGCATCGAGCGGCTTTCCAACGGCTCCTCCCTGGCGTATCTGGGGATCGTGGGGCAGGATGTGACGGAGCAGGTCAGCGAAGAAAACCAGATCCCGGAGGGGATTTATATATCTGAGGTGGCGGCGGAGAGCCCCGCCTATAACAGCGGTCTCCAAAACGGAGACATCATCTACGCCATCGATGAGACGGAGATCGCTTCGGTGGCGGATCTTCAGGAGTTCCTCGAGGGAAAGGTCGCCGGCGAGGACGTGACGGTGAGAGCCCGCCGCATGGGGCGGGACGGCTATACGGAGATCGAGTTCCCGGTGGTGCTGGGGACCAGATGACCGGCAGAAAGGATTTAAGGAGAGCAGAAGACGATGAAATATATTGAAGCATTGCGGGAAGGCGAGCGCTTTTCCGAGATCTATCTGTGCAAGAGCAAGCAGGTGGCCAAGACCAAGATGGGAAAGACCTACTATTCCCTGATCCTCCAGGATAAGACCGGGACAGTGGATGGAAAGATCTGGGAGCTTTCCGGAGGGATCGATCACTTCGACAGTCTGGATTACATCAAGATCGACGGAGACGTGACCAGTTTTCAGGGGGCCCTCCAGCTGAATATACGCCGCGCCCGCGTGGCGGCGGAGGGAGAGTATGATCCGGCGGACTATCTTCCGGTGTCGTCCAAGGATATTGGGAAGATGTACCAGGAGCTGCTGGATTTTGTGAAGAGCATCAAGAATGAAAAGGTCCGCACGCTGGCGGAGCGGTTCTTCGTGGAGGACGCGGAGTTCATCCGGTCCTTTAAAGCTCATTCGGCGGCCAAGACGGTCCATCACGGATTTGTGGGCGGCCTGCTGGAGCATACCTTGAGCGTGACGCAGCTGTGCGATTTTTACTGCAGGCATTATCCGGTGCTGAAGAGGGATCTTCTGATCGCGGCCGCCCTGTTCCATGATATTGGAAAGACCAGGGAGCTTTCTGAATTCCCGGAGAATGATTATACCGACGACGGCCAGCTTCTGGGCCATATCGTGATCGGCACCATCATGCTGGATGAGAAGATCAAGACCGTGCCGGGTTTTCCGGCCAAAACGGCTTCCGAGCTGAAGCACTGTATCCTGGCCCATCACGGAGAGTATGAATACGGCTCGCCCAAGAAGCCTGCGCTGGCGGAGGCGCTTGCCCTGAATTTTGCCGACAATACCGACGCCAAGATGCAGACCATCACGGAACTGTTTTCCGGCAACTATGGAAATCACGACTGGCTGGGCTTCAACCGCTTGCTGGATTCCAATGTGAGGATGACGACGGAGCTGTAGCACCGGTTTTGCAGGCAGTCCGGCGATGTTTTGACGCGGAGGCGCCGGAACCCGGTGCGTATCCGCCGGAAGCGTGATATGGCCCGTATGACCGGCGCCGGCCCGTCAGGTGTCCGGCGCTTATTGCTGTCCTGTCCGGCGGCGGCTTCTGCCGGCCCGCCCGGCAGAAAACAGATAGAAAGGGAGCAGTCTTTGGAAAAGAACCAGATTTTTGAAACAGTCATCGAGGATATGAGCGAGAATGGAGAGGGTATAGGCAAGGTGGACGGCTATACCCTTTTTATAAAGGATACGGTCATCGGGGACCGGGTGCAGGGAAAGGTCATAAAGGCAAAAAAATCTTATGGCTTCGGGCGTCTTCTAAAGGTATTAGAGCCGTCTCCCTGGCGGGTGGAACCGGCCTGTCCCTCAGCTTCCCCCTGCGGCGGCTGCCAGCTTCAGGCCATGTCCTATGGGCGGCAGCTTCAGTTCAAGGAGGATAAGGTGAGAGGGCATCTGATCCGCATCGGAGGCTTTCCGGAGCAGCAGCTTCCCATGGAGCCCATCATCGGCATGGAGC
Organism: Candidatus Paralachnospira avium; assembly: GCA_904420245.1. Classification (GTDB taxonomy): domain Bacteria; phylum Bacillota; class Clostridia; order Lachnospirales; family Lachnospiraceae; genus Lientehia; species Lientehia avium. Next base: position 17,065 of record CAJFUL010000057.1, read on the forward strand.
CGGGGGAAGAGGCCTTCGGCAGCAGGGCGGGAGAGAGCCTCGGCCGTGGTGAGGCCGGATGGCCCGGCCCCTTTCACTACCGCAATAAGAGTCAGTATCCGTTCGGGCGTTCCAGGGACGGCCGGATCATCTATGGGTTTTACGCGGGCCGCACCCATTCCATCATCGAGGCGGAGGAATGTCTGCTGGGGGCGCCTGCCGACAGAAAGATCCTGGAGACGGTGCGGGAGTTCATGGAGGAGTTCGCTCTGGAGCCCTATGACGAAGAGGCCCACCGCGGACTTCTGCGCCATGTGCTGATCCGGAATGGGTATCATACGGGAGAGATCCTGGTGTGCCTGGTGATCAACGGAAAGTCTCTGCCCCACGGCAGCATCCTGGCGGAGCGTCTGATGCGGATCCCTGGGATGGTCTCCGTCTCCCTGAATATCAACCGGGAGAGGACCAATGTGATCCTGGGAAAGGATATGGTGTATCTGGCGGGAAGATCCTATATCGAGGACAGGATCGGACCGCTCCGCTACAGGATCTCTCCCCAGTCTTTCTTCCAGGTCAATCCGGTGCAGACGGAAAAACTCTACGGGAAGGCCCTGGAGTTTGCCGGACTCACAGGCAGGGAGACGGTCTGGGACCTCTACTGCGGCATCGGGACCATTTCCCTGTTCCTGGCCCAGAGAGCGGGCAAGGTCTATGGCGTGGAGATCGTTCCCGCCGCCATTGAAAACGCCGTGGAAAACGCGCGGATCAACGGCATCTCCAATACGGAGTTTTTCACGGGCAGGGCGGAAGAGGTGCTGCCCCGCTGGTACGAGGCCCATCCCGGCGGGAAGGCGGACGTGATGGTGGTGGATCCGCCCAGGAAAGGCTGCGGACAGGCTCTTTTAGAGACCATGGTGAAGATGGAGCCCGTCCGCATCGTCTATGTGTCCTGCGACTCGGCCACCCTGGCCAGAGATCTGAAATACTTGTGCGGGAATGGATACCGGCTGGAGAAGGTGCAGCCCGTGGATATGTTCCCGCAGGGAGTGCATGTGGAGACGGTGGTGAAGCTTTCACGGCAGGAAGGATAATGTTTATAAGGGGTACAGATCTATGTATAAACTGAAGAAAAAGGACGAGAGCATCGTATTCAGAGGAAAAGGGGGAGAACCGCTGGAGGGTTACCTGGACGATCGGTTCAACGGGGTGGTCTTTTTGCTGAAGGAACCGAATACTGAAGATGCAAAGATATTTTGGTTCAAAGAAGTGTGTACCAGGGAACGGGCGGAGAAGTATTTTATCAATCCCATAGAAAAGGATCCGAAGAAAATAAGAGCATCTAAAGTCACTGCGACAAAATTCAGGAATACGTTTGAAAAGCTGCTGGCTGAAAAATGCACGGCCGTGTGTGAAGATATCGCGCTGGAACACAGCGTGTATCTGAATCTGTGTCCGTTCAAAGGCGAAAAAACAGAGAGTACAGCTTATAGTAAGGCAATCAGGGCTCTGGATCAGGATTCAGAGATCATCAGGATCATCTCACAGCTTGAGCCGGCGGTGGTATTTGTCCATAAAGATATATATGAGAAGCTGCTTCAGATCTATAAGGGCAGGCCGGTGGCAGACAGCATTGTGTATAAAAATAAAACGCTTTCTCTCTGTTGTGAATGTGAGATCCATGGACAGACCTGCAGGATCTATGGGATCTATCATCCCAGCGCCAGAGTGAGATTGCTGTAGTGTTAGGTGGCAGCCGTGCCGCGGCATTTGGCGATAAAGCCATTTAAAGGCTATGAAATCTCCATCTGCGGCGTCCCCCGGCTCCCGGTCCTGCAAAGGCGGCGGAAGCGGTATGTCCCCGCGGGCCCGGTTTAAATAATCAGACAGATAAAAGGCAGCCCGGCGGGCTGCCCTTTATCTTTTATGCTTTACGCATCGGTCACAAAAGTCCGATTTCTTTTAAATAGTCTTCCGCCACATCGTCGACGGACTCGCCTTCCACGTCCACCCGGTAGGTCAGTTCGCTCATGGTCTCATCGGTGAAGATGCCGCCCAGCTCATTAAGGATGTCTTTGAGCTCCGGGCAGGCTTCCTCCAGCCGTTCAAACGCGTCGCTCCTGGCGAGGAAAGCGCCGTTGTATTCAGGGAAGAAGTGCAGGTCGTCTTCCAGGAGCTTTAAGTTCGCCTTGGTGTTGAGACCGTCGGTGGCGTAGACCACGGTGGCCTGGAAGTTGCCGTTTTCGATGGCGGAATACTTCAGGTTCAGATCCACGGAGATGCTGTCCTTGAAATTCAGTCCGTAGGCTTCTGCGTAGGGGCCGTATTTGGCGGAGCCTTCCTCATCGAAAAATTCGTGTTCGGCTCCGAATACGATCTCGCTGGATACGACTGCCAGGTCGGAGGTGGTCTCCAGGCCGTACTGCTCCTGGACATCGGCCGTGACGGCCATCATATATGTATTGTTGAGCCCCAGTTTATCCAGCATTTCACAGCCGTACTGCTCTTGGACCTGTTCATTGGCGTAGTCGTATACCGTGCTTCCGTCCGGCACATCGGAAGGATCCAGATGGAGCAGGGTGGTGAGGACTGTGCCGTCGTAGGACATGAACATGTCGGCATTGCCGGCGGTCAGTTCCTGGAAGCTGTTGACAGGAGTCATTTCGTCCTTCAGCTCGATGTCAAGATCCGTCCTGTTTTCCAGCAGGAGGATGGCGGCCCGGATGGCGATCTTTCCCTCTGAGATCCGGGAGTCGATGATGCGGAGTGTGTTGGAATCGTCCTTGCTCCCGCACCCGGCCAGGGAAGCGCAGAGCAGGACGAAGATCATCCATACGGCAAATATCTTTTTTTTCATTTCCATTCCTTCCTTTCTGATATTGAGGATGAACTGCGGCAGAGTATCGGTTTATTCCGGTACATGGAGGCCGATGCGGCGGTAGAGGCGCCGTTCGATGAGGCCCATGATCCCGTCTATGACGAAGGCCATGACCATCAGGGCGGCGGTGCCGAACAGGATCTGGCTCATGCTGCCGACGCGGATGCCCTGATAGAGGACGGCGCCCAGTCCGCCGCCGCCCACAAAGGTCCCGAAGACGGCCACGCTGATGCTGGTGACGGCGGCGATGCGGATGCCGGTGAAGATCAGCGGAAAGGCCAGCGGCAGATCAATATGAAAAAGCTGGTAAGCGCGGCTCATGCCCATGCCTCTGGCCGCTTCCTTGACGGCGGGAGAGACATTGCTCAGTCCGGAATTTGTATTGCGGACGATGGGGAGGAGGCTGTAGAGCACGATCCCCACGATGACGGTCTTTCTGTTTCCGCCCATGAAGATCATGATGATGCCCAGGGTGGCCAGGGAAGGGATCGTCTGCAAGATGTCCACAATGGTCAGGATGGGCCGGCTCAGCTTCGGATATAAGTAAGACAGGATCCCTAAGAATATGCCGATGACGATAATGAATCCCAGAGCAGTCAAGATCAGAGTAAAGTGTTCCCATACGCGGTCCCAGGGCATTTACATCTCTCCCTTCTGTGAAATCTGTTTATTTGGATCAGGCTGTCGCATACCGCGGGGTGTGAGCTTTTTCTGGAGTTTATCCAAAAGAGCTCCCAGGCCGATGGCCATTAAGGCCGCCGGGACCGCCCCCATCAGGATCAGGCGGTTGTCGTTGGTCCCGACGCCGCGGTAGATGAACTCGCCCAGGCCGCCCTGTCCGATCATGGCGGCCAGGACAGTCCAGCTCACCAGATAGATGGCCGTCATCCGGATCCCGACGAAAACAGAGGGAATGGCCAGGGGCAGTTCCACATAAAAGAGCATCTGCCACCGGCTCATGCCGCAGCCTCTGGCAGCTTCTTTGTATTTTTCGTCCACATGGAGGATCCCCGAGTAGGCATTCTTCAGTACGGGGAAGACTGCGTATATGGAGAGGGCGATGATCACTGTGATGGGTTTCATGCCGGTATACAGGAACAGGATCCCGATGAAGACGATGCCGGGGATGGTCTGCAGTACAGACAGGACCGGCATGATGAATTTGGAGACCTTTGGGATGCGGGTGAGCAGGACGGCCAGGATCAGAGCGATGACGGTCCCGATGGCGACGCAGAGCACCACATAGCCAAGATGGACGAAAATAGCCCGCAGCAGCTTAAGGGCGTAAGTGTCCATGAAATGTTGAAATGTCATGATCAGCCCTCCCCCCAAAGCGCGCTTGCCATGGCCTTCGAGATGCTGGACTTGGTAACGATCCCGGCCAGGCGTTTTTCCGGCGTGACCACCACCACATAATCGGCCTTGGTCTCCACCAGGAGCCGGAAGGCTTCTTTGGCGTGCTGGCCGGTCTCCAGACAGGGAGCGTCGGTCCGGATCAGGGAAAGGATCGGCTGGCCCGCTACGCCATGGTCCTTGATGTCCTCGATGGTCACGATGCCTAAATACGTCTTGTCATCGTCGATGACGATGAGGGAGTTCACTTCTTTCTGGTTCATTAATTCCACACATTCCAGAGTCTTTCTCTGGGGGGAGATGGAGGCCACGCGGCGGCGCATGATGTCGGTGCAGGTCAGCTCATCCTCCATGCGGATCTTCTGGACGTGTTTTCCCATGAATTCCCGGATGATACCGTCGGCGGGAGCACGGAGCATTTCCTCGGGCGGCGCGGCCTGGAGGATCTGTCCGTCGTACATAAATACGATGCGGTCGGCCAGCTTGATGGCTTCATTCATATCGTGAGTGACGAAAATGACAGTCTTGCCAAGACGCTTCTGGAGGCTCTTGATCTCATCCTGGAGCGAATCTCTGGTGATGGGATCCAGGGCGCCGAAGGGCTCATCCATCAGAACGATGGGAGGCTCTGCCGCCAGAGCGCGCAGGACGCCGATCCTCTGCTGCTGTCCGCCGGACAGCTCGTTGGGATATTTGTGGGCGTATGTATCGTAGTCCATGTCCACCAGCGCCAAAAGCTCCCGGGCCCGTTCCCGGCGGCGCGCCTTATCCCATTTCATCATGCGGGGCACCACCGTGATATTCTGTTCTACCGTCATGTTGGGGAAAAGGCCGATCTGCTGGATGACATAGCCGATCTTGCGGCGCAGAAGCTCAGGATCCTGCTCCTTGATGCTCTTTCCGTTTATGAGGATGTCGCCGCTGTCCATGGGGATCAGCCGGTTCAGCATCTTCAGTGAAGTGGTCTTCCCGCAGCCGGACGGGCCGATGAGGACCACAAATTCTCCATCCTGGATCGTCAGGCTGATGCCTTTTACGACGGGCGCGCCGCCGTAGCTTTTTGTGACATTCTTGTACTCGATCATAGAAGTCCCCCTTTTTGTTTTTTATTTCCGGTATGTCAGGACAAGATTTCTCCATGGTGTACCAGTGGGGAAACCGCTATTTTGGCTTTGGGATTTTGATAACAACAGCAGAATGGTAATGGTTCTTCAGAAATTACGAAAGATACTGCATGATCAAAAAAGCCGGCGCAGGGCCGGTGTAAAAAGAAACGATCCATTTGAAATAAAAAATTTCTTCTTACGCCTACGAGATTAGCTGTCGGGTTCGGAGGAAGAATCTCTTACCGCGGGCTGCCGCGGATCCACCCCTGAAACTGGGTCTCCCGTTACCGGTCAAGGTATTCGGTGTATGGCCGGGAGCTTCATGCCCGGCAGGTATTGCTGTCCGGAACCGGATGGAGCAAAGCGTTCCGCAGGAAAATCCGGTGAGAGACCGCCTCCCTGCGGTCATATCCGGTGCCCCTGCGGTACCGTGTTCCTATTGTAGGTTTCTGTGAAAAAGTTCTCACAACATATATAATAACACAAAACAAAAAGACTGTCAAAGTTATGCTGAGAAAAGCAAAGAAACGGGGAATTTTCACATAATTCGAGCCGGTATGGAGGGAAAAAGACAGATCATACCGGCAGGAAACACGGAAAAACAGCTTCCGCAACTGCCGGTTGACAGATTTCCAAGGCGTCTTGGTGGCAGGCGCTCCTGAAGTCTGCTATGATAAAGATGGTTGAAAGCTGCGCAGGCGGAACCAAAACGGATAACGGGAGGAAAAGAAAAATGATATTGGCGGACAAGATAGCGGAGCTGCGGAAGAAAAACGGCTGGTCCCAGGAGGAGCTGGCCGGAAAGCTGGGCGTGTCCAGACAGTCGGTTTCCAAGTGGGAGAGCGCGGCTTCTATACCGGATCTGGATAAGATCCTGAAACTCAGCGAGATATTTGGAGTCAGCACCGATCATCTTCTGAAGGATTCGGAGCCGGGAGAAGAGGCGGCGGATGAAACAGGGCCGTCCCAGGAGGTGTTTTCTGACAGAGCTGTACGGATGGTGACACTGGAGGAGGCCAACGCTTATCTGGATACGGCCGGGGGCGCGGCCGGAAAGATCGCTCTGGGAGTCTCCATGTGTATCCTTTCGCCCACGGTCCTGATCCTTCTGGGAGGACTTTCCGGTCCGGAAGGCGGATACAGGATCCCGGAAGCTGCCGCGGGGGCAGTGGGGCTGACGGTGCTCCTGGCAGTTATAGCGGCGGCTGTAGCCATATTCATCGGTTATGGAAGAAGACTGGAACCTTTTGAGTATCTGGAAAAGGAGCCTGTGGAGCTGGGGTACGGAGTGACCGGCGCGGTGGAAAAGAGGAAGAAGGGCTATGAGGCTTCCCATGGGATCACGCTGATGGCCGGCGTGGGGCTCTGCATCCTCAGCGCCGTGCCTCTGGTGGTCACGGGGATCCTGGGCGAAGGAGGGATGCTGGTGATCCTGGGGCTGATCTCCTGCCTGGCCATAGCGGCGGCCGGCGTGTTTTTTCTGGTGAAGACCCATGTGATCTACAGCGCCTTCCAGAAGCTCTTGGAGGAAGGAGACTATACCAGGGAAAGGAAGGCGGCGGAGAAGAGGAACGACGTGGTGGCCGCGGTATACTGGTGCGTCGTCTCGGCGGTCTACCTGGGATGGAGCTTCTATACCATGGAATGGCATCGCACCTGGATCATCTGGCCCTGCGCCGGAGTGCTGTTCGGCGCCGTGATGGGGATCAGCAATGGACTGGGGAGGAGATAGAAGGCCTGGGAGACTTTGGGAAAGGGGAGGCAGTTGAGAAAATCGCGTTTTCCATATATAATAAAGGGGACAGACTTGCAGGGAGGCGGCAGAAATGAAGAAACGGCGTATCCGGAAAATCCTTTTGATCGTGGCCGGGATCCTGGCGGTCCTCTATGTGATCGTCTGCAATATCCTGGTGAGCGCGGCCCTGGTCCCCTCTTTTATGGAGACCCTGGAGGCCTTTGAAGATCTGACGGAACAGGGGATGTCAGAGCAGGTACATACCGACGACATCATCGAGAACCAGGCCAGCGCGGCGGACCGGACAAGTGAATGGGTGAAAAACGCGGACTCGGAGCTGCTTTCTCTGACCTCGTCCGACGGCTACCGTCTTGTGAGCCGGGTCTTTTACCAGGAGGAAGAGAGCCATAAATGGGTGCTGCTCCTTCATGGTTACACAGGATGGAAGGAAGAGATGTTTCCCATCGGGTACCAGTACGCTCAGAGGGGATACCAGGTGCTGGCGCCGGATATGCGGTGCAGCGGAGAGAGCGAAGGAGATTTCATCGGGATGGGCTGGACGGACCGGCTGGATAATATGCTGTGGCTGGACTGGATCCTTGAGCAGGATCCGGAGGCGGAGATCGTGATCCACGGACAGTCCATGGGAGCGGCCTGCGCGCTGATGATGAGCGGAGAGGAAGCGCTTCCGGACCAGGTGAAGGCCGTTGTGGCCGACAGCGCGTATACCAACGCTTATGATATGTTCAAGAAACAGATGTGGGACTGGTTCCATCTGCCGGCCTTTCCTCTGCTCCAGGGAGCCAATCTGATGCTCCAGCTCCGGGGCGGCTACGATTTAAAGGATGCCTCGGCACTGGCGGCGGTGGAAAAGACAGATCTTCCGATCCTGTTCATCCATGGGACGGAGGACGCCTTCGTGCCCTCGTCCATGAGCGAAGAGCTCTATGAGGCCGCGGCAGGGGAGAAGCAGATCCTGCTGGTGGAAGGGGCCGGCCATGTCCAGGCCCAGGATAAGGATCCGGAAGGATATTACGGGACGGTATTTTCCTTCCTGGAGCAGCACGGGATGGAGTAGATATGGATTTTTACAGACGGGTGGGTATCGTGTGCCGTCAGATCCCGGAGGGCCGCGTGGCCTCCTACGGGCAGATCGCCCTGCTGTGCGGCAGGCCCAAAAACGCCAGGCAGGTGGGATACAGCCTGGGCCATGGACGCAGCGGGAACGGAGTGCCTGCCCACAGGGTAGTAAACGGCAGGGGAAGCTTAAGCGGCGCCGCGGCCTTTCCGGAGCCGGGATTCCAGAGAAGGCTTCTGGAAAAAGAGGGCGTGGTCCTGGAGGAGGACGGCACAGTGGACCTGAAGAAATACGGCTGGCGCAGCACCTTTGAGGATGCCCTCCGGTTCCGGCAGCTCTTCGAGGAGATGGGCATCTAAGAGGGAGAGCAGGTCAGCTCATGATAGAACATATACTGCTGGAGGATCCCCGCCAGCGGAGCGTAAGCGGAAAAGGGGAAGCCTTCGGGATATTCCCGTTCCAAAACCTGGCGGATATGGGTATCGACGGGAAAGGCCTCCAGATGATGGAGGGCAAAGAGGCAGACGCAGTCGGCCACCTTGACCCCTACGCCGTAGAACTCCATGAGAGCTTCTCTGGCCTCCGGAAACTCCATATTCCGGATGGCGTCCAGAGAGATCTGTCCTCCGGCCACGGAGCGGGCCGCCGCCAGGACATATTTGGCCCTGTAGCCCAGATTGCAGCGGCGCAGCGCTTCCTCATCGGCCGCGGCCAGCGCCTCCGCCGTGGGAAAGCTGTGGAGGTCCGGGCTGCCGTCAAGGGGCGTTCCGTAAGCTTCGCAGAGCAGCCGGATGCACCGGCGGATGCGGGGGATATTGTTCTGCTGGGAGATCAGGAAGCTGATGAGGGTCTCCCAGAGGTCCTGCCGCAGGATCCGGATGCCGCCTCCGGTCCCGGCGGCCCGGCGCAGATACGCATCCTCAGGGAGGATGCTTTTTTTGACTGCGCTGTAGTCGAAGTCCAGATCGAAATAAGACCGCCAGAACCCGTCAAATTCTTCCCGGCTGCAGGAAAAGCGGCAGGTCTGGACCTGCCGCTGGCCGGAAGCGTCCCGGCTGTTTTCCAGGTACGGAGAGGGAAGCACCTGGATCTCCATGCATCGGTCCAGGGCGGCGGCGCGGAAGCGGTCTTTTGCCAGAGGCTCCATGCGGAAGCACTGGCCGGAAGCGGCGATCTGGGCGATGTCGAAATCTTTCAGTGTCAGGATCATCTTCTACTCCATCCGTCCGTGTTTCATTTCTATGCCGTCTTTGTCGTATTTCTTTCTTTTCCCGGTGAGCTCTTCCATGGTGATCTTCCAGATGGAGGTGATCTCCAGGCTCCGTTCCAGGGCCTGGCCGAACTGGTCCATGAGCTGCGGCGTATGGCGCTCACAGATGAGCCGGAGAGCATGGATCTTTTCTTCCGGATCCGTGACAGGGGAAGCAGTCCCGGTGAAGACCGCGGATTCATATTCGGTGGTGAACTTGCCCAGGGCGCCCCGGTTGGTATCGCCCACACAGGATACGCAGACACGGGGATTGGCCAGGAGGGCCTGAGCGCGCTTTCCCTGTGCTTTTCCGCAGTGGAAGTACACGGAGTTTCCGTCTCTGGCGATGGTCAGGGGCGTACAGTAAGGATTTCCGTCGGTGTCCGTCATGGCGGCAACGGCCCACTCACACTTATCTACAATGGTTTCGGCCCATTCTCTGGGCATCTCCCGGTCTTTCCGGATCATAGGCGTCCTCCTTTTGTATGTAAAGATATATGGGACTATTGTAGCACATCCGGCAGAAAACGTCATGGGGATTTGCGGCGGGAGAGTATTGAGAAAGACGTGGTTTTTCAGTATAATAGTAAAAAACAAAAAGAGAGGGACAAAGGATGACAGACCACAGATTGGAGAGGGGAGCGGGGATCCTGCTTCCGGTCACCAGCCTTCCGTCCTCCTATGGGATCGGGACGTTTGGAAAAGCGGCGTATGAATTTATAGATTTTTTGAGAGAAGCCGGGCAGAAATACTGGCAGGTGCTCCCGCTGGGACCCACCAGCTATGGGGACAGCCCGTATCAGTCTTTTTCCGCCTTTGCGGGGAATCCGTACCTGATCGATCTGGACATGCTGGCGGAGGAAGGACTCCTGGAAAAGAGATATGCGGAGAGTTTTTCCTGGGGAGACAGCCAGCAGTATGTTTCCTATGACAAGATCTACGAGAGCCGGTTCCGGGTCCTGAAGGAAGCGTTCCGGAACAGCCTTCACAGGGAGACGGAGGCTTTTCGCGCCTTTGAGGAGGAAAACCGGTATTGGCTTCCGGATTACTGCCTGTTCATGGCCTGCAAGGAGTATTTTGGAGGAAAGGAATGGCTGTCCTGGGAGGAAGGGATCCGCTTCCGCCGGCCGGAAGCCCTGGACAAGTATAGGAAGCTCCTGCGGGAGGAGACGGATTTCTGGGCCTTTTGCCAGTATAAATTTTTTGAACAGTGGGGAAGGCTGCGGGAATATGCCGCCGCGGGCGGGATCCGGATCATCGGGGATATGCCCATCTACGCGGCCATGGACAGCGCCGACGTGTGGAGCCATCCGGGTCTGTTCCAGCTGGAGGAAAATCTCCTGCCGAAGTTCATAGCGGGAGTGCCGCCGGATGCCTTCAGCGCCACGGGACAGCTCTGGGGGAATCCGCTCTATGACTGGGAGGCCATGGAGAAAGAGGATTTTAAATGGTGGAGGAAGCGGATCCAGTCCTCGGAAAAGCTCTACGACGCAGTCCGCATCGATCATTTCATCGGGATCACCAGGTACTACGCGGTGCCGGGAGGAGCGAAGGACAGCGTCCACGGGACTTATGAGCCGGGCCCCGGGAGCAGGCTGACGGATGCCCTCAATGAGACCGCGGAAAATCTGCGGATCATCGCGGAAGATCTGGGAGTGGTGACGCCCCAGGTCCGAAAACTCCTCCGGGACAACGGCTATCCCGGCATGAAGGTACTGGCCTTCGGCTTTGACGGAGATCCGGCCAATGAGCATCTGCCCCATAATTATAAAGATCCCAACTGCATCGTCTACGGGGGCACCCATGACAATGAGACTCTGGCAGGCCTGTTCTGCGATAAGTCGGACGAGGTGCTGACCTACCTGTTTGAGCTGACCGGCACCAGGGACAGGAGCCGGATCGTGGAGTCCCTGTTCCGCCAGGCATACGGGAGCATTGCCGATGTGGTCATCTTCCAGGCTCAGGATGTGCTGAAGCTGGACAATTCCGCCAGGATGAACACGCCGTCTACTCTGGGCGAAAACTGGAGATGGAGACTGACGAGGGGGCAGCTGGGACAAAAAGAAGCCCAGTGGCTGGGCTTCCTGGTACATACTTATAATCGGTACTGAGGCTTATAAACATACTTCGGCGACCTTCCGGATGTATTCCGGAGTGGTCCCGCAGCAGCCTCCGATGAGGCGGGCTCCGGCTTCCACCAGGGTCTTCATATGCCTGGCGTATTCATCGGGCCCCATGGGATAGACGGCGTTCCCCTTATCGTCTATGGTGGGCATCCCCGCGTTGGGAATGGCGATCACAGGGACGTCTACCCGTTCTTTGATGTTGCGGACGACGGCTTCCAGCTTGTCCGGTCCTGTGGAGCAGTTGATGCCCACGGCGTCGGCGCCCATCTCGGCCAGGGTCTCCGCCGCATCGAAGATATTGCCGCCGTAGAACAGGCTTCCGTCGGATTCGATGGTCAGGGAGCAGCACATGGGCAGGTCGCATACGGAGCGGCAGGCTTCCAGGGCCGCCATGGTCTCCTCCAGCCCCAGCATGGTGGCTGCCATCACATAATCGGCGCCTCCGTCGGCGATGATCTGGATCTGCTCGGAATAGGCATCCAACAGCTTTCCGTAGTCTTCGTCGATGCGGCTGGTGGTGGTCACGCTGGCGCACAGGTAGATGCCGTCCCGGACGGTCTCTCTGGCGATCTTCATCAGAGTGCTGTTGATCTCATAAGTCTGATCCTCCAGTCCGTGGCGGGCCAGATTGATCCGGTTGGCCGTGAAGGTGGGGGCGCTGACCACCTGGGAACCGGCGTCCATGAAGCCGTGTTTGATATCTATGATGACCTGCGGATGGTCGCAGATCCATTTCTCTGTGCAGACCCCCTTGGGCATGCCTGCTCTCATCAGGTTTGAGCCGGTGGCTCCGTCTCCCAGGAGGGGCCCCTTTTCAAGCCGCGCGCGAAATTCTTCTCTAGTCATTTGGATTCTCCTTCTTCTCATGATTTACCATTATAGCCATAAAAAAGAAAAGAAGCAAGAGGCTGGACTGCCGCCGGAGCCTCAGCTTTTCCCGGCCAGGAAGGCTTTCAGCTCCTTTACGGGCATGGGAAGGCCCGTATAGAGCCGGAAGGCTTCGGCAGCCTGCCAGAGGAGCATGCCTCTTCCGCCCAGGACGTTTTCTTTCCGGCAGCCGTTTTGAAGGGCGTCTTCCATGAGCCTGGTGGTTTCGGGCTGGCAGATCACGTCATAGACCACCAGATCCCTGTGAAAGACGGACATATCGGTGATGAGGGATCTTCCCTCTCCTCCCGGCGCCATTCCCACGGGAGTGGCGTTGATCAGGATGGAAGCCTTCCGGACCGTCCGGTGGAGCAGGTCGGGATCTGTCAGGAGCCGGTATTCCATCCGGCAGGAAACGCCGTCCGCCGCCAGGGCATCTCCTATGGCCCTGGCTTTTTCCAGCCCTTCCCGGCTCCGGTTGAATATGGTCACAGAAGCGGCGCCCTCCAGGGCGCACTGGGTCAGGATGGCCGACGCGGCGCCGCCCGTGCCCATGAGGACGATGTCTTTTCCGGTCACGGTGTGGCCGTGGTCCATAAGATCCGACAGGAATCCAATGCCGTCGGTGATATGACCTGTCAGGATGCCGTCTTCATTGACAATGGTATTTACGGCCCCGGTGAACCGGGCGGCGGGAGAGAGGCGGTCCACCTGTCTGGCGGCTTCCCGTTTGCAGGGCATGGTCACATTGAGCCCCCGTATTTGGAGACGCTTTGCGGCGTCCAGGGTGTCCTTCACCTGGTCCTCCCGGCAGTCGAAGGCCAGGTATACGCAGTCCAGTCCATAGTAGTCAAAGCAGAAATTGTACATGGCGGGGGAACCGGCGCGGTCCACCGGAGTTCCGATGATGCCAAAGAGCTTTGTGGTTCCGGAAATTCTCGTATCCATATGATCTCTCCTTATCAAATCTTTAAAAGATAAAGCCTTTCATGGGCCGGGCTTTCGCGGCGGGGATCCCGGTCCACTGGGCCAGACGGCCGGCCATGGCCCTTGTATCCTCCGGATCGTTCTGGTTGATCAGGATGTGGCTTCCATCTGAAAGACGGATCAGGAGCATCAGAGGCACGTGGTCGTGGATATACCAGAGACCCTCGCCGTACTGGCTGCATGAAAAATGCCCCATTTTGCCGGAAAAACCATTGGTGCGGACGGCGCCGGAGGGTGTCCCGGCGATCAGTGAGATGGAGGATACCTGATCTAAGGAAAATTCCGTGCCGTACATGGGAGACTGGATTTCCACGATATCACCGGCAAGCTCCATGGAAAAATCCTTTATCTGGAGCCGCAGGACCGGCAGGACGGCTGTGCTCAGCAGCGTAAACAGGATCAGAAGGATCACGGCCCCGGATGCCGCCGCCAGTCCTCTGTGACCCAGGTTTATTTCCCAGCCGAAGCCGGTCCGCTTGGTCACCAGAAAAGCCGGGTCTTCCGGATTGCAGTAATATCCCTTTCTCCAGTAATGATCTTCGTCCCGCAGGAGGAGCTCTCCGTTCTTCCCGGCGATCGGAAGGCGGCGCCCCGTAAACCAGCCATTTTCTGTTTTCAGCCGGTACATCTTCCGGACAAAACGGCGGTAAAGGAGAGTCCAGGACAGGAACAGGACGATGATCCACAGAGCCAGATAAGGGAGCTCCAGCCATTGCCTGGGACCGGTCATAAACAGGTAAGGCGCCAGAGAACACCAGCCGGACAGGAAGAAGAGGCGCAGAGTACGTCTCCAGCGGTCAAGGAGCGCCTTTATCCGCGGTTCCTCCAATTGCTCCCGGGGCAGCCGGATGCCCAGTACGATCCCCGCGCCGGGCTCCAGAGCTTTTCGCCCTGAGAGCCACAGGATCGTAAGGATGACGGCGCAAGTGCAGAATAGGATCCTATTCATATACATATCGGTACCTCCGGGATCAGGATGATTCCAGTATAGCAGAAGCCCGGAGAAGTTTAAAGAGCGGCGGTCACGCGGCTCTCTTCCATTTTAATAAGAAAGCAGAATGGATGATGACAAAGACGGAGCCGGCATTGTGGACCAGAGCGCCCACCACCGGATCCAGGAGGCCGGTGATGGCCAGGAGGATGGCGGCGAAATTGAGGACCATGGAAAAAGCCAGATTCCATTTGATGGTCTTCATCATCCGTCTGGACAGCCGGAGAAGGTGGGGAAGCTCCCGGATCTCGTCGTCTACCAGAACGATGTCCGCGGCTGAAGCCGCGATGTCGCTGCCGATGCCGCCCATGGCAATGCCCACATGGGCCGTTTTTAACGCCGGCGCATCGTTGATGCCGTCTCCCATCATGCAGACTCTGCGGCCTGTTTTCTGAGCCTGCTCGATGAACCGCAGCTTATCCTCCGGCAGGCAGCCGGCTCTCCATTGGGAGATGGAGAGCTGTCCCGCGATATGGCGGGCAGCGTTTTCACGGTCTCCGGTCAGCAGGATGGGAGTCACGCCGCTTTCTTCGATCTGGCGGATCATGGCGGGAGCTTCAGGCCGCAGTTCATCGGACAGGGCGATGAAGCCTGCGGCCTCTCCGGCGGCGGCCAGATAGATGATGGTGCAGCCCCGGTCCAGATATTCCCGGACCGTCTGCTCCGGGACGGGGGTTATGCCGTTTTCCGAAAGCAGTTTCGCGTTTCCCGCCAGGATCTCGCTGCCGTTTACAAGGGCTCTGACGCCCTGACCGGGGATCATGGAAAATTCTTCCGGCTCCGGAAGAGGAAATTCCCGGATGCCGGATTCCTGAAAGCCCCGGACGATGGCTTTTCCAAGAGGGTGTTCGGACCGGCCCTCCGCCGCGGCGGCCAGGGCATACAGCTCCTCGTCCGAGCAGGTCCCGGACAGGGATCTGACGGCGCATACCCGGGGAGTCCCGCAGGTCAGAGTCCCCGTCTTGTCAAAGGCGATGGAGGACACTCCGGCCAGACGCTCCAGGGCATCTCCCTCCCGGACCAGAAAGCCATGGCGGGTGGAATTTCCGATGGCCGCCATGATGGCGGTGGGAGTGGCCAGTACCAGGGCGCAGGGACAGAACACCACCAGGATAGTCACGGAACGGATGATCTGACCGGTGGCCAGCCAGGTGAGGACTGCGGCCGACAGGGCGATCACCACGATCCATGTGGCCCACCGGTCAGCCAGCCCTACGATCTTGGCCTTGCCCGCATCGGCGGACTGGACCAGGCGGATCATCCTCTGGAGGGAGCTGTCCTCCCCCACCTTGACCGCCTCCATATCGAAGGAGCCGAACTGGTTTACCGTGCCGCTGGAGACCTCATCCCCGGCGCCCTTATCCACCGGAAGGGATTCTCCCGTCATGACGGCCTGGTTGATGGAGGTCTGGCCCGCCAGGATCTTTCCGTCCACCGGGATCGTCTCGCCGGGAAGGACGCGGAGCCTGTCGCCCACCTGCACCTGCTCTGCCGGAACGAGGATCTCTTCTCCGTCCCGGAGGAGGCGGGCCGTCTGCGGGGTCAGATGGACCAGCTTTTCAATGCCGGCCCTGGCCTTTGCTACGGTCAGCTCTTCCAGAAGGCCGCCCAGCTGCATGATGAAGGCCACCTCTCCGGCGGCGAAGATCTCGCCGATGATGACGGAGGCCGCCAGGGCGATGGAGACCAGCACGTCGGCCTTGATGTCAAATTCTGTCACCAGCCCGATGACGGCCTCCAGGATGATGGGAATGCCGCAGAGAACGATGGCGGCCCACGCGGGGTCCATGGGGAGCGGGAGGTCCAGCAGGCTCAGCGCCAGCGCGGCCGCCGACAGAGCCAGGAAGACGATATTCCTCCGGATCCCTCCCCATTCCAAAAGCTTTTCCAAAGATTTCATGATGTCTCCTCCATAACATAAAAAGGGATCCTGTCACGCAGGATCCTTCGCCTGCGGTGGGCCGCTTACGCGGCCGGAGATCCGCCCTTTATCCGGCGGATCCGGAAAGCCCTCCTATACATATTGGGGTATGGGTATATTATACATATGGGGGTATGGGTTGTCAAGGCAGGAAAAGAGGACTGACCTGTGGGCTTTCGCCTTTGAGGCGGGACGCTTCCGTCCGCCGCGGCGCGCGTCTTTATCAAAGAAAAAAGGATCCCGCAGACGCAGGATCCTCAGATCGTGGATCGCTACCCCATATTGGAGAAGCGCTCCACTGCTTTTGTAAAATTGGCGATGGTCTTGTCGGCGTCCCCATGCTCGATGCCGTCCCGGACACAGTGCCGGATATGCCCTTCCAGCACCACCTGGCCGCAGCGGTGGAGGGCGGATTTGGCCGCGTTTATCTGGGACAGGATGTCTTCGCAGGGCACATCCTCATCGATCATCCGGTCGATGGCCTGGACCTGGCCGATGATCTTCTTCAGTCTCCGGTGCAGGTTTTCGGAATCCATGCATTGTCTCATTTGCTCACCTCCTGTACCCGTAGGGGTATAACCATATTATCTTGGAACGGATGCGGTTTGTCAAGCTTGGTTTTGGGGCCGGCTGTCATAAATCCCTGCGGCCTGCCATATGATGTAAAAAACAAGTAGCGGAGCGCATCCTTGAAAGAATACATAGAAGAGCGGGCTGTGGAAATAGCCAACTATATCATCGAGGAAAAAGCGACAGTGAGGCAGGCGGCCAAGAAATTTGGAGTATCCAAGTCGACCATACATATGGAAGTAACAAAATAGAATGGTCTGTATGGGTAATACAATAGAGATATTAAATCTAAGAGAATAGGAATACAGCAAGCG
>CAJFUL010000058.1 GCA_904420245.1 Candidatus Paralachnospira avium
AGGCAAACAGGGCCTGCACTCCCGTCAGCCTGCCGTTTTTCTTGAGAAAATCCAGGCTCTCCAGCACGAAGTACGTATTCATCTGGTCCCGGAAATCCGATACCTCTTTCACCACCTCGTCGAAGCTCTTCCCCGCCTCGCACAGCTCCCGGATCTTAAAAGCGATCTTGGCCTCTCCCACGGACGCGGAGTCGGAACTGAAGACGGCGATCTGCTTGGAGTCCTCTCCGTGCTCCTCCAGATACAGGCTCCTGCCCAGGACCGCGCTGTTGTAAGTGCCGCTCAGATGCTGGGACAAGGTCACCACAAAGACGGCGTCCGCCTCACACTTGTAAGCTTCCTTGAAGGCCTCCGGCGACGGGCAGGCCGTCTTGGGACACTCCGGGCACTCCCGGACCAGCTTCAGGAACCTGGCCTGGTCGAAATCCTCATCGTCGGGTATCGTCGTATCTCCCACCTGCAAAGTCAGCGGGATTATCTGAAAATGACTGTCGGCTTTCCATTCCTCCGTCAGATCACAGCAGCTGTCAACCACAATCTTGTAATTCATATCTTTCCTCCTGTACTGCCAGTCTACTCAACGTAGTTTTCATTACCATTTATGATAGCACAGGAAACAGCTGTTGAAAAGGGGGAAATTGCAGTTTTTATATTTCCTTAAAATAGTGGGACAAAAGCGCCGTGAGTGCCTTCTGGTCCTCCACTCCCATCAGCTCCCTGGCTGAGTGCATGGCTAAGAGCGGCACCCCCACCTCCGCCGTATCCATCACAGAGAAGGAAGAGGCGATGGCCCCCAGAGTGCTGCCGCTCCCCACGTCGGAACGGTTGGCGAACATCTGATACGGGATCCCGTACTTGCCGCAGAGACTCCGGATCACTCCCACGGCCTCCCCGTCGGTGGCGTATTTCTGGTTGCTCTCCGCCTTCAGGGTCAGTCCGCCGTTCAAGTATACCTGGTTGGTGACGTCGCTCTTCCCCGGATGGGCCGGATGCTTCCCGTGGCCCACATCCACCGACAGGAGGAAGCTCTTAAGCCTGCTGTTTATGCAGTCTTCCCCCGTATACCCGAAGCTCAGGCAGATCTTTTCCATGACCATGGGCAGAAGGGCGGAGCCGGCCCCCTGCTTCGTGCGGCTTCCGATCTCCTCATGGTCGAAAAGGGCGATCATGTCCACTCCCGTATCCCTGCCGGACCCCGCCAGAAGGCCGTCCACACATGCCTTCACGGACGTTAAGTTGTCCAGCCTGGGAGAGGACAGAAACTCTTCTTTCATTCCCAGTATTACCGGTTTTTCCCAGTCGTAGACGGACAGTTCAAAAAACAGAATATCCTCCGGCTTCCGGCCCAGAAGATCCGCCAGAGCCTCCAGGAAAAGCCCGTCCCGGGAAAGCTCCTCTCCGGCCAGTCCCGCCACAGGAGCCATATCCTCCTGTTTATTGAGCTCGACGCCCTTGTTGATCTCATGGTTCATATGGATGGCCAGATTGGGGATCGTAAGGATCGGCCGCTTGAAATCCACCAGCCGCATCTCGGGATGAAAACAGTCCGCTCCCCTGAGGGCCACCCTCCCCGCCGCCGAAAGGGGCCTGTCCATCCAGGTATTCAAAATGGGACCTCCATAAGTCTCCACATTGATCCTGGCGTATCCCTCCTTCGTCATATCCGGCGCCGATTTGATCCGCATACAGGGCCAGTCGGTATGGGCCGCCCCGATGCGGAAATCCTGGAGATAGCCGAACGAGCGATTGACCCGGAACGCAAAAAGGGACGAGCCATGGACCTTCACATAGTAACAGCCGCCTTTCTTAAGCTGCCAGCTGTCTGTCAGGGAAAGCTCCTCCCATCCCGCCTCTCTTAATTCTCCCGCCGCCAGCTCCACCGCGTGATATGGGGAAACTCCCTCCTCCAGATAGCGGAAAAGCCCTTGTATTTCCGTATGTTTTTCCATTGTATCATCCTCCCGCAGACATCATATCACAAACGCCGGCGGAAAGAAAGACTTCCCTTTTTCCCGGTTTTCTCCTATACTAAAGGGGAAGATCCGGCAGGCACGCAGCCTGTCCCTGGGAGGTATCTATGACCCGATTTCAGATTCCGGACATCCCGGATTTCACCAAAAAACTGTTCCTGCGGGACACCTTTGACGCTTTTTTAGTGTCCAGGGCCTCCTTTGTCACCGGGACCGCCATTACTCTGGACGGAGCCCTTCACAAGGGATATTTCACCGATGCCCAGTGGGAAGCGCTTCCCCAGCACGATCTGGCTCCCTGGTCCTACTTAAAGCCGCTCTGCTTCCAGATCATCAAGGGAAACCGGCTGCCGGAGCAGTTCCGCATCGTCTTCGCCCTTCCCCGCTCCCATGTGGAAGAGCTGCTGTCCGGCGCCGGCCTCTCCGCCGCCCCTGACCGCCTCTTCCTGAACATCTGCTACGAACGGGGCGGGCTCTTCTGTACCACCGGCGTCTCCTTCACCGCCTTCGTGCCGGACCATACTCTGGAACAGGTCTGGGACCGGGCGGCCGGCCGTTTTTTCACCTCCCGCGGCATTGCCTGGGAATGAAAAAGACGATCTTTGTTAGCACTCATTCATAATGAGTGCTAATTTTCTCTTGACTTTTCTTTTCCGCGGGCTTAAAATATATCCCAGAATAGAAAGAAAGGTGTGATAGTATGCCGGAAAAACAGGGCAATTTATCGATCAACAGCGAAAATATATTTCCGATCATAAAGAAATGGCTTTACAGCGACCATGACATCTTTTACCGGGAACTGATCTCCAACGGCTGCGACGCCATCACCAAGTTAAAGAAACTGGAGGGGATGGGCGAGGCAGAGCTCCCCGAAGACATCCAGTTCAAGATGACCGTCACCGTGGATCCGGAGGCCAAGACCATCTCCTTCCGGGACAACGGCCTCGGCATGACCTTTGAGGAAGTAGACGAGTACATCAACCAGATCGCCTTCTCCGGAGCCAGGGATTTCCTGGAGAAATACAAGGACAAGGCCAATGAAGACCAGATCATCGGCCATTTTGGCCTGGGCTTCTACTCTGCCTTCATGGTGGCCGACCGGGTGACCATCGACACCAAATCCTTCCAGAAAGATGCTCCCGCCGTCCACTGGGAATCCGACGGCGGCCAGGAATTCGCCATGACCGAGGGAGACAAGGAGGACTTCGGTACGGAGATCACCCTGTACCTCAATGAGGACAGCCTGGAGTTTGCCAATGAATACAAGGCCAGAGAGGTTATCACCAAGTACTGCTCCTTCATGCCTGTGCCCATCTACCTGGAAAAGGCCGGAGCGCCTCAGGAATACGAGACCATCGACGCTTCCGAAGTGACCGACAAGGACGTGGTGGTGGAGAGGACCGTAGAAGAGGCCAAGACGGAAGAGAGAGAGAATGAAAACGGGGAGAAAGAGACGGTAGAAGTGTCCCCCAGACGGGAACTGGCCAAGATCGAGAAGCGTCCCGTTCCCTTAAACGACACCCACCCCCTCTGGACCAAGCACCCCAATGACTGCACCGACGAGGAGTATAAAAAATTCTACAGGACCGTATTCCAGGATTACAGGGAGCCTCTGTTCTGGATCCACCTGAATATGGACTATCCCTTTAACCTGAAGGGCATCCTGTACTTCCCCAAGATCGGCTCCCAGTACGAGAGCATCGAGGGCGTCATCAAGCTCTACAACAACCAGGTATTCGTGGCCGACAACATCAAGGAAGTGATCCCCGAGTTCCTGATGCTCTTAAAGGGCGTCATCGACTGCCCGGATCTGCCCCTGAACGTATCCAGGAGCGCCCTCCAGAACGACGGCTTCGTAAAGAAGATCTCCGATTACATCACCAAGAAGGTGGCGGACAAGCTGTCGGGCATGTACAAGACCGATAAAGAAAACTATGAAAAATATTGGGACGACCTGGCTCCCTTCATCAAATACGGCTATATCCGGGATGAGAAATTCAGCGACAAGATGAAGGATTTCCTGCTGTTCAAGAACCTGGACGGAAAGTACCTGACGCTCTCCCAATGCCTGGAGGAGAACAAAGAAGCCCATGAGAACACCGTGTTCTACGTCACCGATGAGAAGGCTCAGAGCCAGTATATCAATATGTTCCGGGAAGCGGGCATCGATGCCGTATACCTGACCCATGCCATCGACTCTCCCTTCATCAGCCATCTGGAGCAGAAAAACGAGGACGTCCACTTCCTGCGCATCGACACCGACCTGGACAGCACCTTCAAAGAGGAAGTGAAGGAGGAAGACCAGGAAGCAGTCCAGAAGATGACGGAAGAGCTGACCGAGGTGTTCCGCAAGGCCCTGGGCAACGACAAGCTGGAAGTAAAGGCCGAGAAGTTAAAGAATCCCTCCATCGCCTCCGTGCTGACCCTCTCCGAGGAGGGACGGCGCATGCAGGATATGATGAAGATGTACAACATGGGAGATGCCGATCTGTTCGGCGCTTCCGAGACCCTGGTGCTGAACGCCAATCATCCTCTGGTCGCCTATGTGACGGAGCACAAAGACGGAGAGGATACTCCCGCCTTCTGCGAACAGCTCTACGATCTGGCGCAGCTTTCCCACGGAAGCCTCTCTCCGGAGCGGATGACTAAGTTCATCGCCCGTACCAACGAACTGATGTTAAAACTGGCAAAATGATCCGGACATCTGCCGGGCCGGCGCCTTCGGGCGCCGGCTTTTATATTCGGCGCATTTCCCCCATCACAGTTCTCCCGCGGATCCAAAAACAGGACGGCACAGCCAAAGGCCATGCCGTCCTGCATCCATCTATCCGTTTCCCGGTCTGGGATCTGCCGGGTCACCGGCTGCCGGGACGCCCCTTTCCCCGCCGCGGCTTCCGCTGGCCGGGTCCGGGCTCCCGCCTTTTCTTCTCTCTGTCACATTCTTCATCTATCTCATAAACAGAATCTTCATCAATGACCAGTCTTGTCTGCATACGGTTCCCTTCTGAAAATATCACTCCTTTTATCCTATGCAGATCCGGCTTCCCCCGTTCCCACCCCCCCCAGACG
>CAJFUL010000059.1 GCA_904420245.1 Candidatus Paralachnospira avium
CCATGACACCCCCATCTACAGCGGACGTTACGGCCTTGGTTCCAGGGATACGACTCCTGCTCAGATCGTGGCTGTTTACAACAACACCGAGAAGAAGGTGTTCACCATCGGTATCGTGGACGATGTGACCAACCTGTCCCTGCCGGTAGGCGAGGAGATCGCGGTAGCTCCCGAGGGAACCATCAGCTGCAAGTTCTGGGGCCTTGGTTCCGACGGTACTGTAGGCGCCAACAAGAACTCCATCAAGATCATCGGCGACAACACCGATATGTATGCTCAGGCATATTTTGACTATGACTCCAAGAAGTCCGGCGGTGTGACCATTTCCCACCTGCGTTTCGGTAAGGAGCCCATCAAGTCCACTTACCTGATCAGCAAGGCAGATTTCGTTGCCTGCCACAATCCTGCATACCTGCACAAGTACAACATGGTACAGGATCTGAAGGACGGCGGCACATTCCTGCTGAACTGTCCTTGGGATATGGAAGGACTGGAAGAGCATCTGCCCGGACAGGCCAAGAAGTATATCGCGGACCACAACATCAAGCTGTATGTGATCGACGGCGTGAAGATCGGTATCGAGACCGGTATGGGCGCCACCAGGATCAACACCATCCTGCAGTCCGCATTCTTCAAGCTGGCTTCCATCATTCCGGAAGAAAAGGCCATCGAGTACATGAAGGCTGCCGCGAAGGCCAGCTACGGCCGCAAGGGTGATGACGTTGTCCAGAAGAACTGGGCTGCCATCGAAGAAGGCGCAAAACAGGTACATCAGGTAGAGGTTCCCGAAAGCTGGAAGGATGCAGAAGCAGAGGATCTTTCTGAGAAGATCCCCGAAGGCGGACGTGAAGAAGTCGTGAAGTTCGTTAAGAACATCCAGCAGAGCGTAGCTGCTCAGGAGGGCAACAAACTGCCTGTATCCGCATTTGTGGATTATGTGGACGGTTCCACCCCTTCCGGTTCCGCAGCATACGAGAAGCGCGGCGTTGCCGTCAGCATCCCCGTATGGAATCCGGAGAATTGTATCCAGTGTAACTTCTGCTCCTATGTCTGCCCTCACGCAGCGATCCGTCCGGTTGCCATGACCGAGGAAGAGGCTGCTGCGGCGCCTGCGGAGATGAAGAAAGTTCCCATGACCGGTATGCCCGGCATGTTCTTCTCCATGACCGTGGATGCTCTGGACTGCTTAGGCTGCGGCTCCTGTGCGACCGTATGCCCCGGCAAGAAGGGCGCCAAGGCTCTCACCATGGAGAATATGGAAGCCAATATCGACTGCCAGAAGGGCTTCGATTACGGCGTGAAGTTGCCTAAGAAGGAAGCTGTCCTTGCCAAGTTCAAGGAGAATACGGTTAAGGGAAGCCAGTTCAGGCAGCCCCTGCTTGAGTTCTCCGGCGCATGCGCAGGCTGCGGCGAGACTCCTTACGCGAAGCTGATCACCCAGCTGTTTGGTGACAGGATGTACATTGCCAACGCAACAGGCTGCTCCTCCATCTGGGGCAACTCCTCACCCAGCACTCCTTATACCGTAACTCCCGAGGGCAAGGGTCCGGCTTGGTCCAACTCCCTGTTCGAGGATGCGGCTGAGTTCGGCTACGGCATGAGCCTGGCACAGAACGCAGTGAGAGAGAGACTGAAGGCAAAGGTTGAGGATGCCGTTGCAAACAGCGGAAACGCAGACGTGGAAGTTGCCGGCAAGGAATGGCTGGAGACCTACAGCATCGGCGCTCTCAACGGAACTGCTACCGATAAGCTGGTGGCTGCTCTGGAAGCCTGCGGCTGCGAGAAGTCCAAAGAGATCCTGAAGGACAAGGATTTCCTGGCTAAGAAGTCTCAGTGGATCTTCGGCGGCGACGGCTGGGCATACGACATCGGCTTCGGCGGTGTTGACCATGTACTGGCCAGCGGCAAGGATGTCAACATCATGGTATTCGATACCGAGGTATATTCCAATACAGGCGGACAGTCCTCCAAGGCTACTCCTACCGGCGCCATCGCTAAATTCGCGGCAGGCGGCAAGGATGTGAAGAAGAAGGATCTGGCAGCCATCGCCATGAGCTATGGTTATGTATATGTGGCTCAGATCGCCATGGGCGCGGATATGAATCAGTGCGTCAAGGCTCTGGCAGAGGCAGAGGCATATCCGGGACCTTCCCTGGTGATCGCTTACGCTCCTTGTATCAACCACGGCATCAAGGCCGGTATGGCAAAGGCTCAGCTTGAGGAGAAGGCAGCAGTTGAGGCAGGCTACTGGTTCAACTTCCGCTACAATCCGGAGCTGGCTGCTGAGGGCAAGCCTGCATTCAGCCTGGACAGCAAGGCTCCTACGGGAGACTACAAGGCATTCCTCAACGGCGAAGTGCGTTACAACTCCTTAATGCGCGCGAACCCCGAGAGAGCTGAGAAGCTGTTTGACGCTGCCGAGGCTCAGTCCAAGGCCAAGTACGCTCACCTGCAGAAGCTGGTCAAGCTGTACGGCGTTGAAGAGTAACGCGAAAGCTTTGAGTAAAGCGAACGGATAAATAAACAGAGGGCCGCAGACCGAAGCGAGCTTGCTTGCGGAGGTTTGTGGCCCTCTGTTTGTATGCGGGCATTTTACGACGCATTTCCCACTTGGTGAACGCAAACGGAGCGCGGCGTGAGATTAGTGGGAAAGCGCACAGAGTGCTGCCCGCGTGCGGACGGGCAGTGCCCGGCCGCTGTCCGTTCGCGATCACGCTCCGCGCAGCGCGGGGTTCGTGGGAAAGCGCACAGAGTGCTGCCCGCGTGGGGAAGGGCTTTGCACGTCCGCTGTCCGCTGACCTGGGCGCTGCGGGGAAAGCACGCAGCGCGGCGTTCATGCGGAGCAGGGGGTGCCCGGTATTGTCTGGCTTGTTCGTGGGAGTGCATGGGGAAGGCCGGACAGGGGGATCTTCTTCCGGCGCGGGCGCCGTCCTGTGTCCGTCCGGATTGCCGTCTCATGCTCCCGCAGCTGCTGTGCTCTCCGGTCTTTCGCCTCCGGTGAGGCCTTTCGCAGCCGTCTGTTTGCTCAAAAAGGGCGGAGATTTGTGCAGGATTCCTAACTTGGATTTCTTATTGGGAAAAATTTTTTACAGGACTAATCATATTGGCATTGATTTCAATGGCAAAACCGTGTATAGTATAAGAGAAGTCAATAAAAAAATAAGGAGAGGTATTATGGACAGAAAAGAACTGGTTTTAAAGACGTTTCACAATGAGCCCACCAACAAGCTGTTAGTGGGATTCTGGCATCATTTCCTGGATGACGAGCTGGTTGACGGTTTCCACAATCCTGAGTACATCAAGCAGAATCTGGAAGGCGCCAAGAAATTTAAGGAAGAGTTCGATCCTGATTTTGTAAAGGTCATGACCGACGGCCTGTTCTTCATGCCCTTCAATTATGAAGAGATGAACTGCGCTGCGGATTTCAGGAATTTCAAGGCCACCGATGAGATGGACAAGTATCTGGATACCTGCGTGGAGTTCGCGAAGGCTACCAGAGAGATCTATGGCAACGATGTGCTGATGTATTACAACATCTTCTCCCCCACTTTCCAGATCAACCACAGGATGAACCAGACCCATCCCGACAAGTATAAGGATGCGACGGTTGCCCCCATCGCTCAGCTGATCCAGGAAGATCCTGCCGCTATGCAGGTAGGTCTTGATGTGATCGCGGACTATACCGAGAAGCTGATCGACAAGGTAGTAGGCGCCGGCATCATGGATGGTATCTACTTCAGCGTATCCTGCTTCAACCGTGAGATCGTTCCCGAGATCTACAAGAAGTATGTAGAACCCGGCGAGGAGAGGATCATCGCCAAGGCCAACTCCCTCAGGAAGGACAACCTGCTCCATATCTGCGGCTGGAGAGGAAACCTCAACAACCTTTCCATCTACACCGACTATGACTGCAGCGTCATCAACTGGGCCGTACATGCGGAGAACGTTCCTGTTGCAGAAGGCAAGAAGCTGTTCCACAACAAGTGCGTCATCGCAGGCTTCGGCAACAACAACACAGACCTGATCTGCGTTGGTTCCAAGAAAGAGATCCAGGATTACGTAGAGCAGATCGTAGAAGAAGCCGGTACCACTGGCGTGATCATCGGCGCAGACTGCACCCTGCATCTGGATACTCCCGATGAGCATGTACATTGGGTATATGAGAAGGCTGCGGAGATTTCCGAGAGGCTGATGAAGAACAACTAATTTTGTACCTGAGACGGAGATGGGATATTCCCATCTCCGTTTTTTTGTGGTATCCTGGAAGCAGATCAGATCGGGAGGAAAAGAAAATGCGGCTGGCAACCATCGGAAGCGGAACCATCGTAGATACTTTTTTGGAAGCAGTGTCCCAGACGGAGGGCGTCTCCCTGGAGGCCGTCTATTCCAGGACAGAGGCGAGAGCGGCAGAGTTCGCGGAAAAGCACGGCGCCCGGAAATGGTATGCGGACCTTCCGTCCATGCTGGCAGATCCGCAGATCGATGCAGTCTATATCGCTTCCCCCAACAGCCTTCACTGCTCCTATGGGAAGGCGGCCCTGGAAGCGGGAAAGCATGTGATCTGCGAGAAGCCTTTTGTGGGCACGGCAGAGGAGGCGGAAATCCTCTTTCGTCTGGCGCAGGAAAAAGGGCTGCTTTTGATGGAGGCCATCACAGTCCTGCATATGCCGGTATACCGGCAGGTGAAGGAGTGGCTTTCCGGGATCGGTCCGGTGCGGCTGGCGTATTTCAATTACAGCCAGTATTCCAGCAGGTACGATGCCTATCTGGAAGGAAAGGTCACCAATGTCTTCGATCCGGCCTATGACGGCGGGGCTCTGCGGGACATCAATGTATATAATCTCCACAGCGCGGCGGGTCTCTTCGGACCGCCCAGGGAAGCGGCGTACTATCCCAACCGGGGCTTCAACGGGATCGACTGCTCCGGAACGGCAGTCCTGCGCTATGACGGATTCGTTTGTACCTGTATGGGAGCCAAGGACTGCGACGGCGCCAATACGGGACTCATCGAAGGAGAAAAAGGTTATATCCTGGTGGAGAACGCGGGAAACACCTGGGGAAAGGCGTCCCTCCATCTGCGGAGCGGAGAAAGCCGCTTCATAGAGGACCTTCCCGGCGTAAACAGGATGATCTATGAGCTCCGGGATTTTGTGAAGGCTCTGGAGGAGAAAGACTGGGCACAGCCGAAAGAGTGGCAGGCAGAGACCATGCAGGTCATGAAAATATTGGATATGTTGCGATGAATACCCCCCTCCGGATCATTTCCGGAGGGGGCTTTGCGTCAAGAGTTTCCGCTGTTATTGAGGAAGGGCTGGAGGGCCTTTACCACTCCGCTGACGGGCATGGTCTGCAGGATCACATGGCCGGGCCCGGTGATGCGGGTATTGAAAAAGCCTTCGCCGCCCAGGAACTTGTTCTTGAGGCCGGGGACGCTCTGGATGTCGATGGAACAGGTGGCGGACATGGCCGCCAGGTATCCGGTGTCCACCACCAGCTGCTGCCCGGGCGCCAGGTCGTATTCGATGGCGGCGCCGTCGATCTCCAGGAAGGCCAGGCCATGACCGGAGAGGCGCTGCATGATGAAGCCCTCGCCGCCGAAGAAGCCGGCTCCCAGCTTCTTCTGGAAAAATACGGAGAGCCCTATGCCGGCGGTGGAGGCCAGGAAGCCGCTCTTCTGCACCACGAGATCGTTTCCGGGCGTGATCTCGATGGGACGGATGGAGCCGGGAAAGCTGGAGGCCAGAGCGATCATGCCGGGACCTCCCTGGGCCGTGTAGATATTCTGGAAAATGGCTTCACCGGCGAACATCCGGCCGAAGGCTTTGCCGAGGCCGCCTCCGCCGCTGGTCTCCATGGCCATATTGGGGGACATCCAGCTCATGGAGCCCCGCTCGGTGATGATCTGTTCTCCGTTTTCCAATTCGCAGATGACGACAGGCAGATTACCGCCCTGGATATTGTATTTCATACAGTTTCCCTCCTCTGATATGATAGTTTAAACATAACATGGAAGCTTCGGCAGGTCAATGCGTTTTGCAGTCTTGGGAGAAGTTTCGGGAGGCGCGAAAAAAGGTTTGTCAACCAGTTTTGTCTATGCTATAATATTAATATATGAAATAATTAATTTCATATATGAAAAAGAAGATGTGTGCTGCGGGGGCAGCGAACCAGAAGAAAGGAAGGGATTTTTATGGCAGGGTGGAGCAAAAAGCCTCTTCTGGGCCTGATGGGATTGTCCGACGGAGATCCGGTGGTCCATGAGAAGAGCAAGGACGTGGTGCAGCATCAGCTGGATGTGATCCGTGCCGCGCTGGAAAAGGACGGACGTGTAGATGTGGTCGTGGCGGACAATCTGGTGACGTCGGTGGCTTCTGCCAGGGCAGAGGCAGAGAAGCTGAAGGCAAAGGGCGTGGACGGGACCATTTTCTCCTATGGAGTCTTTGCGTGGCCCAATTTTTCGGCCATTGCGGCCAAGTACGGCCAGGGACCTTATCTGCTGGCGGCTCAATTAAATCCTGACTGGCCGGGCATGGTGGCCATGCTGGCGGCCGGCGGAGCTCTGAACCAGCAGGGCATCACGCATTTCCGGGCATATGGGGATTTCAACGATCCGGAAGTGCTGGAGAGGATCATCACCTTTGCCAAGTGCGCCCATGTGGTAAACAGCTTAAACGGCCAGAAGTACGGCCTCATCGGCGGCCGCTCCCTGGGGATGTACAGCGCCACGGTGGATATGCAGGACTGGCAGGATCAGTTCGGCGTGGACATCGAGCACTGCGATGAGAGCGAGATCGTCCGCCTGGCGGAGGAAGTGCCGGAGGAGCAGGTGGAGAAGGCTTTCAACTGGCTGACGGAGAAATGCGCCGCCATTGAGTATGACGGAAAGAAACTGACGCCGGAGAAGCTGAAGACCCAGATCCGCCATTATGAGGCCATCAAGAGGATCCAGAAGGAAAATGAGTTTGATTTTGTGGGCGTGAAATGTCATTATGACATGAGCTGCCATTACTGCACAGAATGTATCGCCGCGGCTTTCATGAACGATCCCTATGACTGGGATGGTCCCAAGGAGCCGGTGGTCTACGCCTGCGAGGCAGACTCCGACGCGGCCCTTACCATGCAGATCTTGAAACTCCTCACCAACGATCCTGTGGTATTCATGGATGTGCGTCACTGGGATGAGGAGAACCAGGTACTGGAATTCTGCAACTGCGGTTCCGAATCCACCTGGTACGCGGGAAAGAGCGACGATCCCGATGAGAACCTGAAGAACGTGACCCTGTATCCCTGCCTGGACATCTATGCCGGCGGCGGCTGCCATGTGAACTGCCAGACGGCTCCCGGCCTCTGCACCATCGCAAGGCTCTGCCGTTCCATGGATGAGAACGGAAAGCGCAGGTACAGGATGGTGATGTTCACGGCAGACCTGGTGTCCATGCCCAAGGAGCGGGAGGAGCTGACCAACAAGGAGTGGCCTCACAACTTCGCGAAGCTGCACTTTGATTATCATGTATTCCTGGACAACTTTGACGCCAACCACGCCCATGCCGTGTACGGCGATCACATTGACGAGCTGAAGACCATCTGCAAGATGATGAATATCGACGTGGAAGTGTTGGGAGAATAAATGACATAATTAGGAGGGCGGCCTGTTTCCGGGCCGCCTCCGGCGGAGAGATCCTGCTTTTGCGGGATCTCTTTTTTGCTCCATAGGAAACTTTGTTTCCATAGAGCAAAAACACTCCGTGGGAGCGCACTGCGGCGGAGAGGATGTTTGCCGGTTATGCGTCCCGCCGCGGGCGGAGATCCCGCATAGCGGGAGCTTTTTTGCCGGACGGCTTTTTATCAATTTATAACTTGTACACCCGGGGGAGGTTGTGATATACTATAGTCGACTATTGGAAAGATGAGAGGGAGATTATGGATAAAGCGAGGCGCGTATTTTTGAAGCTTAGCGGCGAGGCTCTGGCCGGGCCGGCGGGCAGAGGATTTGATGAGTCGGTGGTCCGCGGGGTGGCCGAACAGGTGAAGCCTTCCCTGGAGGAGGGGATCCAGATCGGGATCGTCATCGGCGGAGGCAATTTCTGGAGAGGACGTTCCGGAGGCGCCATGGATAGGGCCAAGGCCGACCAGATCGGGATGCTGGCCACGGTGATGAACTGCATCTATGTGTCGGAGATCTTCCGTTCCGTGGGGATGGAGACCGAGATCTTTACGCCCTTTGCCTGCGGGACCATGACGAAGCTGTTTTCCAAGGACGAAGCGGACAGGGCCATGAAAGAGGGAAAGGCTGTGTTCTTTGCCGGAGGCACGGGACATCCTTATTTCTCCACCGATACGACAGTCGCCCTCTACGCCATCGAGATGGAAGCGGACGTGATCCTCCTGGCCAAGGCCGTGGACGGAGTTTACGACAGCGATCCCAAGACCAATCCGGCTGCCAGGAAGTACGATACGGTGTCCATCGGCGAGGTGATCGAGAAGAGGCTGGCGGTGGTGGATATGACGGCCTCCATCATGTGCATGGAGAACCATATGCCTATGGCGGTGTTCGGGCTGGGAGAGAAGGACGGCATCCGCAATGCCATGAAAGGAACTATTACCGGCACCACAGTGACGGTGGATGAATAAGGGAGGACGTTTATATGGATGAAAAATTAAAGGTATTTGAGGACAAGATGGAAAAAGCAGTCAGCGTGCTGAAGAGCGAGTATGCTTCCATCCGTGCCGGACGCGCCAATCCCCATGTGCTGGACCAGCTTACTGTGGATTATTACGGAGTGCCCAGCGGGATCCAGCAGGTGGCCAATGTCTCTGTGCCGGAGCCCCGGATGCTTTTGATCCAGCCCTGGGAAAAGAGTCTCATCAAGAACATCGAGAAGGCCATCCTGACTTCTGACCTGGGGATCAACCCCAGCAACGACGGCAGCGTGATCCGTCTGGTCTTTCCGGAGATGACAGAGGAGCGCAGAAAAGAACTGGCCAAGGACGTGAAGAAAAAGGGCGACGGCGCCAAGGTGGCGATCCGCAATATCCGCCGGGATGCCAACGATACGGTGAAGAAGCTGCAGAAGGGCGGAGAGATCTCCGAGGACGAGCAGAAGCAGTATGAAGACAAGATCCAGAAGATGACGGATAAGTACATCGAGAAGGTGGACAAGGAGATCGAGGTCAAGAGCAAAGAGATCATGACCGTATAGCAGCGTGATATGAGGGAGAGGGGCAGGAAAAAAGAACCTGCCCTTTTTGCTTCATGGGGCTGGAGATCCCCCATGGAGTTTTGTCTGCACAGGAGGGAGTATGGAGGAATGTAAGGTGCCCAGACATGTGGCCATCATCCTGGATGGAAATGGCCGGTGGGCGAATAAAAGAGGCCTTCCCCGGAGCATGGGACACAGGGAGGGCTGCAAGGCGGTGGAACAGATCGTGGAGGATGCGGCCAGGCTGGGGATCGGCTATCTGACGGTGTATGCTTTTTCCACAGAGAACTGGAAGCGGTCCGACGAAGAAGTGGGGACCCTTATGCAGCTGTTCCGCTATTATATGAAACGGCTCCTCAAGGTGGCCACCAGGAACAATGTGCGGGTCCTGATGATCGGG
Organism: Candidatus Paralachnospira avium; assembly: GCA_904420245.1. Taxonomy (GTDB): domain Bacteria; phylum Bacillota; class Clostridia; order Lachnospirales; family Lachnospiraceae; genus Lientehia; species Lientehia avium. Next base: position 9,601 of record CAJFUL010000059.1, read on the forward strand.
GAGCGGAGCCGCTTCGCTCCGGACATCATAGAGGGCATCGGCCGTCTGGAAGGAGACACCAAGGACAATACGGGGCTGACCTTTACCATCGCCGTCAATTACGGAAGCCGGGACGAGATGGTCCGTGCCGTGAGGCGGATGATGGAGGACTGCCGGGATGGAAAGCTGTCTCCGGAAGAAGTGGACGAAGCGGCCGTTTCCGCTTATCTGGATACCAGGCAGATCCCGGATCCGGATCTTTTGATCCGCACCAGCGGAGAACAGCGGATGTCCAATTTCCTGCTGTGGCAGTCCGCCTACACGGAACTCTACTTCACCGACGTGCTGTGGCCGGATTTTGACAAAGAGGAATTGATAAAAGCCATCGAACAATATAATAAGAGAGAACGAAGGTTTGGAGGGGTATAGGATGTTTTGGACGAGGCTTATGAGCGGGATCGTACTGGTGGCGGTGGCCGTTTTTCTTCTGGTGCTGGGAGGAAACGTGCTGGCTGCAGGTCTTGGCATCATCTCGCTCATTGGGATGTATGAGCTCTACCGGACCGTGGATGCCCATAAGGGCCTTCTCGGAGCGGTGGGCTATCTGGCGGCAGTGGTCTACTGGCTGCTCCTGGCTTTTTCCGGGACGCCCCAGACCGATACCATGCCCGTGATCTTTTTTGTGGCGTTTCTGATGGTCCTGATGGCGGTCTATGTCTTTACCTTTCCCAAATATCAGGCGGGACAGGTGATGACCGTGTTTTTTGGGCTGATCTATGTGGCGGTCATGCTGTCCTATATCTACAGGACCAGGACCATGGACGGGGGAAAGCTTTTGGTCTGGCTGGTATTCTTGAGCTCCTGGGGCTGCGATACCTGCGCGTACTGCGCCGGCATGCTCTTCGGGAAGCATAAGATGGCGCCGAAGCTGAGCCCGAAGAAGTCCGTGGAGGGCGCCGTGGGCGGAATCCTGGGCGCCGGGATCCTGGGGGCCATCTACGGAGCCGTGTTCCGCGGCGGGCTCGGGATCTCCCTGGGGAATCCCGTCCTGGACTGCGTGGTGATCTGCATGGTGGGAGCCGTGATCTCCCAGATCGGGGATCTGGCCGCCTCCGCCATCAAGAGAAACCACGGCGTGAAAGACTATGGGAAGCTGATCCCCGGCCATGGCGGGATCCTGGACCGGTTTGACAGCGTGATTTTTGTGGCTCCCGGGATCTACTATACCATCGTCCTCCTGACGGAGGGGCTGCAGGCTCTGCAGAGGTTTTTATGATAACCACGGAAGAAGGGGGGATACTGTGTAATGAAACGGATTTCAGTCTTAGGCTCCACCGGTTCCATCGGGACCCAGACTCTGGAAGTGGTCCGGCAGAACCGGGATCTTGAAGTGACGGCTCTGGCGGCCGGGAGCAACGCGGCCCTTTTGGAGGCCCAGGCCAGGGAGTTTTCTCCCAGGCTGGTGAGCCTCTGGGATGAGGAGGCGGCAAAGGAGCTGGCCGTTCGCCTGGCGGATACGCAGATCCGGGTCCTGGGAGGCATGGAAGGCCTTCTGGCGGCGGCCACGGAGGAATCTGCCGATGTGCTGGTGACGGCGCTGGTGGGGATGATCGGCATCCGCCCCACCATGGCGGCCATCGAGGCGGGGAAGGATATTGCCCTGGCCAATAAAGAAACTCTGGTGACGGCGGGACATCTGATCATGCCCCTGGCGGAGAAATACGGAGTGCGGATCCTGCCGGTGGACAGCGAACACAGCGCCATATTCCAGTGTCTCAACGGGGAAGCGGGAAACAAGATCCACAAGATCCTCCTGACCGCCTCCGGAGGCCCTTTCCGGGGAAAGACCAGAGAAGAAATGCGGGATGTGAAGCTGGAGGATGCCCTCCATCATCCCAACTGGTCCATGGGCCACAAGATCACCATCGACTCCTCCACCATGGTCAATAAAGGCCTGGAGGTCATGGAGGCCAGGTGGCTCTTCGGCGTGGAGATGGATCAGGTGCAGGTGGTGATCCAGCCCCAGAGCATCATCCATTCCATGGTGCAGTTTGAGGACGGGGCCGTCATGGCCCAGATGGGGGTGCCGGATATGAAGCTTCCCATCCAGTACGCCCTCCTGTATCCCGAGAGACGTCCCATGCCGGGACCGCGGCTGGATTTCTGGAAGCTTCAGGAGATCCGGTTTGAGGAGCCGGATCTTACGAACTTCCCGGGGCTGGCCCTGGCCTATGAGGCGGGGCGCCGGGGAGGGACCATGCCCACGGTGTTCAATGCGGCCAATGAATGGGCTGTGGCGGCGTTCCTGCGGGGAGAGATCGGGTATCTGCAGATCACGGATGTGATCGGCGCCGCCATGGCGGCTCACTGTCCGGCGCCGGATCCGGGACTTCCGGAGATCCTGGAAGCGGAGGCGCAGACTTATTCCTATATTAAAGACAGGTGGTAGAAATTATGTTCTTAAGTATCGTGCTGGCCATTCTCGTATTCAGCCTGCTGGTGGTGTCCCATGAGTTCGGACACTTCCTGCTGGCCAAGAAGAACGGCATTGGCGTTGTGGAGTTTTCCGTGGGCATGGGGCCCCGGCTGCTCAGCAAGGTCAAGGGGGGGACCAGGTATTCCCTGAAAGCCATCCCATTTGGAGGCTCCTGCCAGATGGTAGGGGAGGACGATGAGGATGAGAGCGAGGATTCTTTCAACAGCAAGTCTCCCTTCGCACGGTTTGCCGTGGTCGTCGGCGGTCCGATCTTTAATTTTATCCTGGCTTTCGTGATGTCGGTGATCGTCCTCAGCCTGGCCGGGGTCAATGAGCCTGTGGTCTACTACATCAATGAGGGCTACGGAGCCGATGAGGCGGGGCTTGAGGAAGGAGACAGGATCAAATCCATCGACGGTCATAAGATCGTCCTGGGGCGGGATATCGAGCTGTATTTTCTGAACCATCCCATGGACGGCTCTCCCATCGTCATCGAGTATGAGCGGGACGGGGAGACATATACGACGCAGCTGGATCCCTCCTATGAAGCTTATATGACAGGGTTTACCTACTACAGCTCCGACGAGCCGGCCCAGATCACGCAGCTCAATGAGGAACTGGATATGGCCCGCCAGGGAGCCCAGGTGGGCGACGTCATCACGGCCGTGGACGGGACGCCCATCGGGACGGGAGCAGAGCTGTCGGCCTATTTTGAAAAAAATCCCCTTCAGGAGAACACGCCCGTGACGTTTACCCTGGAACGGGACGGAGCGGCCTTTGACCTGACGGTGACGCCGGTCAAATATACGGCCAATACCCTGGGGATGGAGGCTTACAGCTACCGGAATAAGGACGCGGGAGCGCTTTCCGTCATCCGGAACAGCTTCTCCGAGGTCCGTTACTGGATGAGCTATACTTTTACCACCCTGAAAATGCTCTTTACCGGCCAGGCAGGCGTGGATGATCTGTCCGGGCCTGTGGGGATCGTCAACATGGTGGGGCAGGTGGTGGAGCAGAGCCGTTCCGACGGAGCTCTCTATGTATTTTTGAACTTACTGAATTTCAGCATCCTATTGAGTGTCAATCTGGGAGTCTTGAACCTTCTGCCGATCCCGGCTCTGGACGGAGGCCGCCTGGTCTTCATCCTGATCGAGATCATCCGGGGAAAGCCTGTTCCCAGGGAGAAGGAGGGGATGGTCCACGCGGTGGGGATCCTCCTTTTGATGGCGCTCATGGTATTTGTCCTGTTTAACGATGTGATGCGCATCGTCGGATAGAGGAGGAGAGACAATGGCTTATCGGGAGCATACGAAGCGGATACGGATCGGAGACCGGGTCATCGGAGGGGGGAGTCCCATCCTGATCCAGTCCATGACCAATACCAGGACCGAGGACGCAGCGGCTACGGCGGCCCAGATCCTCCGGCTGGAGGAGGCCGGCTGCGACATCGTCCGCTGCACGGTCCCAACCATGGAGGCGGCCAAGGCTCTGAAAGAGATCAAGAAACAGATCCATATCCCTCTGGTGGCGGATATCCACTTTGATTACCGGATGGCCATTGGGGCCATCGAGAACGGAGCGGACAAGATCCGCATCAATCCCGGCAACATCGGCAGCGACGAGCGGGTCCGGGCGGTGGTGAAGGCTGCCGCGGAACGGGACGTCCCCATCCGGGTCGGCGTCAACAGCGGTTCCCTGGAAAAGGATCTGGTGGAAAAATACGGCGGCGTCACGGCGGAGGGCCTGGTGGAAAGCGCCCTTAAGCAGGTGCGCTACATTGAAGATATGGGATATGACAACCTGGTGGTCAGCATCAAGTCTTCCAATGTGCCCATGTGCGTGGAAGCCCACAAGCGGATGGCGGAGCAGTGTCCCTATCCCCTCCATGTGGGGATCACGGAAGCGGGTACGGTGTTTTCCGGAAATATCAAATCTGCCGTGGGACTGGGTATCATCCTCTATCTGGGCATCGGCGATACCATCCGCGTATCTCTCACTGGGGATCCGGTGGAGGAGATCAAATCGGCCAAGCATATCCTGCGGGATCTGGGTCTGCGGAAGGGCGGCATAGAGGTGATCTCCTGCCCCACCTGCGGACGGACCAGGATCGATCTGATCCGGCTGGCCGGACAGGTGGAGACCATGGTTTCCGGCATGGACCATCTGGATCTGAAGGTGGCGGTCATGGGCTGCGTGGTCAATGGACCGGGCGAGGCCAAAGAGGCCGACATCGGCATTGCGGGAGGCATCGGAGAAGGCCTGCTCATCAAGAAGGGGCAGGTGGTGCGGAAGGTGCCGGAGGAAGAGCTCCTGGATGTGCTGCGGGAGGAGCTGCTTCACTGGGAGGAACAGTAGAGCATGGAGAAAAAATTCTGTGAAGTCGTGCCGGGGCTTACGGTTTCCGATGAGCTGCGGGATCTTTTGGAAATGGTCTTCGTGGAGAAAGTCACGGCGAAAAAGGACAGGAGCGAGATCCGCATTTATATCGTCTCCGACAGGCTGATCCATAAGCGGAATATCTATATGCTGGAGGGGGCCGTCAAGAAGCAGCTGTTCCGGGATTACCAGACTTCCATACATATCCAGGAGCGGTACCGCCTCTCGGCCCAGTATACGCCGGAGAAGCTGATGGAGGCCTACCGGGACAGTCTGCTCTTGGAGCTCAAGACTTACAGCCTCATCGAGTACAATATATTCCGAAAGGCCAAATGGGAATTTCCGGAGCCGGGGATCCTGGCGCTGACGGTGGAAGACGACCTGGTGACCAAGAGCAGGACGGACGAGCTGAAGCGGGTCCTGGAAAAGGTCTTCAATGAACGGTGCGGCTTCCATATCGAGGTGCGCTATCTCTACAGCCAGTGCCGGAGCCGGGAGCGGGAGGAAGAGAAGGAGCAGGCGATCCGGAAGCGGGCGGCCCAGGCGGCGGAACGGGCGGCTTTATCTGCCAGAACGCCGGAAAAGACGGAAGAGAAGAGTCTGAACCGGGGCGCCTACAGGAAGAACAGCCATTACAGCAGGAAGGTCAAGGTCCACCACGACGATGTGCTCTATGGATACGATTTTGACGACGGCGAGGAGACGCCTTTAGACCAGATCATCGGGGAGATCGGAGAGACGGTGGTCTGCGGGAAGGTGATCCGGAAGGAAGAAAAGCCGTTGAAGAGCGGGAAGACCATCATGATCTTTGACGTGACGGATTTTACCGATACCATCACGGTCAAGATGTTCATAAAACCGGAGCTTCTGGAAGAGGTGCAGGGTTTTCTGAAGGTGGGAGCCTTCCTCAAGATCAAAGGCGTCACCAACATCGACAAGTTTGACGGAGAGCTGACCATTGGCTCTGTCACCGGGATCCGCCGGGCGGCGGATTTTACCTCCAAGCGTCAGGACAACAGCGAGGTGAAGCGGGTGGAGCTGCACTGCCACACCAAGATGAGCGATATGGACGGCGTCTCCGATGTAAAGGACATCATAAAGCGGGCCAGGGAGTGGGACATGAAAGCCATCGCCATCACCGATCACGGCTGCGTACAGGCTTTTCCCGAAGCCTTTCACACCTTTCCCTATCCGCAGTTTGAGACCATAAAGACAGAACCCTTCAAGGTGATCTACGGCCTGGAGGGATATTTGGTGGACGATCTCAAGGAGGTGGTGGTCCGGTCGGGGAACCAGTCCCTGATGGACACTTATGTGGTCTTTGACATCGAGACCACAGGGCTTTCGGCTGCCAAGAACAAGATCATCGAGATCGGCGCGGTGAAAGTGCAGGGAGGGGAGATCACGGACCGTTTTTCCGCTTTTGTGGATCCTCAGACGCCCATTCCCTTTGAGATCGAAAAACTCACGGGCATAAACGACGGGATGGTGATGGGAGAGGATCCCATCGAGGCCGCGCTGCCCCGGTTCCTGGAATTCTGCCAGGGGGCCGTGATGGTGGCCCACAACGCCTCTTTCGATATGAGCTTTATCGAGCACAACGCCGCTCTTCTGGGCCGGGATTTTAAGCCCACCGTGGTGGATACGGTGGCTCTGGCCAGGATCCTGCTGCCGGAGCTTAAGCGGTTCAAGCTGGATACGGTGGCCAAGGCCCTGGGCGTTTCCCTGGAAAACCACCACCGGGCCGTGGACGATGCGGAGGCGACGGCCCATATCTTTACGGCGTTCATCGAGAGGCTCTTGAAAAAACAGGCGGATACTCTGGACAAGGTCAATGAGCTGGGGAGCATGTCGGTGGAAAACATCCGGAAGCTGCCCACCTACCATGTGATCATCCTGGCCAGGAACGAGGTGGGGCGGGTCAACCTCTACCGCCTGGTCTCCATGTCCCATTTGACGTATTTTGCCAGGAGGCCCAGGATCCCCAAGAGCCAGCTGGCCAAGTACAGGGAGGGGCTCATCATCGGATCGGCCTGCGAGGCGGGGGAGCTGTTCCAGGCAGTCCTTTCCGGCGCGCCGGACGAGGAGCTGGAAAGGCTGGTGAAGTTCTATGACTATCTGGAGATCCAGCCCACCGGAAACAACGCGTTTATGCTGCGGGAAGGAAAGCACGGCATCGAGAGCGAGGAGGATCTGAGGAACTTAAACAGAAAGATCGTGGAGCTGGGAGACCATTTCGGAAAGCCTGTGGTGGCCACCTGCGACGTTCATTTCCTGAATCCGGAGGATGAAGTCTACCGGAGGATCATCATGGCGGGGCAGGGATTTGACGACTGCGACAACCAGGCGCCCCTGTATCTGCGGACGACGGAGGAGATGCTGAAGGAGTTTGACTATCTTCCGGCGGAAAAAGCTTATGAGGTGGTGGTGGAGAACAGCAACCGGATCGCGGATCTGTGCGAGCCCATCGCCCCGGTGCGGCCGGATAAGTGTCCTCCCGTCATCGAGAATTCCGACGTGGAGCTCCGGACCATGTGCTATGAGAAGGCCAGGTCCATTTACGGAGAACAGCTTCCGGAGGTGGTGGAGACCAGACTGGAAAAGGAGCTCCATTCCATCATCACCAACGGCTTCGCCGTCATGTACATCATCGCCCAGAAGCTGGTGAAGAAGTCCAATGACGACGGGTATCTGGTGGGCTCCAGAGGATCCGTGGGCTCTTCCTTCGTGGCCACCATGTCGGGGATCACGGAGGTGAATCCGCTGCCGCCCCATTATTACTGCCCGAAATGCCATTACAGTGATTTTGATTCGGAGGACGTGAAGAAGTACAGCGGCGGCGCGGGCTGCGATATGCCGGACAGGACTTGTCCCGTCTGCGGCGCGCCCCTTAAGAAGGACGGATTCGATATTCCTTTTGAGACCTTCCTGGGGTTCAAGGGAGACAAGGAGCCGGATATCGACCTGAATTTCTCCGGGGAATATCAGAGCAAAGCCCACGCGTACACAGAGGTGATCTTTGGAAAGGGCCATACTTTCAAGGCCGGGACCATCGGCACCCTGGCCGACAAGACGGCCTACGGATATGTGAAGAATTATTTTGCGGAGCGGGGCGTCCACAAGAGGAACGCGGAGATCAACCGCATCGTCCAGGGCTGCGTCGGCGTCCGCCGGACCACCGGACAGCATCCGGGCGGCATCGTGGTCATGCCCCACGGAGAGGAGATCAACTCCTTTACCCCGGTGCAGCATCCGGCCAATGATATGAGCTCGGACATCATCACCACCCATTTTGACTATCACTCCATTGACCACAATCTTTTGAAGCTGGATATTCTGGGACACGATGATCCCACCATGATCCGTATGCTGGAGGATCTGACCGGCTTAAACGCCAGGGAGATCCCTCTGGATTCCAAGGAGGTCATGAGCCTGTTCCAGAATACGTCCGCCCTGCACATAAGTCCCGAGGACATCGGAGGCTGTAAGCTGGGGGCTTTGGGGATCCCGGAATTCGGCACGGATTTTGCCATGCAGATGCTCATCGACGCCAAGCCCACCTGCTTTTCGGACCTGGTGCGCATCGCCGGTCTGGCCCACGGCACCGATGTGTGGCTGGGAAACGCCCAGGATCTGATCTTGAGCGGCCAGGCCACCATCCAGACAGCCATCTGTACCCGTGACGACATTATGATCTATCTGATCGGCATGGGCATGGATAAAAGCCTTTCCTTCACCATCATGGAGAGCGTCCGGAAGGGCAAGGGCCTGAAGCCGGAGTGGGAGACGGCCATGCGGGAGGCGAAGGTGCCGGAGTGGTATATCGAATCCTGCAAAAAGATCAAGTATATGTTCCCCAAGGCCCACGCGGCGGCCTATGTGATGATGGCCTGGAGGATCGCCTACTGTAAGGTGTTCTATCCGCTGGCCTATTACGCGGCCTTTTTCAGCATCCGGGCTTCCGGCTTTTCCTATGAGCTGATGTGCCAGGGGCGGGACAAGCTGGAATACTATCTGGCCGATTATAAGAAGCGCTCCGACACCCTCTCCCAGAAGGAGCAGGGCACTCTGCGGGATATGCGCATCGTCCAGGAGATGTACGCCAGAGGCTTCGAGTTCATGCCCATTGACGTATACAGGGCCAGCGCCGACCGGTTCCAGATCATCGACGGGAAACTGATGCCTTCCCTGAGCTCCATCGACGGATTGGGCGGAAAGGCGGCGGAAGCCGTGGTGGAGGCGGTGAAGACAGGAGAAAAGTTCCTGTCGCTGGAAGATTTCTGGCAGAGGACCAAGGTGCCGAAGGGTACCATCGACATGATGGCGGATATGGGCATCTTCGGAGATCTGCCCAGGAGCAACCAGCTCTCCCTGTTTGACCTGGTATAGAGCGGGCGGATGGAGAGAGGAGGCTCCCGCGGCGGGAGCCCGGCGCTTTGCCGGGCGCTCACCGGCGCGTCTTCCGGAGGCGGCCTTGGGAGGAATCGATCCTGCTTTGGGCCTGCCGTTTTTGCCGGAGGGGTTTTGGAGCGGGATGCCTGTCCCGGAGCCGGAGAGCTTTTCGGCCCTGCCGCTGTTTGGCGGCAGATACCCGGCAGGGGCATTTGACTTAAGACGCCGGCTGTGCTACACTACAGATAGGCGGCAATGGAAGAAATCTTGAAACGGGAGGTCTCTATGGACTGCGGAAAGGAATGTAAGAACTGCGCCCGCATGAAGCACAGGAATGAGAAAGAATATAAAGACCTGATCCACCGGCTCAACCGGATGGAGGGACAGATCCGCGGGATCCGCTCTATGGTGGAGGAGGACCGGTACTGTGTGGACATCCTGACTCAGGTCCAGGCGGTATCCTCCGCCCTCAACGCCTTCAGCAAGACGCTGCTTTCCAACCATATCAAAAGCTGCGTGGTGGAGGACATCCGGGACGGAAAAGAGGAGTCGGTGGATGAGCTGTGCAGGACCATCCAGAAGCTGATGAAATGACCTTCAAAAATTTTTTAAAAAAATTGAAAAAATTTTCTTGACAATAAGGAAAATTTAAGCTATACTATCGAAGGTATCGAGGCGTGGCTCAGTTTGGTAGAGCGCCGTGTTCGGGACGCGGAGGCCGCAAGTTCGAATCTTGTCGCCTCGATTATCCCACGAGGATACCTAAATATGGCCTGTTGGTCAAGCGGTTAAGACGCCGCCCTCTCACGGCGGAAACAGGGGTTCGATTCCCCTACAGGCTATTCCGTAAGTTTTATCTGAGAAGTTCGCAAAACCATGGTTTGCGGGCTTTTTTGTTATATAGAAAACTTTGTTCCATAGAGCAAAAACATTCCGTGGGACCTGTCTGCGGCGGAGAGGGATCCTGCCGCTCATACGGTTCCCGCCGCGGACGGAGGACCCTGCTGCTTATGTGATCTCCGCTTTGCGCCTGCCGCCGCTGAATGAGCGCCGCCGGTACCAAGCGGCCCGCCGCGGGCGGAAGAGCCGCATGGCAGGAGCCTTCCGGCGGCCGCAAAGCGGCGCGGCGGCGTTTGCGGGAAGCGTCCCGCGGGACTGCGGAGACAGGCGCTTTCTGCCGGCGCATCATGAAAATTTAAAAAAGTACAGATAAGTCTTGACTATTCCAAAAATAATGATAAAATAAAGGGGTATCGAAACGGAAGCATAGCTCAGCTGGGATGATCGTTCGCCTCACACGCGAGAGGTCATGGGTTCGAGCCCCATTGCTTCCACGATCTGCCCCGCAGGAGAATCCTGCGGGGCTTTTTATTCTATAAAGAAACTTCATTTCCATAGAGCAAACACGCTCCGTGGGACCCGGCTGCGGCGGAGAGGAGGTCTGCCGCTCATGGGGCTCACAGCAGGCGGAGGATCCTGCCGCTTCATTCCGGCCGCCGCGAGACGGCCGCCGCCGCAGCGAACAGCCCGCCCAGGCAGCCCACCCCTGGGAAATGGTCCTTCCGCGGAGCGCGACCTCTCTGCCGGGCCCGCGCCGTTTAGGGACGGCTCACCGCGCCGCCTGCCGCAGGCCGCGGGCCGTCCCGGGCGGAGGAAACATGTCCGGGAAGGGGAGCGGGAGCTCTCCGGGCAGGAGGGTGGGGCGGAAACTTGGAAAAATAGGGGGAAAAACAAAAAAACACCTTCCAAACAGAGGCGCCACCATGTACAATAGAAACCAGATGGGAGAATACAAAAGGAGGGCAGATGGGAATGTCGCGGTTAAAGAAGCCGAAGGAATGCAACGCAGCATATTATGAGGCGCTTTCCAGGAACCTGGTGCATTACCGGGAACAGGCGGGGCTCACCAGGAGGGAAGCGGCCGAGAAGGCGGGGATGCTGGAACGGGACTTATGGAAGCTGGAGCGTTCCGCCTATGAGCATCCGCCCTATCTGCCGGTCCTGACACGGCTTTCGGAAGTGCTGGGAGTGGAGCTCTATCAGCTGTTGGAGCGGGAAGGGCAGGAATAAAAAGGGCTTGCAATCCCTGTATATCTGTGCTATAATCGTTGTGATAATAATAAGACAGGATGAAGAGTGGGCGTGGGTCCACTCTTTGTTTTTGGGTTCTGCGGGACAGAGGCCGGCGGCTCCAGGACGGAGCGGAGGCGGCTTTTGAGGAGCAGAGCGTGGATTTCCAGAGACTTTGAGAAAGGGAGCCGGAATGCTGACAAAGAGAGAAGATATCGAGAAGCGGACCGAGGAGCTTTTGCAGCCCATCGTGGACGCTCACCAGTTTGAGCTGGTGGATGTGGAATTCGTGAAAGAGGGAGGGACCCGGTATCTGCGGGCCTACATCGACAAGCCGGGCGGCATCGCGGTAAATGACTGCGAGGTCATCAGCCGTGCCTTCAGCGATGTGCTGGACCGGGAGGACTATATCCAGGAGAGCTATATCTTTGAGGTCAGTTCGCCGGGACTGGGCCGTCCTTTGAAGAAGGAAAAGGATTTTGCCAGGAGCCTGGGAAAGGATGTGGAGATCCGGCTTTACCGTCCCAGGGACCATGAAAAGGAGTTTACGGGGCGTCTTACGGCCTATGACAGCCACAGCGTGACCATCGAGGACGAGGACGGAGAAGCCGCCGTATTTGAAAAAGCGGATATTGCCCTGATCCGGCTGGCTTTTGATTTTTGATCCGGCGGGAGAGCGGCGCAGAATAGAGAGAACACGACCCGGAAGGGAGCCAAGAGGAGGAAATGGAAAAATGAAGGAAAATAAAGAGCTGAAAGAAGCCCTTGAGCTTTTGGAAAAGGAAAAGGACATCAGCAAAGAAACTCTTTTGGAGGCCATTGAAAATTCTCTGATCCAGGCCTGCAAGACGCATTTCGGAAAAGCGGACAACGTAAAGGCTATGGTGGACCGGCAGACGTATAATTTCACCGTGTACGCGGAGCGCGAGGTGGTGGAAGAGGTGGAGGATCCCGTTCTCCAGATCTCTCTGGAGGAGGCCAGGGAGATCGACCCCAGGCTGGGACTGGGAGACGTGGCGCAGGTGCCCATCAAGTCCAAGGAATTCGGACGTATCGCTACCCAGAACGCGAAGAACGTGATCCTGCAGAAGATCCGCGAGGAAGAGCGGAAGATCCTGTTCAACCAGTATTATGAAAAAGAGCGGGAAGTGGTCACCGGGATCGTCCAGAGATACCTGGGGAAGAACATCAGCATCAACCTGGGCAAGGTGGATGCCATGCTCAATGAAAACGAGCAAGTGAAGGGCGAGACCTTCATGCCCACAGAGCGGATCAAGGTCTACATCCTGGAAGTGAAGGATACCACGAAGGGCCCCAGGGTACTGGTCTCCAGGACCCATCCGGAGCTGGTCAAGCGGCTCTTTGAGTCCGAGGTGGCTGAGGTGAAGGACGGCATCGTGGAGATCCGCAGCATTGCCAGGGAGGCCGGTTCCAGGACCAAGATGGCGGTCTATTCCAACGATCCCAACGTGGATCCGGTGGGAGCCTGCGTAGGCCTGAACGGCGCCAGGGTCAACGCCGTGGTGGAGGAGCTTCGGGGAGAGAAGATCGACATCATCAACTGGAGCGACAATTCCGCCCTGCTCATCGAAAACGCCCTGAGCCCGGCCAAGGTCATCTGCGTGGTGGCCGACGACGAGGAGAAGAGCGCGCAGGTCATCGTGCCGGATTACCAGCTTTCCCTGGCCATCGGCAAGGAAGGACAGAACGCCCGTCTGGCGGCCCGCCTCACCGGCTTCAAGATCGACATCAAGAGCGAGACCCAGGCCAGGGAGTCCGGCCTTTTGGAGGAGATCGGATACGAGGAAGGCATGGAAGGGGAATACGACAGCTACGAAGATTATGATTATGAAGAGGGATATGAATACGGAGAGGACGGCGGCGAATATTATGAAGAGCCGCAGGAATGATCCGTAACGGAGCGTGATTCCATGAGTGTGAAGAAAAAAAGTCCACAAAGGCAGTGTATCGGATGCGGGGAAATGAAAAACAAGAAAGATATGATCCGGATCCTGAAAACAGCCGAAGGCGAGATCCTTTTCGACGCCACCGGCAAAAAGAACGGAAGAGGCGCGTATCTGTGCCCCACCCGGGAATGTTTTGAAAAAGCGGTGAAGGGAAGAGGAATCGAGAGATCCTTTAAGATGCCGGTTTCCGGCGAGATATATGAGAAGCTTGGAAAGGAGCTGGAGGCCATTGAGAAAGAGCAGGGTGGCGTCTCTTCTGGGGCTGGCCATGAAGGCAGGTAGGCTGGTCAGCGGAGAGTTCCTGACAGAGAAGGCGGTAAAGTCCGGGAAGGCGGCCATGGTGATCGTAGCCGCGGATGCTTCGGACAATACGAAAAAAATGTTCACTGATATGTGTACTTACTATAAAGTTCCTTTGTACTTTTGGGGTAAAAAAGAGGACCTGGGAGCTGCCATCGGCCGGGAGTACCGAGCTTCCGTCGCGCTGACAGACGCGGGGTTCCGGGACGCTGTGGTAAAACAGATAGAGAGTGAGTAATCAGACGGAGGTAGTAAGTATGGCAAAAATGAGAGTACATGAGTTGGCGAAGGAGTTAGATAAAAACAATAAAGATATACTGGATGTGCTTCAGGCGAACGGCGTCAACGTTCAGAGCCCCTTGAGCGTCATCGACGAAGGGCAGGCCGATATGGTGAGGCGGGCTTACGCGCCGCCGGCTCCGCCCAAGGAGGAGCCCAAGGCAGAGGCGGCCGCGCCTAAAAAGCGGATCACGGCCGTATTCCGTTCCCAGAACAGCTCCCAGGCAGGGAAGGGGAAGGGCGGCGCCCGTCCGGCAGGTCCCAGACGCCCCGGAGCTCCGGGACGTCCCGGAGTGCCGGGACAGCCGGGCAGGCCCGGACGTCCTGTAGGTCCCAAGCCTGCCATGAAGCCGGCGCCTGCGGCGGAGACCCAGGAAGCGGCAAAGAAGCCGGAAGAAAAGCCGGAGATGAAGGCGCAGGCGGCAGCTCCGTCCGGAAGGCCCGAGAGAAGCGGCCAGGAGGCGCAGAGAGGACGCGGACAGCGCCCTGCGGAAGGCGGCCAGAGGAGCGCCGATGGAGGCCGCAGGCCTTCCGGAGACAACAGGAATTCCCGGCCGGCCGGCCAGGGACGTCCCGGCGGACGCGGTCCTTCTGACGGAAGAAACGGAGGCCAGAGAGGGGCTGAGGGGAACCGCAGGCCTTCCGGCGACAGGAACGCCCAGGGCGGCAGCAGGAACGGCCGCAGAGGAGGCGGCTTCGCCGTTCCGGCTCCCGGTCTGGACAGCACCCAGAAGAACCAGGGCAAGCAGAAGCAGAAGACCGGCGGCCGTCAGGGCAATAAATACGAGAAGAAAGAAGAAGATTTCGAGAAGAAATCCGGAAAGCGCGGCATGAAGGCTCCCGTGAAGCCTCCTGTGAAGCCTCAGGAGCCTGCCGTGGAGGAGATCAAGACCATCGTGCTGCCGGAGACGCTGACCATCAAGGAACTGGCAGACAAGATGAAGCTCCAGCCCTCCGCCATCGTGAAGAAGCTGTTCATGCAGGGCAAGATCGTGACCATCAACCAGGAGATCGACTACGATACGGCAGAGGAGATCGCCATGGAGTTCGACGTCCTTTGCGAGAAAGAAGTAAAGGTCAATGTGATCGAGGAGCTCCTCAAGGATACGGAAGATCCGGAGGATACGCTGGTCCCCCGTCCGCCGGTGGTGTGCGTCATGGGCCACGTCGATCATGGAAAGACCTCCCTGCTGGATGCGATCCGCCAGACCAACGTGATCGCCAAGGAAGCCGGAGGCATCACCCAGCATATCGGCGCTTCCGTGGTGGAGGCAGGCGGCCAGAAGATCACATTCCTGGATACGCCCGGCCATGAAGCCTTTACGGCCATGAGGATGAGAGGGGCCCAGGCCACGGATATCGCGATCCTGGTGGTGGCCGCCGACGACGGCGTGATGCCCCAGACCATAGAAGCCATCAACCACGCCAAGGCCGCCGGAGTGGAGATCATCGTGGCGGTCAACAAGATCGACAAGCCCAGCGCCAATGTGGATCGGGTGAAGCAGGAACTGGCAGAGCATGAGCTGGTGCCGGAAGACTGGGGCGGGAGCACCATCTTTGTGCCGGTATCCGCCCATACGAAGGAAGGGATCGATACTCTTCTGGAGATGATCCTTCTGACCGCCGAGGTGAAGGAGCTGAAGGCAAATCCCAACCGCCGCGCCAGAGGCCTTGTGATCGAGGCCGAGCTGGACCGGGGCAAGGGACCTGTGGCCACTATCCTGGTGCAGAAGGGAACGCTCCATGTGGGAGACGCCATCGCGGCCGGCCCCTGCCATGGCCGCGTCAGGGCCATGATGGACGACAAGGGACGCCGAGTGAAGGAGGCAGGTCCTTCCACTCCTGTGGAGATCCTGGGCCTCAACGACGTGCCGGCTGCCGGAGAGATCTTCGTATCTCCCGAGACCGAGAAGGAAGCCAGGAGCTTCTCCGAGACCTTTATCTCCGAGGGCCGTACGAAGCTTCTGGACGATACGAAGACGAAGATGTCCCTGGATGATCTGTTCAGTCAGATCCAGGCAGGCAACGTCAAGGAGCTGGATCTCATCATCAAGGCCGATGTGCAGGGATCTGTGGAGGCCGTGAAGCAGAGCTTGATGAAGCTTTCCAATGACGAAGTAGTGGTGAAGGTGATCCACGGCGGCGTCGGCGCCATCAATGAGTCCGACGTGAGCCTGGCTTCCGCATCCAACGCCATCATCATCGGCTTCAATGTGCGTCCGGATGCCACGGCGAAATCTGTGGCGGAGCGGGAAAAGGTGGATATCCGCCTGTACCGTGTCATTTACCAGGCCATCGAGGACGTGGAGGCCGCCATGAAGGGTATGCTGGATCCTGTCTATGAAGAGCAGGTGATCGGCCACGCCATCGTCCGCCAGCTGTTCAAGGCCTCCGGTGTCGGGACCATCGCCGGTTCCTATGTGACGGACGGCAAGTTCCAGAGGAACTGCAAGATCCGCATCACCAGAGAGGGCGAGCAGATCTATGAAGGCGCCCTGGCTTCCCTGAAGAGATTCAAGGACGACGTGAAAGAAGTGGCCAAGGGCTTTGAATGTGGGTTCGTATTTGAGAATTTCAACGATGTAAAAGAGGACGATATGGTCGAGGCTTACATCATGGTGGAGGTTCCCAGGTAGAGCCCGGAAGGATGTGTGAATATGCGCAAAAACAGCATTAAAAATATCCGTATCAACAGTGAGGTACAAAAGGAGCTCAGCAATATCATCCGGACAGAGGTCAAGGACCCCAGGATCCACCCCATGACCACCGTGGTGGCGGTGGAGGTGGCGCCGGATCTGAAAAGCTGCAAGGCGTATATCAGCGTGCTGGGCAGTGAGGAGGAGGCCAGAGAGACGCTGGCGGGCTTGAAGAGCGGAGAGGGATACATCCGCCGGGCCCTGGCGTCCTCGGTCAATCTGAGGAATACGCCGGAGATCACGTTTATCCTGGACCAGTCCATCGAGTACGGCGTCCATATGAGCAGGCTCATCGACGACGTGATGGGAGACCGGGAGGAAGAGACGGAAGAATAAGACAGAAAGGAGCGTATATGGAAACCATAAAGGAAATTCTTATGCAGGCAGAAAATGCGGCCATACTGGGACATATCCGGCCGGATGGGGACTGTGTCGGCTCCTGCCTGGGACTGAAAAATTATCTGGCGGCCACGGCTCCGCAGCTGAAGGTGCAGGTTTATCTGGAAGAGTTCCCGGAGGCCTTCCGTTTCCTCAAAGGGGCCGATGAGGTCAGCCATGAGCCGGAGGACGGCAATGTATACGATCTTTGCATCGTGCTGGATGCCAGCGACCGGGAGCGGCTGGGCGCCTTCGACGGCTATTTTGCCCATGCCGGGAGGACGGTCTGCATCGATCATCATATCACCAATACCGGTTTTGCCCAGACCACCCATGTGTGTCCGGAGCGCAGCGCCACCAGCGAAGTCCTGTTCACGCTGATGGAGGAGGACGCCATCGACGAGGCCGCGGCGGAGTGTCTGTATATGGGCATCGTCCATGATACGGGAGTTTTCAAGCACTCCAATACGTCCGGCGAGACCATGCGGATCGCCGGGCGGCTGATGGAGAAGGGGATCCCCTTCTCCCGGATCATCGACAGCACCTTTTATGAAAAGACCTACCGTCAGAACCAGCTTTTGGGAAGGGCGCTGATGGAGAGCGTGCTGTTCATGAACGGGTTCTGCATCTTTTCCGCCTTCCGCCAGAAGACCATGGAATTTTATCAGGCGGATCCCAAGGATTTCGACGGGATCATAGACCAGCTCCGGGTGACGAAGGGCGTGGAGTGCGCCATCTTCCTGTATGAGACGGCGTCCTCGGAGTACAAGGTCAGTATGCGGTCCAATAAGATCGTGGATGTCAGCAAGATCGCGGCATACTTCGGCGGCGGCGGCCATGTGCGGGCGGCCGGCTGCACCATGGCGGGCAGCGTGTATGACGTGCTCAACAATCTCTCCCGCCATATCGAAGCGCAGCTTTTGGAAGCAGGAGTCCTCTGATCATGGATGGAATATTGAATGTATATAAGGAGCGGGGCTTTACCTCCCACGATGTGGTGGCGAAGCTCCGCGGTATTTTGAAACAGAAAAAGATCGGCCATACCGGGACTCTAGATCCGGACGCGGAAGGCGTACTTCCCGTATGCCTGGGGAAAGCCACCAAGGTATGCAGCCTGCTCACCGACAGCGGCAAGACTTACCGGGCCGTGCTGCTTCTGGGGCGGGAGACCGATACCCAGGATATTTCCGGACGGATCCTTTCCGAGAGGGAGGTATCCGTGGAGGAAAGCCGGGTCAGGGAGGTGGCGGAGAGTTTCGTGGGACGCTACGACCAGATCCCGCCCATGTACTCCGCTCTGAAAGTGGACGGCAGGAAGCTCTATGAGCTGGCCAGGCAGGGGAAAGAAGTGGAGAGAAAGCCCAGGACCGTGGAGATCTACGGCATCACCATAGAGTCGGTGGAGCTGCCCCGGGTCACGATGACCGTCTCCTGTTCCAAGGGCACATATATCCGGACGCTCTGCCATGACATTGGACAGACCCTGGGATGCGGAGGCTGCATGGAGCGGCTGGTGCGCACCAGGGCCGCCGGTTTTTCGGCGGAGGATGCCCTGACGCTGGATCAGATCGAGGGCCTGCGGGACGAAGGCAGGCTGGAGGAGGTCCTGGTGCCGGTGGACGCTCTGTTTTCCCAGTATCCGGCTTATGTGCCGGAGGAGGGAGCGCAGAGATTTTTGCAGAATGGAAATCCTCTGGAGGTATCCTGGCTGGCCGGACGGGACGGAAGCGGGACGCCTGAGGCAGGAGGCATCATACGGGTATACGGCAGCGATGGAAATTTTGCCGGGTTATATGAATATGACGGGGAGACAGGCCGGTTTCGGCCGAAGAAGCTGTTCTTCCTGTCATAGGACGGAGGAAATGCAGATGGAACTGATCACCGGACAGACAGAGCTTTTTACGGACTGCCGGACGGCAGTGGCATTGGGGAAATTCGACGGGATCCACCGGGGACATCAAAAGCTGATCCGGGAGCTTTTCCGGGACAAAGAGGAAGATGAGAAAGCCGTGGTCTTTACGTTCCAGAGACCGCCGGGAACATTCCTGTCCGGGAAGCCGGGCCAGGTCCTTTTGACGAAGGAAGAAAAGAGAAGGCATATGGCGGAGCTGGGCGTGGATACGATGATCGAATATCCCTTTACGGAGGCGGTCTGCCATATGGAGCCGGAGGCTTTCGTGGAGGAGATCCTGGTCAGGGGCCTCCATGTAAAGAAGATCGCGGCCGGACCGGACTTCGGATTCGGCTACCGGCGCCGGGGAAACGCAGAGCTTCTGGAGAAGTTGGCTCCCCGGTACGGATATGAAGTGAAGATCATCGAAAAGGAGCGGGCAGCCGACGGGAGAGAGATCAGCAGCACTTTGATCCGGGAAGAGCTGGCCGCCGGAAATATGGAGCTTGTCAATGCGCTTTTGGGGTATCCGTTTTCTGTGTGGGGAAAGGTGGTCCATGGAAACCATCTGGGCCGGACCTTTGGGATGCCCACCATCAACCAGATCCCCGAGAAGGAAAAACTCCTGCCGCCCAACGGAGTTTACGCCTCGGTGGTGAAGCTCGGCGGCCAGAGCTACCAGGCCGTCACCAATGTGGGATATAAGCCCACCATAGCGGGAGAATATCCCAGGGGAGTGGAGACCTATATTTTCGGCTTCGATAAGGATGTGTACGGCCGGACGGCCCAGGTGCAGCTGCTCCACTATCAGAGGCAGGAGCGGAAGTTCCCGTCGGCGGAAGAGCTGAAGGCCCAGCTGGCCAGGGACGGGGAAGAGAGCCGGATGTATTTCAGGGCGCATCCGGAGCTGGCGGATATGTAAAAAAACTTTACGATCCGGGGAAAATACAGGTTTACAATTATATTGGCATATGTTATACTGTTTTGGTATGAAACTGCGCCGTTGCTCAGCATTTGGAAGCTCCAGCCAGTGCCGGGTATCTGGTGTGAATGAGAAAAGGAGGAAGCAGTATGATTTCTAAGGAAAAGAAAGCAGAGATCATCGCGGCATACGGCCGCAAGGAGGGAGATACAGGTTCTCCCGAGGTACAGATCGCAATCCTGACTGAGAGGATCGCAGAGCTGACCGCACATCTTAAGGACAATCCCAAGGATCACCATTCCAGACGTGGCCTTCTGAAGATGGTAGGACAGAGGCGTGGCCTTCTGGATTACCTGAAGAGGAATGATATTGAAGCATATCGTAATTTGATTGCCCGTCTTGGTATCAGAAAATAATCGGAGCTTGGAAGCAGCAGGGTGGAGCAGTCTCCACCCTGTTTTTTTCTCTGTGAGACCGGAGGATTGGAAGCGGCCTGTCCGCTTCGCCGTAACTTGCTGACCGGCAGATATTGCAGTCGAGACCACTGAAAAGCATAGGGAGGCCCTGTGTTTTTCAGTAGTTTCGATATGGATTCTGCCATTGTAAAGGAGAATGATATGTACAAGAGTTTTTCAATGAAACTGGCCGGAAGGACCCTGACCGTGGATGTGGGGCGTGTGGCGGCCCAGGCCAATGGAGCGGCCTTCATGCACTATGGAGACACGGTGGTGCTTTCCACGGCGACGGCTTCCGACAAGCCCAGGGAAGGCATCGATTTCTTCCCGCTGAGCGTGGAATTTGAGGAGAAGATGTACGCAGTGGGCAAGATCCCCGGCGGTTTCAATAAGAGAGAGGGAAAGGCTTCTGAGAACGCCATCCTGACGGCCAGGGTGATCGACAGGCCCATGCGTCCTCTGTTCCCCAAGGATTACAGGAACGACGTGACCCTGAACAATCTGGTGATGTCCGTGGATCCGGAGTGCAGCCCGGAGCTTACGGCCATGCTGGGTTCCGCCATCGCCGTATCCATTTCCGACATTCCTTTTGACGGCCCCATCTCCGCTACCCAGGTGGGCATGATCGACGGGGAACTGATCTTCAACCCCACCGCCGCCCAAAAGAAGGTATCGGATATGGCCCTCACCGTGGCGTCCACCAGGGACAAGGTCATCATGATCGAGGCCGGAGCCAATGAGGTGCCGGAGGATAAGATGATCGAGGCTATCTTCGCGGCCCACGACCTGAACCAGGAAGTCATCAAATTCATCGATACCATCGTAGCGGAATGCGGAAAGCCCAAGCACAGCTATGAAAGCTGCGTGATCCCGGAAGAGCTCTGGGCCGATATGACCTCGGTGATCTCAGGCGAGGCCATGGAAGAGGCTGTCTTCACCGATGTGAAGCAGGTACGGGAGGAGAATATCCGGAAGCTTTCGGAGCAGCTGGAAGAGCGGTATGCCGAGGAGCATCCCGACTGGGTGCCCATCATCGGCGAAGCTCTGTATAATTATCAGAAGAAGACGGTCCGCAAGATGATCCTGAAGGATCATAAGAGACCTGACGGCAGGGCCATCGACCAGATCCGGCCTCTGGCGGCGGAGATCGACCTCCTTCCCAGGGCCCATGGCTCCGGCATGTTCACCAGGGGACAGACCCAGATCCTCAACGCCTGCACGCTGGCGCCCCTGTCTGAGCGGCAGAAGCTGGACGGACTGGATGAAAATGAAACTTCCAAGAGATATATGCATCATTATAACTTCCCTTCCTATTCCGTAGGAGAGACGAAGCCCAGCAGAGGTCCGGGACGCCGTGAGATCGGCCATGGAGCTCTGGCGGAGAGGGCGCTGCTCCCGGTGCTTCCCAGCGAGGAGGAGTTCCCCTATGCCATCCGTACCGTCTCCGAGACGCTGGAGTCCAACGGCTCCACCTCCCAGGCCAGCGTATGCGCTTCTTCCCTGTCCCTGATGGCGGCAGGCGTGCCCATCAAGAGCGCGGTGGCAGGCATCTCCTGCGGTCTGGTGACGGGAGATACCGATGACGATTATATCGTTCTGACAGACATCCAGGGTCTGGAAGACTTCTTCGGCGATATGGACTTTAAGGTAGCCGGGACCCATAAGGGCATCACGGCCATCCAGATGGACATCAAGATCCACGGCTTGACCAGGCCCATCATCGAGGAAGCCATCGCCAGGACCAGAGAAGCAAGGCTCTATATCCTGGATGAGGTCATGAAGCCGGTGATCGCGGAGCCCCGTCCTGAAGTGGGCAAATACGCTCCCAAGATCAGCCAGATCCATATCGATCCCACCAAGATCGGAGATGTGGTCGGCAAGCAGGGCAAGGTCATCAACAAGATCATCGAGGATACCGGCGTCAAGATCGACATCGAGGATGATGGTTCTGTTTCCATCTGCGGGACCGATAAGGAGATGATCGAGAAGGCCATCTCCATCATCAACCGCATCGTCAACGATGTGGAGCCCGGTGAGATCATCACCGGCAAGGTGGTCCGGATCATGAACTTCGGCGCGTTTGTGGAACTGGCTCCCAATAAGGACGGCCTGATCCATATTTCCAAGCTTTCCCAGAAGCGCGTGGCGAAGGTGGAAGACGTGGTCAATATCGGAGATGAAGTGACCGTCAAGGTACTGGAGATCGACCGGATGGGCAGGATCAACCTGAGCCTGAAGGATGTTCCCCAGGAGAGCGGAAAATAAAGAAAAGACCGGAGGAGGGCCGCCGTATGCAGTCAGCATACGGCGGCCCTTCATGCTTTCCCCGCGGGGCGGAGAGGAAAGCGGACAGAGCCGGGGGAGAGGACCAGGCCCAGTTTCTTTTCCTCTGCGCGGTAATAGTAGAGATGGTCCGAGAGGACGTCCTCTCTGGCCACTTCCGTCTCATTGACCTGATGGATCATGTCCAGCAGGGACACCGGCGAAGCCCCGAAGCTCTTGGGCACCAGGATGGTTTCGTGGACGGAGCTGGGCAGCACATAGAAGCTGCCGTACTGTGCGGAAAAATCCCGGAGCACATCCTCGTACAGCAGGCAGGCGGCGCCGAAGGCGCGGGTGCGGTTGGTCAGGACGTGGATGGAGGCGGCGGCAGGCGGCAAAGCGTTCCCGGCGCTCCCTCCGGCGGCCTCCGCCAGCGGAGCCAGCAAAAAGCCGCACTCTCTGCGGGTATTGGCGAGGGCGAGGGGGTAAAGCTCCTGCGGGGAGGTGTCCCACATCTCCAGGTGCCTGCGGCATACCAGGACGGCGGAGGCGCCCAGGAGCTCGTCCTGGATATTGAGGCAGAACAGGATAGCCAGATCCAGAAAAGGGATGTGGGGAAGATCCGCAAGGAGCTCCTGATTGGACGTCCGGCTGACCAGGCGCACCAGCACCTGATCCCTGGCCAGACGAAAATCCTCCAGGGGCGCGAGGTCAAAATTTTCCGGACAGCGGTGGGCGCGGTAAAAGTCCAGGATCTCCCGCAGGATGTCCTCCAGGGGCGCGCCGTCCCGGTAAGCTTCATAGTAAGGATCCAGATAGATGGTGGGGGAGATATTTTCTCCGGGATACAGAATCAGAAGGCTGTCCAGTTTCAGTCCGTTGTTTTTTAAGACGGGACGGATGGTCACGGACGGGTTTCCTTCCAGGTGGGCCTGAGAATAGGCTGTGACGAGGGACAGAAAGTCAGAATAGGCCATAGATATACCTCCAGAATGGAAAACACATATGCGATTGGATCAAAAATGGGAAATAACGCCGAACGGCTGAAAGAAAAAAGAAGGACTGCACCTGAGTGGAATCGAACCACCGCACGTGGCTCCGGAGGCCACTGCTCTATCCACTGAGCTACAGGTGCA
>CAJFUL010000060.1 GCA_904420245.1 Candidatus Paralachnospira avium
GCCGGCGTGGCGGAACTGGCAGACGCACAGGACTTAAAATCCTGCGGCCCTTAAAGCCGTACCGGTTCGATTCCGGTCGCCGGCACTGTTTTAGAAAAACAGGACTTGCAATTTGGAATGAAATGTAGTATAATTAGTTTTTGGATGACGTGCGGCAGTAGCTCAGCTGGATAGAGCACTTGGCTACGGACCAAGGTGTCGGGGGTTCGAATCCTCTCTGCCGCGTGCATAAAAAGAGATACGGAAAACCGTATCTCTTTTTTGCGTTATGGAAAACGGTGTTTCTATGTAAAAAGGATCCCGCCGTCTACGCGGTCTCTGCTCCGGCCGCCGTCAGGCGGGTGCCGCAGGCGGAGCAGACAGGGATCCGCTATAGGTATTGCTTCATGAGGTGGATCAGGTCCTCCTGCCGGTGCAGGCCAAGCTTTCTCAGGATGCTGCTCTTTTGATTGGAAATGGTCTTGGCCGAGGAATGGAGCGTCACGTTTTTTCCCATCAGCATATGCAGGACAGATTGCTCGGCGGACGAAAGATCCGACAGGATCAGAGAATAAATAAGATGGAGCTGCGGGGTAGGCCCGGCAACGGTTTTTCGGACGGTTTCCACCAGAAGATCGAATTGGCTTTTGAAAAGGTATCCGGAGGCGAAGGTCTGTTTACAGGCGCTGACAACGATATCCGGGGATTCGTAGGCGGTCAGAATGAGAAGCTTCGCATCCGAATGGAGGCGGATATTCCTGGCGGTATGGATTCCGTCGGAGAGGGAGGAAGACAGATTGAGATCCATGAGGACCAGATCGGGCCTGAGCTCCGCCGCCAGTTCCATGGCGGAAGCTTCGCTGCCGGCGCAGCCGACTACGTCCATATCGCTCTCCCGGTTCAGGGTATTCTGTATCAGAAATGAAAAATCTCTGTCATCCTCTACCGTGAGGATCCGGATGGAAGGTTTATCGTAAAAATTGGAATTCATGGCTTCTCCTGCTTTCTGTTCTGCGCTTTTCCATGAAACGTACAAGAAAAAGAAGCTGCCCCCTCAAGGTCCCGCCGGCCGGACTGCGGAATCCATCCGGTTTTTAGAAAGCCGCTGCGTGCGGCGGAGGCCGATAATGCAGGCGCGGAAGGCGCACCGGAGAGGACAGGGCGGCAGGAGGATGATCCAGGCGCCGGCGCCGGACGGAGAGCGGCCCGGGCCTGCGGTCACGCTTTTGCCGGAGGCCGCCGTAGGGATCGGGACCGAGCGGACAAAAGATAAAAGGGACTCCTTTGGACAAAATAAAACGCAAAAACGCAATCTAATAAAAAGCTAGCATGATTTCTGAGGGAAATCAAGGAAAAACCAGGACAGGATGTCCTAAATTTTTTGGGAACCTAAGCCGCGGCGGAAATGATATGATGAAAATAAAGCGAGGGATACCACGCGGCCGCGTATGAAGACGTTTGGAGAGGAGCAGGATATGGCGAGTATGGAGAAGGAGTCGAGGGATAAGGGCGGCTGGCCGCCGCATCAGCTCCCATGCCGCACCATATTGAACGGTAAATATATGGTGCAGAGGGTGCTGGGGGAAGGCGGTTTCGGCATTACCTATGAGGGATGGGATCTGAATCTGGAGCTGAAGGTGGCGATCAAGGAATATTTTCCGTCCGGCTTTGTCACCAGGGGAAATACCGATGTGATCGCGCATACCGGAAGCAGCGGGGAATACTACGAGAAAGGGAAACAGAAGTTTCTGAGCGAGGCCAAGATACTGGCCAGATTTTATTTCCTGCCCGGTATCGTGGGAGTCAAGGATTTTTTCCTTGAAAACAATACGGCTTATATCGTCATGGAATTTTTGGACGGAATGACGCTGAAGGAATATACAGAACAGGCCGGAGGCCGTCTGGAGGCCGGGCAGGTCTTGGAGCTCATGAGGCCGGTCATGGATTCGCTGGCTCAGGTACACAGATCTGGTCTGATCCATAGGGACATAAGTCCGGAAAATATCATGCTCACCAAAGAAGGACAGGTAAAGCTCCTGGATTTTGGAGCGGCAAGAGATATTTCTCCGGAAGGGGAACGCAGCCTGTCAGTCCTGCTGAAGCCGGGATACGCGCCGGAGGAGCAGTACAGGACGCATGGAGAACAGGGCCCCTGGACGGACGTTTACGCGCTGTGCGCGACAATGTACCGCTGTATGACGGGAGAATCTCCCCAGGAACCCCTGGAGCGGGCCAGACATGACGGACTGAGGCCTCCGTCCATGCTGGGAGCGGGGCTGACTCCCCGGCAGGATATGGCGGTCATGAAGGGACTGTCTCTATATTCGGAAAATCGCTACAGGAGTATAGAGGAGCTGGAGGCGGCTCTGTACGGGACCGGGGAGGAGAACAGACAGAAAGCGGCAGAGCCTGCCGCAGGGCAGAGCGGGAGCTTCGCTCCCGGATACCGGGGAGAGGGAAGACAGGCGGGAGGCGCTTACGGGGGAACCCATGGACCGCAGGCGTCTGATGGGAACGGGACCATGCCTGCGGGCGCCTTATATGGCGGCAGGCCGGCTGACGGCCGCGGAGGCGCGGAGACACTGCCGGAGAAAAGAGGAGGGAGTAAAAAGCTCCTGCTTCTGCTCCTGCTCCTGATCTGCGCGCTGGCCGGCGGCGGGATATGGCTTCTGGGCCGAAGAGATGCCGGGACGCCGGGACAGCTCGCGGGCCGGGAGACATCCGTGGACGGGACGCGCGGGGAAGAAACGGATCCGGAAGAGACAGATCCGGAGGAGACGGCCGCCGAGGGAGAGATCGATCCGGAGCTTTTCGTGTATCAGGGAAGAGACCTGGACCATGTGGAATCTGTGCTCGCAAGGATCGACAGCAGCGAGATGGTCAACGTCCCTGTGGGAGAGATCAATTCCATGGATCAGTTTGAATACCGGGTGGATTCTTATACGCCTCCGGACGAGGAGGAAACTGCTTCCGGCGGTTCCCAGGTCCTATATATTCCGGTGTCCTACCGCTGCAGTACGGATATTGTGATCGAGGATTTTGATTTTTTGATCATCGCCATGAACGAGGAAGACAGCGATCTTAAGCTATGCGTTTCGGAGGGAAACATGGGAGAGGGCTTTCCTCTTTACATGAACAGTACGGATGGAGGCGTCGGACAGCTGATCCTGGAATTTGAGGTGCCTGCCGGATACGAGTATGTTTTTACCTATACGAATATCTGGGGAGGCGAGGAAGGCGGCCCTTTGTATCTGACGTTTCTGGAATAGAGAGAGGAGGATGGAATATGGATATGAAGCGTTGTCCCAACGGGCATTTTTATGATCCCTCCCTGCATAGGGAGTGCCCTTACTGCAAAGGGGCTTCTGCCAACGTGAACCTGGGCAGGGCGGCGCAGCCCCCGGCGGGAGCCACTATGCCGGTAAGACAGGCGGGGCAGATGCCGCCTCCGCCTGCTCCTCCGGCGCCAGCAGCCGGAGGGCCGCAGAAAACGGTGGCGGTGATCCAGCAGAAAACCGGGATCAATCCGGTGGTGGGATGGATGGTCTGTGTGGACGGACTGGATAAAGGAAAAGATTTCCGGCTGAGGGACGGGAATAATTATATCGGCCGCGGCGCCGGGATGGACATCTGCCTGGCGGGGGATGCGGCCGTATCCAGAGAAAATCAGGGCGTGATCAGCTATGACAGCCGTCATAAGACCTTTTATGCGGCGCCGGGCACAGGACAGAACCTGATGTATTTAAATGGAGAGCCGCTTTTGATGATCCATGAGCTGAAAGCCTACGACAGGCTGGAGATGGGCAGCACGACACTGATGTTCATGCCATTATGCGGAGAGGAGTTTCAGTGGGAGAAAGAATGACCGTACCAGCTCCGGAGGAGTCCGGATGGCAGGAACAGCCGGAAAAAACAGGAGCCTTGGAGCCTTCCGGGACGGAGACAGAGGGAATGGACGGGGAAGAGCAGGAGACGTCCCAGGAGAGCGGAGCTGCTTGGACGGACGAGTTTTGGAAATGGGAGACCGGGATACAGGAGACGGAGGCCGGAAGCAGGGAGGAGACTGTTTCCGGTGCGGCGCCGTCTTCCGAAGGGGGAACTCCTGCCTGGCCCTGGCTGCTGGGCGGAGGTGTTTTACTGGCGCTGGCGATCCTCCTGCTGTGGAGGCTGCTCCGGCCCGGAAAACCTGCGGAGGCAGGAGCGCAAGAGACGCCTTCCATAAAGCGGAGAGAGGCCGGGATCGTGCAGGTGGGAAATCTGCATCATATTGGGGACCGGGAAGAGCAGCAGGACAGTTTTGCCATCTCCGATATTTCGGATCAGGACTGCGTCAGCCGGAAGGGCAGCTTTGCCGTGATGGCAGATGGGATGGGAGGCCTCTTGGGAGGCGGACAGATCAGCGCCATCGTCACATCGGCCATGCTCAGAGCGTTTGAATCAACAAGGGATCTGAAGGATGGGGAGATTCCGGAGCTCCTGCTGCGCATGGTCCAGCAGGCCAACCGGGAGGTACTGCGGTTCCTGGATTCGGGACAGGGACGGGGAGGTTCCACGGTGACGGCGGTCTGGGCGTTGAGAGGCAGGATTTACTTTATTTCCGTAGGAGACAGCAGGATCTGTCTGATCCGGGAGGGCACTCTGACGGTCCTGAACCGGGAGCATATATATGGAACAGAGCTGGACGAGCTGGCGGCCAGAGGAGAGATCTCCTGGGAAGAGGCCGGAAAGGATCCGCAGAGAAATGCTCTTACCAGCTATATAGGAATGTCGCCGCTTAAAAAGATCGACCGCAGCATCCATGGCTTTCTCCTGCTGCCGGGAGACAAGATCGTGCTGATGTCGGACGGAGTATTCGGCACGCTGTCAGATGAGGAGATCCTGGAGGAGGCGCGGGGAAGCGCCGGAGAAATGGCGGATATGCTCCAGAAAAGGATATTGGAAAAGAAAAAGCAGGGACAGGATAATTTTACGGCGGTTATCCTGCAGTGCGGCTGAAGAACTGAGAAATGGGGAGGGGAAACGTATGAACTGCAGCAGATGCGGAGCCTCCATACCGGATGGAGCGGCCCGATGCCCGAATTGCGGAAGCAGCGTCCGGTATGGGGGCAATACGGAATTTTTTGGACGGGCGGCCAAGTCCGGACTGAGGTTCCGGGACATTTTTTCCGATGTATTAAAAAAACACAGCAAAAGAGACGGAGAGAGTCTGTTTCTGGCGGGAACTCAGGATACGACGCCCAGGGAGGATGCCATGCTCCGGGAATGGAGGAAGCCCTGGGTCTTTGCGTGGGTGGCACTGATCGGCATAGTCCTGTCCCTGGCATTGTATCTGATGTCTTCGTATATAGCCACTTACGCGGCGTTTATGATGGTGGGCTCTTTCGTGATGCCGATAGCGGCGCTGCTTTTTTACTGGGAAATGAACATTCCCAGAAATATTCCTCTGTATTCCGTGATCCTGATGTTCCTGGCGGGAGGCGTGCTTTCTTTCTTTATTTCCATGATCCTGTTCCAGGTGATCCCCACGGAGATGGCTTCCTTTGCCGCTTTCTGCGAGGAGCCGGGGAAGCTGCTGGCTCTGGCGTTCTTTCTGCGAAAGTCTGATAAAAAATATATCCTCAACGGGATCCTGATCGGAGGCGCCGTCGGAGCCGGATTTGCAGCGATGGAATCCCTGGGATATGCGTTTAATTACGCGGCTTTGGGAGGAGCGGCGCTGGGGACGCAGGTCGTGGTGACCAGAGGCGTTCTGGCGGTGGGCGGCCATGTGGTATGGGCCGCCATCTACGGAGGGGCTCTGGCCATGGCAAAGGGAAGAGAAACTCTCCAGTTCCGGCATTTTACCAATGGTACATTCCTGATCTGCTTTGCCGTTTCCGTGATCCTCCATTTCCTCTGGAATTATGGTTTTTCTCTGATCCCGCTTCCGTTTTTTGGAGATCTGAGCTATATTCTCCTGACAGTGGCGGCATGGGGAGCGCTGTTTTGGGTCATGAACAAGGGCATCCGGCAGATCGTGGAGGTCACGAACGGTTATGGGACTCCGATGGCCGGCTTTATGGGTGCCACGCCGCCGGGACATATCCGGGAAGAGGCAGGACAGAGGGGGCCTGCTGTCCTGGCGGGAATAGGAGGCGTTTACGCGGGAAGGACGGTCCCCTGTGAAACAGGACAGATGGTCTTCGGGCGGGAGGCCTCGGTATGCAATTTGATATTCCCGGCCAATGTTCCGGGCATCAGCCGGAAGCACTGCATACTGGAGCTGAGGAACGGCCGCTTTTTCCTGATGGACTGCGGCTCTACCTATGGGACGTACCTGGGGGATGGCAGCCGTCTGCGGCCCGGCGAGTGGATCCCTCTGGAAAACGGGCAAAGATTTTATATGGGCAACGAGATATTTGAGGTCAGGATTTAAGCGGAGTGGATCGATGAAAGCATGGGCGGCCGGCGTTTCCTCAAGGGGAAGCAGAGCATATAATGAGGACAGGATTTTTTATGAAAACACGGAGAACGGTTTTCTGGCTATGGCGGCGGATGGTCTGGGAGGACATGGGGGAGGGGGCGTTGCCTCGGAGCTGGCGGTAGAAGTCTTTGCTCAGGCGTTTAAAAAAAATCCGGAGCTTACAGAGGAAAATATGGAGAGGCTCGCGGAGCTGGCCAACAGGGAGATCCGAAAACGCCAGACGCCCCAGATGCGGATGCGGACGACCTTTGTGGGACTTTTCTGCGGCGGAGGCGAGTGGATTTCCGTACATATGGGAGATTCGCGGCTGTATTGGTTCGAGGACGGCGTTCTGCGGTTCCGGACTCTGGATCACAGTGTATCGCAGATGGCGGTCCTGGCCGGGGAGATTTCAGAGAGACAGATCCGTTTTCATGCGGACCGGAATAAGGTACTCAGAGCTTTGGGAGGGACGGATACAGTATGTCCGGAAATCATGAAAAAAGCAGGACCTCCGCGTGGCTCCGTATTCCTGCTGTGTACCGACGGTTTCTGGGAAAACATTTGGGAAACAGAGATGGAAGCGGATCTGGCAAAATCCGCTTCGCCGGAAGAATGGCTGTCTTATATGCTGGCCCGCATTGGAAAACGGATGACGGCTCACAGCGATAATCTGTCGGCGGCCGCCGTATTCATTCCAGGATGATGGTAAAGGGGCCGTCGTTGACCAGGGAAACTTCCATATCGGCTCCGAAGATGCCGTGCTCCACCACGGGGATCACTTCGCGGCACTTTTCCATAAAATATTCATAGAGTTCCTCCGCCTTGGCCGGATCCGCCCCATTGGAAAATCCGGGCCGGTTCCCGCGCCGGCAGTCGGCGTAGAGGGTAAACTGGGATACCACCAGGACAGAGCCGCCCACATCCAGGATGGACAGATTGGTCTTTCCGTTTTCATCGGGAAAGATCCGCAGGTTTGCCATCTTCTTTGCGATGCGGTCCGCGTCCGCGGCAGTATCCTCCTTCCCCACGCCCAGGAGCACCAGATAGCCGCGGCCGATCTGGCCGGTCACCTGGCCCTCCACGGTGACAGATGCTTTCGTAACCCGCTGGATCACTGTTTTCATGATAAGATGCCTCTCTTTCCGTATGATCTGGACGCTGCCGTTCATAAGGGCAGCGTTCCTTTGCAGTCATTTCCGGGCAGGCGCCGCCGGAACCATGGGGGTTCCCGCGAAAGGAGCTGCCTGCTCTGCGGCAGCCTGCCGGATGCGTCACTTTCGCCTTGACAGAAACAGTATGATCAGCAGGATGATGATCCAGAACACGATCCCGTGGAAGGAAAACAGGAGGCGGAATACGGTCCGGAACATAAAATACAGGACGCAGAAGATCAGGAACAGGATCAGGAGCAGGAGGCCGATGACAGTCCACTTATTGACACGGAAGGTCTTATGGCGTTCCCGGCGCTCTTCCCGGAAGGGCGTTCCGTCGGGAGAAGCCTCCTGCCGGCGGGTCCCGGTGTTCCGGCTCCCGCCGGAAGCCGAAGCGGCAGCGACGATGGTCCTGGCGATGAGCCGCGGATCTCCCAGCTCGTCCAGCACTTCCTGCTCGCTGCGGCCCTTGTCCATTTCATCGGAAATATAAGAACGGTAATAGCGGAGATTTTCCAGGACTTGATCGGCAGGGATCTGCCCGTCCAGAGAATCTCTCAAACTTTCTAAAAATTCCTGTTTCGTCATATGGATTCCTTTCTGAAAGTCGTAAGGTTATCATTAGAATCTCATATTTTTTCCGGGAAATCAAGCATAGAGCAGAAAAAAATCAGGGAAATTTCTGTGAAAAGTATAAAAAAACAGGAACCATGAAATACTAAGGACGCAACCTAAATTTATCAGATAGCGCTTATCTGGTAGATGCCCTGCCCAAAACGCAGGGGGTGAGTCTTAATTTCAGGAGGAATGTCACGATGGCGAACATGAAGAATTATTCCAGCAATCAGGAAAACTCTTCTCAGAACACTTCTAAGAACGGGACCCAGAACAGCCAGAAGAACGGCACTCAGGGAAATCAGAACGCTTCTCAGAAGAACAGTTCCAAGAACAGCTCCAAGAACCGTACTACAGACTGCGACTACTAAGAAAAACCAGAGGATGCCTTCGGGCATCCTTACATATTTGTGGCAGAGGGGAGAGGGGGCGCATATCCTGTATATAGGATGGGAAAAAATATGGATCGGTGAACGTATATGAAAGAATTGGATACCATTTCCTTTCGGGAACTGCGCAGATATAAAGAGGACAAAAACTGCATCATCATCGACTTGAGGAGCAGGGAGCTCTATAAGGAAGGACATGTGGAAGGAGCCTGGAACATCCCCTATGAGTATCTGGAGGAGGCGTATCCCATGCTCCCCAGGGATAAGCTGCTGTTACTCTACTGCGAAAGGGGCGGGACCGCCATGCTGGCGGGCCGGGAACTTTCGCAGCGGGGATACCGGGTAAAGGCCGCCGCCAGCGGATTTGAGCATTGACAGGGAACAGGGGTAGGCTTTAAAATGGTACTATGATTTTGGCCGGAGGGCCATATGAAGGAGTACCGGATGAAGACATTTGAGCTGGTAGCCCCCTGTCATTTCGGCTTGGAGGCAGTGTTGAAGAAAGAAATCCTGGATCTCGGCTATGAGATCAGCCAGGTGGAGGATGGCCGCGTGACCTTTCTGGGAGACGCCGAGGCGGTATGCCGCGCCAATATCGGCCTGAGGACTGCGGAACGGGTCCTTCTCAAAGTGGGAAGCTTTCGGGCGGAGACCTTTGAGGAGCTGTTTGACAGGACGAAGGCCCTGCCCTGGGAGGAGTATATTCCCCCGGACGGACGTTTCTGGGTCACCAAGGCCACTTCCATCAAGAGTAAGCTGTTCAGCCCTTCCGATATCCAGTCCCTGGTCAAGAAGGCCATCGTGGACAGGCTGAAGGATATTTACCATATCCAGTGGTTTGAGGAGAACGGGGCTTCCTATCCCATCCGGATCTTCCTGATGAAGGATGTGGTAACGGTCACCCTGGATACCAGCGGAGATTCCCTCCATAAGCGGGGGTACCGGAAGCTTTCGGGGAAAGCACCCATCACCGAGACCCTGGCAGCGGCGCTGATCCTTCTGACGCCGTGGCGCGGGGACAGGATCCTGGTGGATCCCTTCTGCGGCAGCGGCACTTTTCCCATCGAAGCGGCCATGATGGCGGCTCACATCGCGCCGGGGATGAACCGCAGCTTTGTTTCCCAGGCCTGGGAGGGCCTGATCCCGGCCAGAGAGTGGGAGGATGTTTACGAGGAAGCCAGGGAAGAGGTGGATCTTCAGATCGAGACGGATATACAGGGATACGATATTGACGGAGGCATCCTCAAAGCGGCCAGGGAAAACGCGCGCCTGGCCGGGGTGGACAGCCTGATCCATTTTCAGCAGAGGGATGTGGCGGCCCTCAGCCATCCTAAGAAATACGGATTTGTGATCACCAATCCGCCCTATGGAGAACGGCTGGAGGAGAAGGAAAATCTTCCGGCTCTCTACAGGACCATGGGGGAGCAGTTCGCGAAGCTGGACAGCTGGTCGGAATATGTGATCACGGCTTATGAGGATGCCGAAACTTATATTGGAAGAAAAGCGGACCGGAACAGGAAGATCTATAATGGGATGATGAAAACATATTTTTATCAGTTCCTGGGACCGAAGCCTCCCAGGCGGAGCAGGCCCCTTTCAGATGGAGACCGGATTTGAGACATAGGGGCAGAAAGATCTTGGCAGGCCTTCTGGCGTGCCTGCTGCTGCAGCCGGCCGGAGGCTGCAGCGTCCCGCAGCCTTTGCGGACGACGGAACAGACCCGGGAGAGGGATGTGGAGAGGACCGCAGCGCTTCCGGCCAGATATGATTACCGGGAGGCCGGACGGTGTCCGGCGCCGGAGAGCCAGGGATCCCTCGGGACCTGCTGGGCGTTTGCCACCATGATGGCGCTGGAATCGGCCCTCATGCCGGAGGAACAGTGGAATTTCAGCGAAGATCATATCTCTCTCCGGAACAGTTTCGGCATGGATCAGGATATGGGCGGGGATTATACCATGTCGATGGCTTACCTGCTGGCATGGCAGGGACCGGTGACAGAGGAGGCGGATCCCTATGGGGACGGAGTCTCGCCGGACGGCCTGGAAGCGGTGAAGCACGTCCAGGAGATCCAGATGCTGGCGCCCAAGGATTATGAGGCCATCAAGCGCGCGGTCTATTTCCGGGGAGGCGTCCAGACCTCCCTGTATACGGCCGCCGGCGGAGGGGCCGTCGCGGCGGAATATTACAATGAGGAGACCCATTCCTACTGTTACCGGGGCAGTGAGGGGCCCAATCACGATGTGGTGATCGTGGGATGGGACGATGCGTATCCCCGGGAGAATTTTACGGAGGATCCCGGCATGGACGGGGCTTTTCTGTGCATGAACAGCTGGGGAGAGGGCTTCGGGGAAAACGGACTGTTTTATGTCTCCTACGGGGATGCCAATCTGGGGAACCACAGCCTGGTATATACGGGCATCGAGGAGCCGGATAATTTCGACCGGATCTATCAGAGCGACCTGTGCGGGTGGCTGGGACAGCTGGGGTATGGAGACGAGGAAGCTTACTTTGCCAATGTATACGAAGCGGAGGCGGACGGTACCCTGGAAGCGGTGGGGTTCTACGCAGTGGGCGAAGATACGCAATATGAAGTATATATTATAGAAGAAACGGCGGACGGGGAACAGCTCCGTCTGGGACGGCCCGCGGCCTCCGGGAGCTTTGAGCATGCCGGGTTTTATACGGTGCACCTGGAAGAGCCGGTCTCGGTGGAAGCGGGGACCCGTTTTGCCGCCGCCGTGAGGGTGCGCACTCCGGGAAGCGTACATCCGGTGGCCATCGAGTACGCGGGGAGCGGAGGAGGACTGCCTGGTACAGTGGATCTGGACGACGGCGAAGGGTATATCAGCGCCGACGGCCGTCTCTGGTCCAGGACGGAGGAACAGTCCGGAAATGTATGCCTGAAGGTTTATGGAAAGGACAGAGGAGGATCGTGATGGAAGGACAGAGGATCGTATTCGCGACGTCGAATGAGGGAAAAATGAAAGAAGTGAGGATGATCCTGGCGGATCTGGGCATGGAGATCCTCTCCATGAAGGAAGCGGGGATAGAGGCGGACATCGTGGAGGACGGCAGGACCTTTGAGGAAAACGCCTGCATCAAGGCTTCCGCCATACAGAAGCTGGCGGGCGGCATCGTCCTGGCAGATGATTCCGGTCTGGAGGTGGATTATCTGGGAGGCGAGCCCGGGATCTATTCGGCCAGATATATGGGGGAGGATACCTCCTATGAGATCAAGAATCAGAATATCATCGACCGTCTGGCCGGCGCCAGAGGGAAGGAGCGCAGCGCCAGGTTTGTCTGCGCCATCGCGGCGGCGCTTCCCGACGGGCAGATCCTGACCACCAGAGGCGTCATAGAAGGGGAGATCGGATATAAGAGCGCCGGGGAGGGCGGCTTTGGGTATGATCCCATCTTTTATCTGCCGGAGCGGGGGATGACGACGGCGGAGCTTTCTCCGGAGGAAAAGAACCGGATCAGCCACAGAGGCAGGGCTCTTCGGGAGATGAAAGAAAAACTGAAGGAAAAGCTGGGGGTTTGAGGATGAAGATCTTAGTTGTGAGCGACACCCATAAGCAGAATGGAAATCTGTGCAAGGCGCTGGCCAAGGTGGGAAAGATGGATCTGCTGATCCACCTGGGAGATTCAGAAGGCAGTGAAGACTATATCCGTGAAGTGGCCGGATGCCCGGTGGAGATCATTGCCGGAAACAATGACTTTTTTTCCCGCCTGCCCAGGGAGCAGGAGATCATGCTGGGAAAGTACAGGACTCTGCTGACCCATGGCCACTATTACAATGTCTCCTTTACCCTGGAGCGGCTCAGGACGGAGGCCAGGGAGCGGGGGATCCAGATCGCCATGTTCGGCCATACCCACAAGCCCATCGTGGACAGGACCGGGCCGGTGACCCTGGTGAATCCGGGAAGCCTCTCCTATCCGAGGCAGGAGGGAAAGCGTCCTTCCTTCATCCTGATGGAACTGGACCGGGAGGGAGAGGCCCATTATACCATCAATTATCTCTGAAAATCCGCGGCGGACAAAAAAGTTTTGACCATGAATGAAAATAATGGTTGACAAGATGGAAACCCTGGGATATAATATTCCTTGCGTCAAGGCAGTCAATGTGGTGCGCGGGTGTAGTTCAATGGTAGAACACTAGCCTTCCAAGCTAGATACGTGGGTTCGATTCCCATCACCCGCTTTTCCTGTGTCTGTA
>CAJFUL010000061.1 GCA_904420245.1 Candidatus Paralachnospira avium
CCAAGAGCCAGGCCTTGCACAGACCTGGCTCTTATTCTTTGCAAAAAAGTGCTGCCGCACTAATTGTTTAGTGCGACAGCCCCTTTTTTGCATAAGACGTTTTCCCCGTCATAGGATACTGGAAGGGCGGAGGGCGCCTCACTCTTTGGCTTCCGCCTTTTCCAGCGCGTTTCCGATGGCTTCTGTCAGGGCCATGGAGGTATATTGGGAGCTCTGGTCGTAGGAAAGGCCGGACAGTCCCTGGTTTTCCAGGATCTGCTCCTCCAGGTTTTCCATGGCAGGCTCCATCAGGGGATACATGGCGGCCACCGAATCCTCCAGGTTCACCAGACGGACGGATTTGATGGAGGCAGAATCCACCACCACTTCCACATCCACGGCCTGGCTGCCAAGAGAGAGAGAAGAGGTATATACGCCGGGCATGTATTTGGAAGCCTGAGATTCTACCTTGGCCGTTTTGTTTTTGGGAGCGAACATACAGATCAGAAGGACGATCAGTAGGATGCCCAAGGCAATGAAGATCCCTGTGTAGATCAGCTCCTTTGCTCGAAGTACGACGATTTTTGTTTTGGAACTCATGGACGGCTCCTGTGGCTTCTTTGTACAGGATATGAAAAACGTCTCCCATCTATGCAGGAAAGAAGGCTGTTGTGCGGAAAACGGGAAGATGCTATACTAATCCTAAAGCGTTTTTGAAGGGAGAGACACAGATTGAACATAGAGAACAATGTGGAGCTGGAAATGCAGGAGAAGGTAAAATCCTTCGCCAATCTGATGATGATGTACGGCTGCGCCATCCGGGAGGTCAAGACCAAGCTGGAGGTGCTGGACGACGAGTTTTCCGTCCGGTACAAGCGCAATCCCATCGCCACCATCAAGTCCCGCATCAAAAAGCCGGCCAGCATTTACCGGAAGCTGAAAAAGTACGGACTGGAGCCGACGGAGGAGAATATCCTGACGGGACTCCACGATGTGGCGGGAGTCCGGGTCATCTGTTCCTTCATCGATGATATTTATATGGTGGCGGCCCTTTTGGCCAATCAGGACGACATCACGGTGCTGAAGGTCAAGGATTATATCAAGGAGCCCAAGGAGAACGGCTACAGGAGCTATCATATGATCGTGGAGGTGCCGGTGTTCTTTTCCAGGGGAAAGACGCCCATGAAGGTGGAGATCCAGATCCGCACCATCGCCATGGATTTCTGGGCCAGCCTGGAGCATCAGCTCCGGTATAAGAAGAATATCGAAAACGTGGAGGGCCACGAGGAGATCAGCGCGAAGCTGGCGGAGTGCGCCGACACCATTGCCCAGACGGACCGCCAGATGCAGGAGATCAAGCGGATGATCGGAGAATTCAACGACTTGTCCTGACGGCTAAGGAGGAATGATATGTCACTGCAGTTTATCCTGGGAGCGGCAGGGAGCGGGAAGTCCCGGTATATAAACCGGGCGCTCATCGAGGAGGCCGCGGCCTTTCCGGAGCGCCGCTTCATCGCCCTGGTGCCGGAACAGTTCACCATGGAGACCCAGAAGGAGCTGGTGGAGCTCCATCCCGGCGGCAGCGTGCTGAACATCGACATCCTGAGCTTTGAGCGGCTGGCTTACAAGGTCTTTGAGGAGCTGTCCTGCGTGCCGGAGACGGTGCTGGACGATACGGGCAAGAGCATGCTGCTGCGGCGTGCCTGCGCCTCGGTGGAGAAGGAGCTGGAAGTCTACGGAGGTCATCTGGACAGGAAGGGATTCCTGGAGGAATTAAAGTCCCTGATGTCGGAATTCGGCCAGTACCGGGTGGGGGAGGAGGAGCTTTCCGCCCTCTTGGAGCAGACGGAAAAAAGACCGCTCCTCCACCGGAAGCTTAAGGACATCAGGATCCTGTTCGGCGCTTTCCGGGAGGCCATGGGAGAGGGGATGATCACGGCGGAGGAGCTGTTGCCTTCCCTGTGCCGGGTGCTGCCCTGTTCAGAACGGATCCGGGACAGCGTCATAGCCCTGGACGGTTTTACGGGCTTTACGCCGGCCCAGTATGAAGTGATCGGCCAGCTGCTGCGATACGGCAGGAAGGTGATGGCGGCCGTCACCATCGATCCCGCGGCGGATCCCTTTTCCGGCAGGGGCGGAGAGGACCTCTTTTCCTTGAGCCGCCGGACCATAGGGACTTTGGAGCGGCTGGCGGAGGAAGCCGGGACAGGCCGCATGGAGGATGTGATCCTGGAGCCGGACCCCCTTCCCAGATTCCGGGATTTTGAGGAGCTTGCGTTTCTGTCCGGGCAGCTCTTCCGCTATCCGTGCGGGAGCCGGGAGGAAAGGACGGAGAAGATCTTCTGCACGGAGGAGAAGGATCCCGCGGCGGAGACGAAAGCCCTGGCGGCCCGCATCGGGAAGCTGGTGCGGGAGGAGGGATACCGCTACCGGGAGATCGCTGTCGTGTGCGGCGACCTGGAAAGCTACCGCCCCGCGCTGGAACATTCTTTTTCGGAGGCCGGCATCCCGGCGTTTCTGGACAACAAGAGAAGCCTCCTCACCAATCCGGCGGTGGAATATATGAGAGCGGCTCTGGAGGTGCTGGAGAAAGACTTTTCTTATGAAAGTATGTTCCGGTATCTGAAGTGCGGCTTTCTTTCTTTTCCCGAGGAGACGCTCTTTGAGCTGGAGAATTACGCGCTGGCCCTGGGGATCCGGGGCCGCAGGAGATGGGAAAAGCCTTGGGATCAGGTCTATCAGGGCGGCAGCCATGTGAACCTGGAAGAGCTGAACCGGGCCAGG
>CAJFUL010000062.1 GCA_904420245.1 Candidatus Paralachnospira avium
TTCCATAATATAGAGTAGAAAACGGCGCGGCCTCGGCCGCGCCGTTTGAAATCTCCGTATACCGTGCCGTATCCGGGATCACTCCAGTACGTTCAGGTGTTCATCCGGCTCCCATGCCTGGCTGGAACCGGTGGACCAGGACTGGATCTGATAGTACGTGCCTCCGGGAGCAGGAGAACGGGGGACCGATACGGTCACAGACAGATATTTCCCCTCGTCTATGGTTTTCACGAAAGAGAAGGAAAGGACGTCTCCCTGATCCGCCGTCTCTCCCGCCAGAGTCTCCAGATAGGAGAGGGCCCGGTCTCCGTAAGAGTCAGGATCTTCCAGATAGAGCTGTTCCAACTGCCGGTCCATTTCCTCCAACAGGCTGTCTGCTCCGGCGCAGGCTTCATAATAAGCGGATGTCCTGCTTATGAGCCTGTTTTCCAGCCGCCAGTCCGCTCCCGCGCTCACCAGGGAGAGCATGGCGAAGACCATCAGACACAGAAGGACGAATATGATCAGGATGGAAGAGAGGCCGATCCCAAAAAAGGAACGGGAAGGATTTTTTTTCAAAGTCTGTTTCATGGCAAGGCTCCTGCTGATTGGGGAACAGTCCTGGGGATCTGCACGGTGGCGGTCAGCTCATAGACGGTCTCGCTGTCCCGGCTGACCCGGACACGGGCCGAGGCGAGGGAAGAGCCCTCCCCGGCCGGATCCGGAGTTACGGACAAGGTGTAGGCGGGAACGCCGCTGCTGTCCGGTCCCAGGGGATTCCACTCTTCGTCATAAGCGACGCTGAATACGCTCCCGTCGGTGTTTAAATGCCCTTCCGGAAAGAAGGCGGACAGGGCAGAGAGGTCGCCGCCGGAGCTCTGGAACGCGCTGCAGGCGCTCTCGGCCAGCGGTACCGCGCGTCCCAGCCTGGAGGTCCTCTCCTGGGTCAGGTGGGCGCTGGCGTAGAGCTGGATGCAGACGGCTGCCGCCAGGGCAAAGAAAAATATGGCAAAAATCAGCTCCAGCAGAAACAGGCTGGAACGATGGTCTTTTTGTGACATGGGTATCCTTTCTGTCCGTCAGGCCGGACTTATGCAGGAGCTCACTGGGAAGCCCTGGGATATAGGAGCATGGAATCCGAAATCCCGTCTCCGTTTCCGGCGGTGATCTGGATCATGCCCTCCGGAGTCTCTGAGACGGAGAATTCCTCCACTTCCAAAATGGGCTGGCCCGCCTCCGGAGAAAATTCCAGTCCGGCCCTGGTGGAAAGTTCCGTCAAGTATCCGTCGTGCTCATAGATATAGAGCACATAGGAACCGTCCTCGTCCTGGTCGGAAATGGTCAGGACTCCGTCCTTTGCCGAGACAGCGCCGGTCCGGTCGTTCTGCCGGATCTTTTCCGCCACATAGGCCAGGGCAGTCCTGGATTCATAATTTTCTTCCATGGAAGAGACCGTCTGGCTGTATACATTGGCTCCGGTGACGACCAGTCCCAGGGCCATGACTGCGAAAACGCAGAACAGCACCAGAGGGAATACCACATCTGTTTTCAGCTTCATTGGGGATCCTCCCTCTCTATGATGGTCACATCGGGCATCAGGTTGGGCCCGATGGGCTGATAGTCGATGAAATACCGCTCCTTATTCCAGACAAGTCCGTAATGCTCCTTCAGATAGTCCAGACTGGGGGGATAAAAGCCGTCGGAGGCATAACTGTGGATGACGCTCCGGTAAACGGCTCTGGTGAGGCTTTCCTTTTCCTGTCTTGCGGCGGCGCCGGAGACGGAAGAGATGCCTCTCAGGATCAGGAGCAGGATCAGGCAGGACAGCAGGATGGAAAAGAGAACGCCGGGAAAACGCCTCTTTTTCCTGCGGCCGTCAAATCGGTTCATAGGCGCCTCCTTTTCAGCCGATGCCGCTCATGATGCCCATGAGCGGGAGCATGACAGACAGCAGGATCATCCCCACCAGGACGGACATGACGGCCACCAGAGCCGGCTCCAGCCTGGATACGGCCCGGCTTATGCGGGCGTCGGCTTCTTCTGCGTACTGGGAAGCCGCCTGCTCCATCACATGATCCAGGGAACCGGACAGGATCCCCACATGGATCATCCTGGCGTAGAGGCCGGAGAAGATACCGGCATCTTTGAAGGCGGTGCCCAGATCGATGCCCCCGGCAGTCATCTCCCGGCATTTTTGGACTTTTTCTTTAAGAGAAGGATCTTCTGTCAGACGTCCGGAAAGCTCCAGACCCTGGTCGGAATCCAGGCCGCTCTTCAGCGCGATGGCCATGCCGTCGGCAAAGCGGCTGACGGATAGGTCTTCCAGGATCCTGCGGGTGAAGGGAAGGCGTCTTCCCAGGCGCAGACGGAAGTTCCGGCCTTTTTTGGTGCAGAACATAAGGACCAGGGCCACCGCCAGCAGGACGGCCAGGATCAGGAATACCAGGCTGTAGCGGCCCAGCCAGACGCCGAAATCCAGGATCCCTCTGGAAAAACCGCCCATCTGGGCTCCCAGCTGGAGATACACCTGGTTGAAGACCGGCATGACCTTGATGATCAGCACCAGGATGACGGCCAGCATCAGGACGATCATGATGCAGGGATATGTGACGGCGCTCTTGATGCTCCTGGCCAGGGATTCCTGACGTTCATAATAGGAAGAGAGGGATTCAAAGACTTCATCCAGCCGTCCGGCCTCTTCTCCGATATGGACCATATCCAGCATATAGTCGGGAAAGACGCCGGAATCCCGGAACGCTTCGTAGAGGGTCCCGTAGTCCTCCAGCCTTTTGGCGATGCCATCCAGTACGGCGGCGCCGTCGGGATCCTCCAGGCTTTCCTTTAAGATGGAGACTGCTTCTGAGACCGGGATGCCGGCCTTTATCATCATGGCCATCTGCTCACAGAAGGAAGAAAGCTCCCGGTTGTTCAATGGTTTTTGCGGCTTTTGCTCCATGAAAATCCTCCTAATAAACATATTTCGTCTGGTAGTTGCTGCCGTCGCCGATGAAATCCTTTAAGTCTTTTTCGCTGGAATTGGCGGCGAAGGTGGGGTCCATCAGCTTCCACTGGGAACCGTCAAATTCGATGATGCCGTTTACCCATCCGAGATCCTCGATGTGGGTGCTGATCCAGGCATGGTATACGTCTCCCGCGTATCCGATCTCCATCCTGGTGGGGATCCGCTGGCTCCGGAGCATGGCTGCCATGACGGCGGCGTAATCAAAGCAGATGCCGTTTCCCGATTCCAGCACCTGATCCACATCGGGCACATAGCCGCTCTGGACCGTTTCGGCCTTGTCATAATCATAGGAAATATTCTGGGTCACATATTCGTAGATCCGGGCCACCACGTCCAGATCATTGGAAGCTCCTTCGGAGAGACTGGCGCCCAGAGCCACCGTCTCGCAGTCCGGTGAAAAATCCACATACTGATTGGGATAGAGATAGGGGGAAAATTCATTTTCGATGGAAACCTCCACCGTCTGGGACAGGGCGCTTATATAATCCCCCGTGGCGGGCCGCTGTTCCCATACCGTGATCTTATAGCTGCCGTTCCCGTCTGTCAATGGAAAAGCCTCATATCCGTCCCGCAGGGTATAGGTATACGTCACACCGGAGGGAGTCTGGATCTGAAGCTTTACTTTGGAAACGGTTCCCGTATACTGGACCATCACATAGCCCTGCGACAAATGGGAGGCGTCGATGGAAGCCAGCTCATTGCTGTAGACCACCTGGCCCGGGGCTTCCGGCACCAGGACTTCCGGGGTATTGTCCCGGTCCCCGCCGCCGGTTTCCTGTCCCTGCTCCTGCGTGCCGGCAGGAGAGGACGGAGCCTCCGGAGACGGAGAGCCGCACCCCAAAAGACTGAGGGCCAGCCAGGCAGAAAGCCATAGAAAAAGAAGATGTCGTTTATGATACATGGATAAAAGTCCTCAAGGTCGAATACTGCCAGTCAGGTAAGCTCTCTCATATCCACATGAAGGATCACATGAGGGCAGGTCCGCTCGTTTTCATACCGGGCGCGGGTCCTGTCGATGGCCACATGGCACCCGTCCTCATTGGGAACCGTCAGGATCAGGGAATACTGGGAAAAGCTGGACTGGGTAAACACGTCGTTTTTACGGAGATAATGGCTGATCACATAGCGGAGATTCTCCATCTCCGATTGCAGGTCCTGGGTCATGATGCCCGGGCTGACTGAATCCTCCAAAGTCAGCAGGACCAGATAGCGGCGGCTGCGGATCCGGCGCAGGGAGCGGATGTTGATCTGGTAGATATTTTTGAAAATATCGAAATTGCAGTAGAAGCTGCCCTTGGCTCCGGACTCTTCCTTCAGGTTTTCTTCCAGATCATCCATATTCATCTGGCGGCCTCTGGCCGCCCGCAGGATATTCTGATAGACGTCCTTGAGAGAATCGGAGACATCGGTGCCGTACCGGCTGCTGAAAAGAGTGATGATGGACTGGTAGTAATCCAGGGCCTTGTGAGGTTTCCCCATCTCCAGATAGGCGTTCAGGATCTCCTTATATACGTCTTCGTTGATGATATCGTACTGGATGGCCTGCTCACAGAGAGAAAGCAGATCCGGATAACGGCCGTTCTGCTTCAGATACCCGCACATCTCCAGGACGCAGGTGGTATAGAGACCCTGATAATAGATGCTGCGGAAGTTGACCCACTCTTCGCTGTGGAAGGAGGGAAGGAAGCTTCCGCGGTACAGCTTGAACATCTCCTCCAGATACTGGAAGCGGAGAGAAGGGTCGTTTTCCTTCTGGGCCTGGCTGTAGAGCTGCTCGAAC
The DNA here is from genome assembly GCA_904420245.1 of Candidatus Paralachnospira avium. Lineage (GTDB taxonomy): Bacteria > Bacillota > Clostridia > Lachnospirales > Lachnospiraceae > Lientehia > Lientehia avium. The sequence goes on from CAJFUL010000062.1 coordinate 4,782, forward strand.
TGTTCTGTGTCGATGGTGCAGGTCAGCCAGCTGTTCCAGGAATAGGCGTTTCTGGTGAAGAGGATGCAGTTTTCCTTGGAATCCGGGAAAAACCGGGAAAGCTCCTGCCTGGCCTGGTAGATGAGATTGCGCAGAGCTCCCGTGGGATTGGAGATCTCATCCTCCGGCCACAGGATCTCCATCAGCTTGTCCTTGGACACCTCTGTGCCCCTGCAGGAGATCAGATACGCGATCAGCGTGGTGACCTGCATACTCTTGCTGGATGAAGGCGTATATTCATAATGATCATTTTTGATGGAAAATTCACCGAACATCTTGACGGAAAGACCCGAAGCTTCCATGGGAACGCAGCCTCCTTAGCGGAAAACATTAATAAAGTATCATTATTATATCATGGGAAACCCGGGAAAAACAAGACAAATGTAGGGAATGTCTGGAAGATTCAAAAATATCGGGAGATGTGACTGCTTTGTGACACTGCTATGCTATAATGTTCCCAATAATTTGGACTTTATGCCCTTTTGGAGAGGGGCATATCGAGAAGGACCGAAGGAGGAGAAATATGGAGAGGAAGAGAACATGGAAAAGGCGTTTGCTGGCTCTGTTCATGGCGCTTCTCGTCATCAGCGGATCGGTGATCCCGTCCGCCGGTGACCTGGTCTCCTACGCGGAGGGGCAGGCTTCAGATGCATCGTCTGCGGCGCCTTCCGGCAATGGGGAAACGCGGGCAGACAGCGGAGCCACCATTTCCCTGTCGGCGGGGCTCACCAGCTCAGAGGCAGGGTATGTGGTATCAGGGGAGATGATGACGCTCACCATCACCTTTACGGTGCCGCCGCTGGAAGCGGGCGGCAGTTATCTGGCTTCCCAGATCACTGTCACGGTTCCTGAAGGAGTCACCCTCAGCCAAGGGGTGAATTCATCGGTGGTGGAGTCTACGGAGCAGGTGGGGGATATTTATATCATCAACCTGCAAAGCAGCCTGGATGCAGGCGTGAGCCATACTATCCAGATCCCGGCCCAGACACAGAATTTTGTGCTGGAGAACGGAGAGATCCTGGAATTCCCCATGATGTTTACGTCCTCTTACCAGCTTGAGGGAGAGGATCAGACCAGGCAGATGGAGGCGGAGGCAAACCCTTCTGTCGAGGTGAAGGCTACCGATGGCTGGCGGGTAGAGAAGACGATCCGGACCCAGGACGGTCAGGCGGTCATCGACCGGGTGACGGACGGCGGAGTCGAGTATTACGAGCTTACATATTATATCGATGCCATCAATCAAAGTTCAGCGGCCGACGGTACGGAGGAGGATGTCTGGAACCGTCTGGGCCGTCTGGATTTTGCTGTGGATGCAGAAGGCAAGCCGGTTTTCTCCCTGGTGGACCAGCTTCCTTCCAATACGCCGGCAGGCGGCGGCGCCACGGTGGTTTCGGTGTCCACCGAGGGGAGAGGAGTCCTGTCCGAGGGCACGGATTATATCGTGAACCGGAACGACCAGGGGGAGGCTGTGTCCATTGCCTTCCTGGCGCTGGATACTCTGGTGGAAAATGATCCCGGCCAATATCAGTATGTGGATACCGGCGCGCCCATCGACACTCAGTATACGGTGACGCTCCGTTATCCGGTGGAGCCGTACCTGTCCGATGTGGATCAGGATATGACCATTTGGGATCTGACCAATACGGCTCAGCTGGATTATCAGCTGATCGGAGAAGAGCCTGTCACCAAGGGCGATGACGCCCAGGTCTCTTTGGGCGGATACCGGGAAGGCGCGGAGTCTTCTGACATCATAGTGGAAAAATACCTCCAGATCGGAGATACAAAGGTCAAGCTGGATGCTTCCGCGGCAGAAAGCTATGGGACAGCTTCTTTCGGCCTTTACCGGACGGAAGACGGCGATGAAGTGGCCCGCAATATCAATAATCAGACAGTGGGCAATCCTACGGAAGTGGACGAAAACGGTCAGGTGGCCTTTGAGGACCTTCTGGTGGGACGGACTTATTATCTGGAAGAAACAGCAGTACCCTTCGGTTTCGGATCCATAGACGGCCGTGTGGCGGTGACCATTCTGGAGGACGGCACCATCAGTCTGGCCGGAGAGTATGAGAATGTCCAGATCGTGGACGGCGTGGTCCAGGTGACCAACACGGCAGAGGACATCGGCGTCCTGGAATTCTGGAAATACGGAAAAGATGCGTCGGGAAATACTTCTGCTCTTGCAGGGGCAGAGTTTACCCTGATAAACAGGGAAGATCCGGAGCTTGTCTTCACCGCTGTATCGGATGCAGATGGACGCGTGGTCTTTCCCGCTGTTCCCGGCGGCGAATATACGCTTTCGGAGACGGGACTTCCGGAGGGGAGCCAGTACAGTCTGGGAGAGGACAGGGCTGTCACCATTGTATCGGGGCAGGTGAACCATCCTGCGTGGAGCGATGAGGGGAGCACGGCGGAGAGGCCGGTTTATCTCAATGAGTCCTCCTACGGATATTTCAAGCTCATTAAAAAGAGCCAGGATCAGGACAGCCAGGGAAGAGATGTTTTCCTGGAAGGAGCCAGGTTTGGTCTCTACTACGATGAAGCATGCGAAGATCCGGTCCTGGATGCAGAAGGAGCGGCGGTCATTCTTACCACAGGAGCGGACGGGACCGTGACGTCTCCTATGCTTCCGGAGGGGGATTATTATCTGAAAGAGCTGGAGGCGCCCGATGGTTATGTGCTGGATGAAACGCCTCATCCTGTCACAGTGGCTTCCATGACGACTCTGGAATGTGAAATCCTCAATGAAGCCAAGGTACCGCTTCTGATCAATAAGGTCGGTATTTTGGGGACGAACCTCTACCGGGAAGAACTGGCCGGAGCGGTTTTCGAGATCTACAGCGATCCTGAGGGCCAGGATCTGGTGGGTACGGTAGAGACTTATCTGGACGCCACAGGCCGTTCCACCACCAGGATCCCCGGGACAGCGTCGGAACAGCTCCTGGTGAAGGCCGGCACCTATTATTATAAGGAAATAGAAGCGCCGGAAGGGTATGTGTCGGACGGCGCGATCCATCCCATCGAAGTGACCAAGGAAGAGACGGTCACGGAGGTGACCAACAGCAGCAATTACGGTCAGTTCAAGGTCCGCAAGGTGGATGCCGCCGATACGGAAAAGGGTCTGGCCGGAGCTGAGTTTGAGATCTATGACAATCCGGAGTGCACGGGAGAACCGGTGGGGACTTTTGAGACCGGTCTCGACGGCTGGGGATATTCCCCTCTGCTCCCGGCTGAGGGAAGGACTTATTACTTGAAGGAAGTCACGGCTCCCGACGGTTATTCTGTGCAGATCGAGATCATAAAAGGCATTGATAGAAACGGATTTGGCACGGGGACCGGAGACGGCCTCACGCTGGTGGCGGAAGGTCAGACAGAGCTCACAGTGACCAACGCGGAGAAAGTGGGCATTCAGATCATCAAGCAGGACAGCAAGAGCGGCGGACTCATCTCCGGCGTCCTGTTCGGACTTTATGAAGATCCGGATGTGGCAGAGGGAGATGCAGACGGCACGGCAGCTCTTGAGACTGCTTCTACCGGAGCGGATGGAACCTGCACTTTTTCCGACCTGGAAGCGGATACCACCTATTATGTGAAGGAGCTTTCCACGCCTGCCGGATACGCGGAGGATCACACGGTTTATGAAGTGAAGACCAATGCGGCCGACAGCCAGGATAAGCTTGTGGAAAAGCTGGTCTACAACGACCGCCTGGGAAAGATCCAGCTGGTCAAGACCACGACCATGGACGGTACTGCAGCAGATCCGGAGTTTCCCATGGCGGGAGTGCGTTTTAGCCTCTACAGCTGCGATCAGGACGGAAACTACGAGGAAGGCGACCGGATCACCGGAAAGACAGGCATGACAGGCGGCTATATCGTCACGGACGGCCAGGGAAGAGCCTCCGTGGATGGCCTGGAGCCCGGCTGGTATATGCTGGTGGAGGAGAGCGTAGAAGGATACGCGCCTCTGTCCATCAAGATCCAGGTGACGCCCGGCATGAACCAGAATGTGAGCGCCGGCGGCCCCTATGATTCTCATACGGAAGAGATCGTCAACAAGCCGGTCATGGGAAAATTTTCCATCAAGAAAGTCAGCAGCATCCAGGCGGATACCGGGATCGCGGCCACTTTCGATCTTTATAAGGAGATAAACGGAGAATATGTCAAGACGGATATGACGGTCAGCACCGGCAGTGACGGCGCCTATGCCTCAGGATGGCTGGAGCCCGGAAATTACCGGCTGGTGGAGACCGGCGTCACCGGCGACTATACGATCGATGCTTCGAAAAACTATGATTTTACCATAGAAGCAGGAAAGACCAATACTCAGTATGTGGAAGATCCCATCGAAAATGCGCCCAAGGGCAGGCTGCTCATCGAGAAGACGGCTTCCATGGATGGGACGGAGTCTGCCTATGAGGGAGCTGTATTCGAGCTCTACAAGGCCGTGACCGGCGATGCCGGGAATGACTGCGTGCCCGGAAATCTGGTGGGAACGGACACGACGGACAGCAAAGGCAGCGCGGTTTTTGATGATCTGGATGCAGGCTCTTACTGGCTGGCAGAAAGATCCATCGACCATTATGAGGAAAAAGCCCCTGTTTCGGTGACCGTTTCGGCGGGACAGAACAGGACCGATCTGGGCGGCCAGACGGCGGATCCCGTGAAAGTTGTCAACATGCCTGTGGACGGCAAGGTGGAGATCAAGAAAGTGGACTCCACGGACCAGACAAAGGGCGTGTCTGCCACATTCAAGCTGTATCCGGCCAAAGAGGGCCAGGGAGATTCCCAGGATGGTTCCAACCTGGAATACAGCGACACAGAGGCTGCTGTCATCCGTACGGATGCCGCTACCGGCCTTGGAAGTCTGGGAGAGGATCAGTGGCTGACTCCAGGCTGGTACAAGGTGGTGGAGGAGTCTGCGGCGGACGGCTATGTGAAGGACCCTGCGCCTAAGTATATCAAGATCGAGGCCGGGAAGACCAACAGGGACCTGGTGACCGATCCGGTGGAAAACGATCCCATGGGGAGGATTTCCATCGACAAGACGGCGGTCTTTTCTGTGGTGGGCTCCGACGGGACAGGTGACGCAGGCACCTTCAGCCGCTATGACCTGACAGGATCTGTGTTCACCATCTATCAGAAGACGGGAGATACTTTTGATCCTCATAACCCTGGCACAGCTGTCGCTGTCATCGATCTGACCAACCGGTCTTCCGGGACTTCGGATCTTCTGGCGCCCGGAGAGTACTGGGTGGTGGAGACTACGACGCCGGATGGATATGAACCGGCCGCTGCCGTGGCTGTGACCGTGGAAGCGGGAAAGACTGCGGCGGCCACCAACCATGAGGATGGGGATCCGTCCATCGACAATAAACCCACAGAGTGGGGGCGTCTCAGATTTTATAAATTCTGCCTCAATGACGATACGCTCGTAGACGGCGCGCAGTTCGAGCTCTATGTGGTCGATGAAGAAAACGGCACGGAGACTGTGCTGGATAACGGGACGACCGTGAAGCTGCGTCAGGTGACCGGGAGCATATCCTATGGAGGAGATGATTCCGGCATCCTGGAAAGCGGTACGGCAGGAGAAGGAAGCGCCGTGACGACGGATCTGCCGGAGGGCACCTATTATCTGAAAGAGGTCAGTTTGGAGAAGGTGGAAGCCCAGGATCCCTACAACAGAGAGTGGGGTTGGGTGACCCAGTGGACAGGGCCCATCACAGTGGTGAAGGGCAGTGAGTCCGTTGTGGACCGCATTGACAATTATTATATTGAGCCCATAGAAGGAACGAAGCAGGACAAATCGCAGCAGGGACTTCCCGGCGCCTGGTTTGCGGCCTTTGAGAGCTCGGATGCTGCGCAGAAGGCGTATGCGGCCGCGGACGGCATGGTCCTGCACGGAATCATGGAAGAGTTCTGGAATAATATTTCAAAGCCCGCAGAACAGGCGAAGTATATGCAGCAGTATGGAGCGGCCGATCTTGCTGTGTCGGGAGATAACGGCACCTTTACCTTTGACGACCTGGCTCCCGGAAGGACTTATTGGATCGTGGAGATCGCGCCTCCTTCCGGCTACAGTTTGCCGGATGTGAATGATGCGGTACGCCAGGTCACGGTGGAGGACGACGGTACTCTGGTTGGCGACCTGATCTACCAGGATATCGAATTGGGCAGACTGCAGGTAGCCAAGTTCACCACGCTCAACGGTGTGGCGTTCCCGGTGGAGGGTGTTACGATCCATGTATACCGGGCTGTCGCGGCGGAAACAGGTCAGACCACGGGTTATGTGGATGATGAGGGAACCTACTATAGTAAGCGGGACATCGATGAGGCGACGGGGCAAGCAGTTCCCATCGCCACCGGCACCACGGACGGAGAGGGTCTCTATACATCGGTGCTGATCCCTTCGGGTGTCTACATTGTGGAAGAGGATACCAATACGCTTCCCGGTGAGGTAGGCATTCCCGATGAGGCTGACAACGAAAAGACCTACAGGATCGTCGTGGTGGATAAATCCCTTGTGGACGTCAATGATGACTATGCCAGATTGGAGAGGGGCTCCGGCTTCTATAATCCGGCCAAATACGGAAAGTTCTTCCTGAAGAAGGTCAGCTCCCTGGATGCCAATACGCTGGTGAGGGCTTCCTTTAAGCTGTACCGGCAGAATCAGGACGGAGCTGTGAGCGATCCGGTGCAGGTCGAGGATGCTGAAGGGAAGCCGGTGGATTATGTCATCACCACCAGTACGGATCCTTCCGATCCTTCCGTGGAATCCATCTATCTGGAACCCGGCATCTACTATTTGGTGGAGCAGAGCGTAGACGGCCAGTATACGGTCGATGCGGATCCGATCCCCATTACCATCCGGTCAGGGGAGATCACGGGAGCAGGCGATGCGTCAGTAAGCAGCGGCGATGAGCCTTTTGTGGTGCAGAATGTGCCTCAGGGCAGCCTGACCCTTGAGAAGCTGGGCGTTTTCGGCGTGGATGAAACTCCGCTTTCCGGAGTGGAGTTCAAGCTGTACCGCCAGACGGAGTCCAATACGACAGACGGCCAGCTGAACCGGGCCGGCCTTAAAGAAGAGGATCGTGTCGCCACGCTGGTCACAGGCACGAACGGCCAGGACAGTGTCTCTGGCCTGGATGCAGGCACTTACTGGCTTGTGGAGACTGGCCTCGGAGATCAGAACTACCACTATGAATTGACGAAAGATTCCTATGGAGAGGCAGTGACCATCCAGCCGGGCCAGACCACGGATCTGACCGGCGATGCGGCCATTGAAAACCCGATCCACGCGGGAAAATTCCAGCTGCAGAAAATCTTCAGTGACGGCACGTCCACTACGGCCACCTTCCTGGTGGAGCGCTGGCACGACGGACAGTGGACCGATGCTCTGGAGACAGCGGACGGAGAATATACCAGGTATGAATTTACGACGGACGGCGCTTCCGCGTACCTGTCTGAATACCTGGAACCCGGTACCTACCGGATCACGGAGCTCCGTACCGGAACAGGCGACTATAAGCTGGCGGATCCTTTTGAGATCACCATAGCGGCGGGCCAGATCACAAGGAACATTGATGGAACGGCTTCCGGCGTGGGAAGCGATGGAACATCCATCACCGTCACCAATATCAAGCAGGGAAGCCTTGCCATCGAAAAGACCGGCGTCTTCCAGGGTGAGGAGATCGAAAAGCTCGCCGGCGTGACCTTTGAACTTTATAAGAACACCGGAAATGCGGATACAGATCTGCAGGGAACTCCTATTTCCGTTTACGTAGGCGGGGAGACGGTGACAAAGATCGTCACCGGGACAGACGGCACTGTGACGGCAGGAAGGATCGATCCCGGCGATTACTGGCTGGTGGAGACGGATCTGGGCGTCCATGACGATCAGGGCAAATATACGCTGGATGGAGTGTCTCCCATTTCCGTGGAGATCAGAAGCGGAGATACCGTGAGGCTGACAGGCGATGACGCCATTGAAAATGTCACCCGTTACGGCAGACTGGAGATCCAGAAGGTGGACTTCCACAGCGAAGCTCTGCTTTCAGGCGCCAGATTTACGATCCATAAAACGGCGGACTGCAGCGACGCATCGCTGGGGCTTTTGACCACTGGAACAGACGGAAAGGCAGTTTCTGAGCTGCTTCCCGCAGGAGAATATTATCTGAAAGAGACAGTCTCGCCGGATGGATATACGGCTTCCGCCCAGATCCATGGCCCTTACACGGTGCGTGCCAACGCGGTCACGGAGGCCAGCGAGGCCAATGGTACAGTCATACCCAATGAGAAGCTGTTCTCCATCGAGATAACGAAGCAGGATTCCGGGGATAGTTCCGTACTGCTGGACGGCGCGGAATTTGGTCTCTATGATTCGGAAGATGACGCTCTGGCTGACCAGGCTTCCCTGAATGCGGGGAATGCTGCGGAGCACGCCATAGACAGGGCTGAGACCAAGAACGGAAAGGCTGTTTTTGAGGGCCTGACCATCGGCGGAGTGAAGGGAGATAAAACGGCTTCCAGGATCTATTATCTCATTGAGCTGAAGGCTCCGGCAGGATATGCCGAGGATTATGAGATCCATGAGGTGACAATCTCCTATGGACAGGATACGGTGACGGAGGTCTCCTATCCCAATGAAGCCATGGGCCGGATCCGCCTTCTCAAGGTGGGCCAGTGGAATGGAGCTTCCCAGAATCTGGCGGGAGCAGAATTTGCCTTCTATCCGGTGTCCGGAAACGGCGTATCCCATGCAGCGGATGCGCAGCCTGCCGAAACGCAGACCACGGATGTGAACGGCGTCCTGACTACGGATCCGCTCCCCGCCGGCTGGTATGAGGTGGTGGAGACGAAGGCTCCCGACGGATACCGGGCTTCTGAGACATCTTACTGGGTAGAGGTTGAAAATACCAAAACGAATACGCAGCTGTACGATACTCCTGTGGTCAATGTACCGGTCAAGGGGAACTTCCGCCTGGAGAAAGTAGCCAGTGACGGAATTACGGCTCTGCCGGGAGCAGTATTTGAGTTCTATAAAAAGGACGCTTCCGGGGACTATGTCCTGGCCGATGAGAATCAGCCGACCTTTACGGTTGAGATGATCGGCGGAAGAGCTGTTTATCCTTCCGCTATGCTGGAGCCCGGCGATTATATGATCAAAGAAGTAACGGCTCCCACGGTGGACGGCATCGGTTATACGGTGGACAGTACTCCCATCTACATCACGATCCAGGCCGGCGCTACCGTTGATCTGACCGGGGAAAACGCAGTCAAGAATTACCCGAAGCTCTCCGTCACCCTGACAAAGCGGGGAGATGAGAAAAACGGATCGCCGCTGCTTTCCGGAGCCGTGTTCCAGATGTACTCAGATCCTTCCCTGGCGGAGGAATACAAAGTAGGGGATCCTGTGACCACCGGCGGAAACGGCGCGGCCACCTGGACCAATCTTGACGCGGGGACTTATTATATCAAAGAGATCTCCGCTCCTGAAGGCTACGCAGTGACGGAAGAAGCCAAAGAAGTAACAGTCCCGAAGGTGACCAGCCTGGAAAATCTGGTGGTGAACTTCGGAGATTGGGAAAATGAGGCCAATGCAGGCCGGATCCTGATCCGGAAGACCAATATGGATGGCGTCCAGATGCTTTCCGGCGCTCAGTTCAATATCTATGGACAGGATGAGGATGGGAACTATACCGTCCTGATGAATAAGACGCCTCTGGAGACGGATGGGACCGGTACCGTACTGTCCGGCCTCCTGCCGGCCGGGGAAAACGGCACCAGCTACCGGGTCGTGGAAGTGAAGGCTCCCGATGGGTACAGCCTTGACAGCGTGTTCCATCCCACCGAGCAGGTGATCACCGTATATCCTATCCATAACCCTGTTTATACAGAGGGCGGTGAAAACCAGAACGTGGTGACTTTCCGCAATAAGCGGCAGGTGGACATCGGCCAGTTTGCCCCCGACATCCGCAAGGAGATCGGAGACGGCGATGAGGACTATACAGATGGAGCTGTTCAGGCAGAAGAGAGCCTTCTGCTGGCGCCGTATACGGTGAAGTTCAAAGTAAGCGGCCTGGCGGACGGGAGCAATGAGCTGCCGGCGGACAGTTTCACAGTTACAGATGAGGATATCAAGCTTTACACCCTGGATCACTCGGCGGCAGACAGCGGCACTTATGTGGAGAAGGCTGCCGACGACAGGGATTACACCATCAATGAAGTTACCGTCTATCCGGCCCATAATGGAGATCCGGAAGAGGCGGTGACGGCGGAAGTGCAGTATAAGACGTCTCTGAGCAGTGATCAGTGGATCACGAAGGCCTCCGGTCTGGAGCTTGATGCGGCCAGAGTCGTGAGCCTGGAGGGCGACGGGGCTGCGGCAGTCCGGATCGTCTACGGCAATGTGCTGGCAGGTTTCACGGCAGAGGAAGGCTTCGAGATGGAAGTGACCTTTGCGAAACGGGAAGGGGACATGATCGGCTCCGGCATCCCGGAGATCCGCCGGATCACCAATACGGCGACGGTAGACTGGAGCTACACTTACAAGGATGAGACCGGAAACGGAAAAGTCCAGAGCGGAAGCGATGAGAGCAATGAAGTAGAGGCTCTGATCCCTCCTTCCAACCAGGTGCTGCCTCAGGTGTTGCTGACCAATCAGATCACCAATTTGTCGGAAGGCGGAGTGTTCTACACGGGGCAGACCATAGACTTCCAGGTCAATGTGGTGAACGTGCAGAACACTGCCGGAAATGCTCCGGAGTTCAAGGCACCCATCGTAGCCATCGACCTTCCGGCTTATACGGAACTGGACAGCGAAAGAGGATTTATCATTTATCAGACCAAGGTGGTCAATGGAGTTGTCCAGCGGGTGGAGCTGGTGGAAGGACGCGATTTCACCGTGACAGAGGCGGAGACCGATGCCGTGATCGGCATGGAGGGCGGCAGCTATGTGACAGGGGAGGCGAAAACGACCCGTTACATCTTTGAGTTCAGTGAGGATATTTCTCTGGAGCCGGATACGATAGCCGGAGAGAATTCCAAGCTGACCATTGCCTATGGCGCGACTTTGGGCTATGAGAAGCCCACAAACCTTCAGAATCTCTACTCTCCTGCGTATCTGAGCAGCGGCTATCTGCTGCCGGAGTCTTATGAGAATCCTCTGGGCCTGAGCTTCAAGGGATATCAGTCTTCGACGCAGGATAATGATGAGATCGACGACAGCATCGGTATGGATCTGGAATATTTGAATCAGCCGGTGGGCTTTACAGTCCTCAACGAGACTCAGATCCAGCTTCTGAAGACCGTCAGCGATGAACCGGACAGCGGTTTCGGTACGGCGCAGGTGGATGTATATCCCAATGAAAATGTGTACTACAAGCTGACTCTTTACAACAATTCAGACACAGGCGTCACAACGGCACGGTTTATCGACATCCTGCCCTTCAACGGAGACACTTATGTGTTCCGAAGCGGCGACGGGAGCGGGATCACCAACAGGAATACGACGATCCCCACCGGTCAGGGCTACGAGGAGATGCTCCTGGAGTCCGTGACGGCCGAGGATGAAAACGCCGCCATTTACTATTATGTAGAAGGAGACGGCCTGGCAAACAGCTGGGAGAGAGAAAAGAGGGCGGAACGGACGGCGCAGGAAGAGCTTCCGATGCTGTATGAAGCTTCCGGAAACGTATGGGAAAGCGCCGGAGACGGATACTGGACGACAGAGAAGCCCGATGACATGAGCCTCGTAACGGCGGTGGGCATAGAGGTGAATTTCCCTGACGGAGAAGCTCTGGCGCCCGGCGCTACCTATGAGGTGGAACTGACCATGAAGGCTCCCGGTTATACGGCTGACAAGATCGAGGAGTATGCAGATACGGTCATGGCCAACTCGGCTGCCCTCGCAGTGGTCCGGGAAGGCGAGGATTCCATCAATCCCACCAGGGATATCGTGGAGCCCAATAAGGTGGAGGCAGGACTCAGCCTGCCTGTAGGAGCCATCGGCGACTATGCGTGGTATGACCTCAACAATAACGGCCTTCAGGATGATGGGGCCGGGTCGGAGGCTGCCAATGTAGAAGTGGTGCTGTATCAGACTACGGTCACCAAATACGGAGATACCAATTTCCGTTCGGAGGAGACGGAGATCGCCCGTACTGTCACGGATGGAACGGGGTACTATCTGTTTGAGGATCTGCCCTGCAACTATCTGAAGAACGGCGCGGAAGAAGGATCTCTGGATCCGGACGATTATGTGGGCGGTACCATCTATTATTACAGGGTGAAGTTCGGGATCCCCGGCGAACACTCCGCCGCGCTCCGGTACGGCGGCAGCGAGACCGAGGGAGAAAACAGCCGGATCGACAGCAATATCGATGCCAATGGCTGGACCGATTACCTGACTCTGCGGATCCTGAACCGGGAAACAGACGGACGGGACATGATCTATGGAGAAGAAAATCTGGATGTGGATGCGGGATTCATCGTGGCCGTGGCTCTGGGAGACCGGGTGTGGCTGGATGAGAACCGCGACGGCCTCCAGTCTCCCGGCGAGCCGGGAGTAGAGGGCGCTTTTGTGAAGCTCTACCGGCTGGACAGTGCGGACGATACCATCGGAGAGGATGAGGAACCTTATGCGACGGCCCTGACGGACGAAAACGGAGAATATCTCTTTGAAGGACTTCCTCAGGGGTACTACGTTGTGGAATTCGATGTACGGGCGCTGACCACCGACGGGTATACGTATCAATATGCGTTCACGGAAGCGGACGCCGGAGGAACCAGCTTTACCAGCGGAGACGATTCGGATGCCGTGTATGCGGCCGATGAAAGCGACCGGGTAAGACGGACAGAAGTGATCCCTCTGTTCTTCGGACAGGATCCGGAGATCTCACAGGATGGGAATAAGACAGACAGGACCTGGGATGCCGGTCTCTGGGTGTACAGCGCTTTGGGCGGATATGTCTTTGAAGACACCAACTATACGGATTATCAGGATCTGGATACAGACCGTATGGATGGGCCTCTGCCTGGAACTGTCGTACAGCTTTACCGGGTGATCAACGGGGTCCGGGAGGAGGAGCCGATCCGGGAAACCACAGTAGGCGAGAATGGACGGTACTTCTTCGACCAGCTGGCTGAGGGCCAATATCAGGTGTACTTCCAGTTCCCTGAAGGTTATACAGCCGTGGATTCTCCTGACGGAGAAAAGAATCCGGATACAAACCTGTCCGACACCAACGATTCCGACTGCTGCGTCTTTGCAGACGGAGATTACACCAACGGTTATACAGAGATCATCACTCTGGGCTACAATACCGTGGATGAGACCTGGGATGCCGGAGCCAACAAGCTGGGCGCCATCGGCGACTATGTGTGGTACGATCTGGATAAGGACGGCATCCAGGATGAAGGGGAAGAGCCGGTGGCAGGAGCCACAGTAAGGCTCCAGTACCGGATGAGCAATGAGGATCAGTGGCAGATCTGGCCAGGAGGCGTGACAGAGACCGATGAAAACGGAAGGTATCTGTTCGCCGGACTGCCGGGAGGAGAGGACTATCCGATCCAGTACCGGGTGGTATTTGACTTCGATGATCCGGGAACGACCATCACCGTGACCAATTCCAGGGCCAATGACCTGGGCGGACAGATGGAAGCCCTGACAGAGGAAGAGGGAGCCGCTTTAGACTCGGATGCTCTCGGTATCTACCTGAGCAATCTTGGATACGTGACCACTACGATCACACTGGGATACGGTGAGACGGATCTGACCTGGGATGCGGGCATCATTGAAACGGCCTGCGGAATGGGTGACTTTGTATGGCATGACAAGAACCGGAACGGGATCCAGGATGAAGGAGAAGAAGGGATCGGAGGGATCCCCGTGGTACTGGAGACGAATGCTTCCGGTGATCTGACCAATGAAGAGGCATGGACGCAAGTCGGCGAGACCGTGACCAATGAAAATGGTTATTACAGGTTCCTGGATCTTCGGGAAGGTTATTACCGGGTGAGGTTCCAGATTTCGGCGCCTTACATCGTGACCGGCAGCAATCAGGGAGACGGAGCAGAGGCGTATGTCTATGATTCGGATGCTTCCAGACTGACAGGTGACGACTGGTATATGAGCCGGATCTTCTACCTGGAGGATGACCAGTATGACTGGACCTGGGATGCAGGTGTTTATCTGGAATCCGACATCCCCACTGAGATCCGCACAGAATATGTGACGAAACCCGGCGGAGGAGTCTATACAGGCGAGGACACCAACATTTCCCTCTGGATCGGACTGGGCTGCGCGGCTGCGGCAGTTATGGCTGCGGTGGCAGTGATCGGTGTGAAACGGAGAAAAGTAAAATAAACAGGCAGTAAAGGAACGAGGCGGTATACGGCAGTATACCGCCTCGTTTATACTAAAAAAATTTTTGTTCCGGCCTTTGTGACAGAATTTTGTGACTGCCCTGTGATTCTCCGATGGTATGATAAGACCAGAAAACAGGAAATCGCATAAGGCCGGAACGACAGACGGCCGGGCATACAGGAATCATAAGAGACAGAGAGGAATGGTAGGTATGAAAAAAAGGATCAAAGCATTGCTTTTAGTGTTGTGTATGCTGACAGCCAGCTTTGGTGCGTTCGGGATCACATCCGGCGCGGCCAGCTTCAGCGTTCAGCCTCAGGTTGCCGACGGACCGGGGGTGCAGAAGTTCCTTCTGACCAACAACGGCGAGGCCGGAAACTTTACCGTGAGCGACGGACAGACCGTTTACGCGGATGCCGGAGCCAGTGTAGCTTTTAATGTACAGGGCAGTGAGCGGATGAATATCATCGTCACCAGAGAGGCGACAGGTGAGAAAGTAGTTTCTCGTTCCATGAACGCGCACTTTGTTCCGATCTACTGCCAGTATGGAGACAGCAATCCTGTCCAGACCGGTACGGCCACGGCGTATCTGGATGAGGGACAGACGAGAGTCACGGTGGACGCCATGGTTGGCGTAGGCTCTGAAATGTATGAATGTGCCAATAACAGCGCTTTTATCACTTACGGAACACCTTCCGTTACGTTCCAGTATACAAAGGTGGTACAGCAGCCCAGGACAGTGACCGTTTACTTCATCGATGAGAATGGATATTCCATCGGCAGCGACACGTTTACGATCCAGCCGGGCAGCAGCGCTACTTATGAAGTTCCCGCTTCTCTGACGGTGAATGGAAGGAATTATAATCTGGCAGGCGGACAGCAGTCTACCATTACCCAGGATTACAACAATACGACTGCTTCCTACACGGTGATCTATCAGAGTGAAGCCCAGGCGCCTTCCAGCCCTTATACCATTTCCATCCAGTACGCGGATTCTGAGACCGGCGCAGTCATCCATACAGAGACGGTGACAGTTCCTGTGGGCGGCAGCGTGGATTTCCAGGTGGCAGGTTCTTATGTGACTTCTTCCTATACAGAGTATGAGCGGGCTGCAGGTCAGCCTTCCGTGATCCATCATACCTCCGGAGAGGCCACCAGGACATATACCGTATACTTTGACCGGGTAACGGAGCAGAAACCTTATACCATTACCATTTATTGCGTAGATTCTGTGACAGGAACGCTTCTGTCTTCTGCTTCTGAGACGGTAGAGGTAAACGGGACTGCCGTATATACGCTTCCCAGCAGCTTGTCCCACGGCGGCAGCGAATACCTGCTGGCTTCCGGACAGGGTACGGAGATCCGTCATTCCTACGGCGGCAGCCAGAGAACTTACTATGTATATTACAATGAGGTAGGAGCAGATCTGCCCAGTGAATATCAGGTAGCAGTTCGTTATATCGATATTACCAGCAATGAGACGATCTACAGCGAAAGCGTAACGGCGGCGGACGGGCAGACCCTGACCATCAATGTACCGGAAAGCTATGAGGCGGATGGAGAAGAATATGTGCTGCTCTCCGGACAGTCTTCTCCCATCAGTCATAATTTCTACAGCCCCAGAAGGACCTACGCAGTTTACTACAGGAATGTGAACGATACAGCCAATGCAGGGACTGAAGTCAATGAGATCGTCCAGATCATCGAAGTGGAAGGAGAGCAGGTAGAGCAGGTAGTGACTGAGGTCACGACACCCGGCGGTGAGGATGAAGAGGAAACCACCGTCATCTATGATGAAGAAGGACAGATCATTCCGGATGAAAATGTCCCGTTAGCGCCTTCCGTACCGGAGACGGAAACCGAGGAAGAGACCACCGAGGCGGAAACGGCCCAGATCGAGGATGAGACGGTTCCCATGGCGGCGTCTGTATCCGGCGGGAACGGCCCGTCCGCGGGACTGATCACAGGGATCTCTGTGGCAGCCGCAGCAGTCATCGCGGCCATCATCGCTTTCGTAGTGATCCGGAAAAAGAGACGTGAAGCATAATAGATCATGACCCTGTGAGGGGCTGCCGGCCGGCAGCCCCTCTTTTGCGCGATGTTTCCATGGAGCAAAACACTCTGTGGGACCTGGCCGCGGCCGCTTCGCTCCGGCCGCCGCGAAGCGAGCGCCGTCTGCGCCGAACAGCCCGCCGCAGGCGGAGGATCCTGCCGCGCAGGGCTTTTTTGCAAATAAGGCTTGCCGCAGGCTCTTCTTTCAGGTATACTTTATAGTTAGTGCTGAATACGAGGTGAAACCTATGAAATGGAAAAAATATACCATTGACACCACCACAGAGGCGGTGGATCTGATCAGCGCCATGCTGGATGAGAAAGGGATCGAGGGGATCGAGATCGAGGACTGCGTGCCTCTCACGGAGGATGAGACCAAGGGGATGTTCATCGACATCCTCCCGGAGCTGCCCCCCGACGACGGCAGGGCAAAGGTCAGCTTTTATCTGGAGGAAGAGGACGGCACCGCGGACCTTCTGGCCGGCGTGCAGGAGGGACTTGCGGAGCTTCGCATGTTCGCGGATCTGGGGGACGGCACCATTACCTGTTCCGAGACAGAGGATAAGGACTGGGTCAACAACTGGAAGCAGTATTTCCATCCCTTTACCGTGGACCAGATCCTCATCAAGCCCACCTGGGAGGAAGTGCCGCCGGAGCATAAGGACAAGCTGATGATCGAGATCGATCCCGGGACGGCCTTCGGGACCGGGTCCCATGAGACGACGCAGTTATGCATCCGGCAGCTCCAGAAGTATCTGAGGCCGGGAGATAAGGTGCTGGATGTGGGGACCGGGAGCGGGATCCTGGGGATCGCGGCCCTGAAGCTGGGGGCCGGATACGTCTTTGGGACAGATCTGGACGAGCACGCGGTGGAAGCGGCCAGGGAGAATGTGGAAGTCAATGGATTTACGGAGGAACAGTTTCAGCTGGCCTTCGGGAATATCATCGACGATGAGGAATTGCAGGAGCGGGCCGGCCTGGACAAGTATGAGATCGCGGTGGCCAATATCCTGGCGCCGGTGATCATTCTCCTCCAGGGAGAGGCAGCGCGTCATCTGAAGCCGGGCGGCATTTTCATCACTTCCGGTATCATCAATACCAAGGAAGAGGAAGTGCGGGAGGCATTCCTCGGGAATCCCCAGTGGGAGATCCTGGAGACCACCCGCCAGAATGACTGGGTCTCCTTTACGGCCAGAAAGAAGTAAGCGATGTATCTGTTTTTTGTGGAAAAAGAAAATATCCGGGAGCAGACAGCCAGGATCACCGGACCGGATGTGAACCATATCAAAAATGTGCTGAGGATGAAGCCGGGGATGGGGATCCGCATAAGCGACGGGGAGCAGGTCTGCTATAACTGCCGGATCACAGATCTTTCCGATGAAGAAGTGCTCCTGGAGCTTTTGGAACGGGATGAGGACGGAACGGAGCTTCCGGCCCAGATCGTCCTGTTCCAGGGCCTTCCCAAAGGCGACAAGATGGAGTGGGTCATCCAGAAAAATGTGGAGCTGGGCGTATCCCGCATCGTACCGGTGGCCACCAGAAGATCGGTGGTCCGGCTGGATCCGAAGAAGGCGGAGGCCAAGGTGCGCCGCTGGAACTCCATTTCCGAGAGCGCGGCCAAGCAGTCCAAACGGACGGTGATCCCGGAGGTGGCTCCGGTCATGACGTTCCGGGAGGCGGTGGACTTGGCCGCGGACTTTGACTGCAAGCTGTTTCCCTATGAGAATGCGGAAGGGATGGCGTATACCAGACAAGTGCTCTCGGCGGTGGAGCCCGGCATGCGCATCGCCGTGTTCATCGGGCCGGAGGGCGGCTTTGAGGAAGAAGAGGTTTCCTATGCCAGGGAGAAGGGGTTTGCGCTCCTTAGCCTGGGGCGGCGGATCCTCCGGACGGAAACGGCGGGAATGTGTCTTCTGTCGGAGCTTATGCTGCGGCTGGAGAAGTGACGGCCGGGTGTTTCCCGGCAATGGATGGAGAGTGAAGAGATGGAAGCGTATCTGGATAATTCGGCGACCACCAGAGCCTTTGAACAGGTGAAGGATCTGGTGGTAAAGACCATGATGGAGGACTATGGGAATCCTTCTTCCCTGCACAGGAAGGGGCTGGAGGCAGAGCGGTATGTGAAGACGGCCGCGGAAGCCGTGGCGAAGACGTTAAAGGCGTCTCCCTCCGAGATCATTTTTACCTCCGGCGGGACAGAATCCAATAATATGGCCATCATCGGAGGGGCGAAGGCCAACTGCCGGGTGGGAAAGCATATCGTCACCTCCACCATTGAGCACGCTTCGGTATACAATGTGTTCGGTCATCTGGAGGAGGAGGGCTGGAGAGTCACCTATGTCCCGGTGGATGAAAAGGGACAGCTCCGGAAAGAAGCGCTTTTGGAAGCCCTGGAGCCGGATACGGCGCTGGTTTCCGTCATGTATGTGAACAATGAGATCGGCTCCGTCAATCCCATCGGGGAGATCGGGGCGCTCATCAAGGAGAAGAATCCCAGGACCCTGTTCCATGTGGATGCCATCCAGGCGTATGGGAAGTACAGGATCAGCCCGGCAAGGGAAAAGATCGATCTGCTCTCGGTCAGCGGCCACAAGATCCATGGGCCCAAGGGCGTCGGGTTCCTCTATATCAAGAATGGGACGAAGTTCGCGCCCACGGTCTTTGGCGGAGGCCAGCAGAGAGGGTTCCGCTCCGGGACCCATAACGTGCCCGGCATCGCGGGGCTGGGAGAGGCGGCCAGACTCATCTATGAAGACCATGAAGAGAAGATCGCGGAAATGTACCGGCTTAAGAAGCTGTTTGTGGAACTGGTGTCGGAGCTTCCGGACGTACAGGTCAACGGATACAGCGACGAGCGCAGCGCTCCCCATGTGGTGAGCGTCAGCTTCGGCGGAGTGCGCAGCGAAGTACTGCTCCATGCGCTGGAAGAGAAGGGGATCTATGTGTCTTCCGGTTCGGCCTGTTCTTCCAATCATCCGGCCGTCAGCGGCACCTTGAGGGGGATCGGACTGGAAAAACGGTTTTTGGATTCCACCCTGCGGTTCAGCTTCAGCGTTTTTACCACCGAGGAGGAGATCCGGTACTGCGCGGAAGTTTTGGGAGAGCTTCTGCCGGTGCTGCGCAGATACAGGAGGATGTAGGATGTTTGCACATGATGAATTGTTTCATGCGTTTTTGATCAAATATGCAGAGATCGGGATCAAGGGAAAGAACCGGTATCTGTTTGAGGATGCCCTGCTGAACCAGATCCGCTTTGCCTTAAAGGATGCCGACGGAGAGTTCCGGGTCCGGAAGGAGTCGGGCAGAGTCTATGTGGAGGCTCTGTCTGCCTTTGATTTCGATGAAGTGGTGGAGAGATTGTCCAGGGTGTTCGGGGTCGCGGGCATCTGTCCCATGGTCCAGTTTGACGATCATGGATTTGAGGAGATCAAGTCCAGGGTCCTGGAGTATATCGGAAAGATCCATCCGGAGGGGAACTTCACCTTCAAGGTCCAGACAAAACGGGCCAAGAAGAGCTTTCCCATGGAATCCGGAGAGATCAGCGCAGCCCTGGGAGAGGCTGTTTTGGAGGCGTATCCTTCCCTGCGGGTGGACGTCCATGAACCGGATGTCTACTTCTATGTGGAGGTGCGGGACAGGATCAATCTCTATTCCAAGGTGATCCCGGGACCGGGAGGACTGCCGGTGGGGACCAGCGGCAGAGCCATGCTGCTGCTGTCCGGCGGCATCGACAGTCCGGTGGCCGGATGGATGATCGCCAAGAGGGGCGTCAAGATCGACGCCGTCTATTTCCACGCTCCGCCTTATACCAGCGAGCGCGCCAAGGAAAAGGTGGTGGATCTGGCCAGGCTGGTATCCAGATACGCGGGCCCCATGGATCTCCATGTGGTCAACTTTACCGACATCCAGCTCTATATCTATGACCAGTGCCCCCATGAGGAGCTGACCATCATCATGCGCCGGTATATGATGCGCATCGCCGAGAAGATCGCGGAAGAGGCGGGGGCTCTGGGCCTCATCACAGGAGAGAGCATCGGACAGGTGGCTTCCCAGACGCTTCCCAGCCTGGCCTGCACCAACGAAGTGTGCGCCATGCCGGTGTTCCGGCCTGTCATCGGATTCGACAAACAGGATATTGTGGACATCGCCCAGAAGATCGGGACTTTTGAGACGTCCATCCAGCCCTTTGAGGACTGCTGTACGATCTTTGTGGCCAAGCATCCGGTGACAAAGCCCAACGTAAAGATCATCCGCCGCTCCGAGGAACGGCTTCAGGAAAAGATCGGCGGCATGGTGGAGGAAGCCATCCGGAGCCGGGAGATCCTCCATATTTCCTGAGACGGCCGCCGGAGACCTTTGTCTCTGGCCGTTTCTTTTGCGGCGCGGACAGGACCGCGCGCACGGACTGGCTGCGGCAGGACGCTCCGGCAGGGTACTTGGCGCCGGCGGCGCCTGTCCCGCGGCGGACGGAGCGGAGAGCGCGCAGGCGGCAGGAGCTTTCTTTGCCGCAGTGCGATCCTGCGGAGCATTTTGTTTAATAGGGAACGAAGTTTCCTATTAAATAAAAAAAAGGAGCCTGCCGGGTCAGGGCAGGCTCCAGGTCCATTTTCTTATGGAAAGATGTTCAGATCAGGTAAGGCTTCAGGGTCTCCATGATGGCATCCACATGGTCGTCGGCGTGGATGTTCAGATCGATGGGCTTGGAGAGATCCAGGCTGAAGATGCCCATGATGGATTTGGCATCGATCACATAACGGCCTGATACCAGGTCAAAGTCATAGTCATATTTCGTCAAATCGTTTACAAAGGATTTGACCTTGTCAATAGAGTTCAAACAGATCTGTACGGTTTTCATACGGTATTCCTCCCTGTCTATGCGATGGCCCCATAAGGCGCTGTTTACTCTCTTATATAGTAGACAGAATTGCCTCAAAAGTCAAGGGGAGAGGAGAAAGAATTACCGGGATTATGTACGGATTTGACAAAAGGAGAAGAGCCATGGAAAAGGGGAAAAGAAAGGCGGCCCTCCACAACCTGGGCTGTAAGGTCAACGCATATGAGACGGAGGCCATGGGACAGCTTCTGGAGGAGGCGGGATATGAGCTGGTCTCCTTTGAGGAGAAGGCGGATGTCTATCTGATCAACACCTGCAGCGTCACCAATATGGCGGACAGAAAGTCCCGTCAGATGCTCCACCGGGCCAGGAAACAGAATCCGGACGCGGTGATCGTGGCGGCAGGCTGTTATGTGCAGGCGGCTGCCGATGAGATCCTGGAGCGGGGAGACGCGGATCTGGTCATCGGCAACAATAAAAAGAGCCAGCTGGTGCCTCTCCTTTCAGACTATCTGGAGAAGCGGGAGCGGCATATGGAGTCGGCGGGACGCCACGTCCTCGATATTGCCCATACGGGAGAATATGAACCCATGACCTTAAAGCGGTCCACAGAGCATACGAGGGCTTTTGTCAAGATCCAGGACGGCTGCAACCAGTTCTGCAGCTACTGCATCATTCCCTATACCAGGGGACGGATCCGCAGCAGGAGCCTTCCGGACATCCTGGAGGAGATCCGGGAGCTTTCCAGACAGGGGTACCGGGAGGTGGTGCTGACCGGGATCCATCTGACCTCCTACGGGAAGGATCTGGGGGAAACGGACGCCCTGCT
Organism: Candidatus Paralachnospira avium; assembly: GCA_904420245.1. Taxonomy (GTDB): domain Bacteria; phylum Bacillota; class Clostridia; order Lachnospirales; family Lachnospiraceae; genus Lientehia; species Lientehia avium. Next base: position 26,895 of record CAJFUL010000062.1, read on the forward strand.
CTCTGTCATCGAGGGCGCGGCGGCCATACCGGGCATTGAGCGGATCCGCCTGGGTTCTCTGGAGCCCGGGGTCATCACCGAAGACTTCGTGAAGCGGATCCGTGCCATCGAAAAGGTATGTCCCCACTTCCATCTGTCCCTCCAGAGCGGCTGCGATACGGTGCTTGGGCGGATGAACCGCCATTACACCACAGAAGAGTACGCGGAGAAGTGCGCGCTGCTGCGCAGCTATTACGAACATCCGGCCATCACCACCGACGTGATCGTGGGATTTCCGGGAGAGACGGAGGAAGAGTTTGAGACGACTCTGGCTTTTCTGGAAAAGATCGGATTCTATGAGATGCATGTATTCAAGTACTCCAGGAGGAAGGGGACGAAAGCCGCCTCCATGGAAGGACAGGTGCCGGAACCGGTGAAGACGGAGCGGAGCCGCAGAGCCCTGCTCCTGGAGAGGCAGATGTCGGAAGAGTTCCGCCGGTATTATCTGGGACGGGAAGAGAAACTGCTCCTGGAGGAGCCTCACCAGGCGGACGGAGATCTGTATATGGTGGGATTTACCCGGGAATACGTAAAAGGAGCCGTAAAAGCCTCGGAGGCACACCAGGGGCCCGGAGGCCTGGAAACCGTTATTTTTACAGACTTTTTAGAAAAGGAGCTCCTGAAAGGGGAAAAAACCCTTGATAGGAGGCCGGATTTGTATTAGAATAAAAATTACAAGCATGTAAGGACGTGAAACTATATGGGAGATATACACAGAACACAATATTTCAACACATCACAGGAAGGCAGGATGGAGGCAGGCGAGATCCTGGCGAAGGTCTACGCGGCTCTCCGGGAGAAGGGCTATAACCCCATCAACCAGATCGTCGGCTACATCATGTCCGGAGACCCTACGTATATCACCAGCTACGGCAGCGCCCGCAGTTTGATCACGAAGCTGGAGCGGGATGAGATCCTGGAGGAGCTGGTGCAGGTGTATATTGACAGCAAGCTGAAGGGCGTATGATGCGGATCATGGGATTGGACTTCGGCTCCAAGACGGTGGGAGTGGCCGTCAGCGACCCGCTGGGGATCACGGCTCAGGGCATCGAGGTGATCACGAGACAGGGGGAGGATAAGCTGCGGCGCACTTATGCACGGATCGGGGAGCTGGTCTCTCAGTACCAGGTGGAACGGATCGTAGTGGGCTGTCCCAGGCATATGAACGGAGATTTTGGGGAGCGGGCAGAGAAATCCGCGGCCTTCGCGAAGAAGCTGGAGGAGCGGACCGGCCTTCCCGTGGAGCTTTGGGATGAGCGGCTGACTACGGTATCTGCGGAGCGGGTCCTTAAGGAATCCGGCGTCCGCCGGGAACATCGGAAGGAATACGTGGACAAAATAGCGGCAGTGTTTATCTTACAGGGATATTTGGACTCCCTGTGATTTTGTGTTGGAAAATTTAGGATAACTGTGTAAGATTTAACGGAGATTGGAGAAGCTTATGGATGACAGGATTGTTCTGACTTCGGATCATGGGGAAGAACTGGTCTGCTATGTCCTGGAGGAAACGAAGGTGGCAGGCTGTGATTATGTGCTTGTGGCCGACACCGAAGAGGGTGACGGAGAGTGTTATATTTTGAAGGATGTCTCGGAGGAAGCGTCTGCGGAGGCTATTTATGAGATCGTGGAGGATGAGAAAGAGCAGCAGTATCTGGCCAGGATCTTTGAGGAGCTTCTGGAGGATGTGGACATCCAGTAGAGGAACGGAAAGAAAGTTAGAGGTGTGATATTGAGACAAGCAGTGAAGAAAGCAGTAAATTCGGAATCGAAATTAAAGATCATCCCCCTGGGCGGACTGGAACAGATCGGGATGAACATGACCGTATTTGAGTATGAGGACAGCATCATCGTGGTGGACTGCGGGTTGGCCTTTCCCAGCGACGACATGCTGGGCATTGACCTGGTGATCCCCGACATCACCTATTTGAAGGACAATATCCATAAGGTCAAGGGGATCGTCATCACCCATGGCCATGAGGACCATATCGGGGCCCTTCCCTATGTGCTCCGGGATCTGAACGTACCGGTCTACGCCACGAAGCTGACCATGGGCATCATCGAGCATAAGCTGAAGGAGAGGGGCATGACCCGTTCTACGAAGCGGAAAGTCATGCGCTACGGCCAGTCGGTGAACCTGGGTTGCTTCCGGGTGGAGTTCATCCGGACCAACCACAGCATTGCCGACGCGGCGGCATTCGCGATCTTTACTCCTGTGGGGACCATCGTCCACACCGGAGACTTCAAGGTGGATTATACGCCTGTCTTCGGCGACCCGGTGGATCTGCCCCGGTTCGCGGAGCTGGGAAAGAAGGGTGTGCTGGCCCTGATGGCCGACAGCACCAACGCCATGCGGGAAGGCTTCACCATGTCGGAGCGGACCGTGGGGCGGACCTTTGACCGTTTATTTGAGGAAAACAAGGACAGGAGGATCATTGTGGCGACCTTCGCGTCCAACGTGGACCGGGTGCAGCAGATCATCAATTCTTCCTATAAATACGGCAGGAAGGTGGTCATCGAGGGCCGGAGCATGGTGACGGTCATCGGCATCGCCAATGAGCTGGGCTATATCCGGATCCCGGAGGGAACTTTGGTGGACATCGCCCATCTGGGCAATTATCCTCCGGAAAAGACGGTGCTCATCACCACCGGGAGCCAGGGAGAGTCCATGGCAGCCCTTTCCAGGATGGCGGCGGACCTTCACAAGAAGGTCTCCATCAACGCGGGAGACGCCATCATCTTCAGTTCCAACCCGATCCCCGGCAATGAAAAGGCCGTGGCTCAGGTCATCAACGAGCTGTCGGCCAAGGGAGCTAAGGTGATCTTCCAGGATACCCATGTATCGGGCCACGCGTGCCGGGAGGACCTGAAGCTGATCTATTCTCTGGTGAAGCCCAAGTTTGCCCTGCCCGTCCACGGAGAGTACCGTCATCTGATGGCTCAGGCCGAGATCGCCCAGGAGATGGGAGTACCGAAGGAAAATATCCATATCATGCGTTCCGGCAATGTGATGGAGCTGTCTCCCGACAGCGCCCAGATCACTGGAAACGTGACGGCCGGCCCTGTGCTGGTGGACGGCCTGGGAGTAGGCGATGTGGGGAACATCGTGCTGCGGGACCGTCAGAATCTGGCCCAGAATGGCATCATCATCGTGGTGCTGACCCTGGACCGGAGAGGAAACGAGCTTTTGGCCGGGCCGGATATCGTATCCAGAGGCTTCGTCTATGTCCGTGAGTCGGAGAATCTGATGGAGGAGGCCCACGCAGTGGTGGATACGGCCGTCCGGAAATGTCTGGATAAGAAGGTCAGCGACTGGGGCAAGATCAAGTCCGTGATCCGTGACAGCTTGAGCGACTACATCTGGAAGAAGATGAAGCGCAATCCCATGATCCTGCCGATCATCATGGAAGTCTAGGAAAGGTGGACAGAGGATGAAGAGCCGTGTGTTTGGCGTGATCGTAAAAGCAGCAGTGGCGGCGGCCGTGCTCTCCCTGCTCCTTCTGGCCTGTGTCAAAGGATATTTCTTCGGCAGGGCCGTCTTTGACGAGAAGGAAGGGACGGCGGAAAATCCTCTGTCCTACACCATTGAGATCGCAGAGGGCGACGGGATCTTTCAGGTGGCGGAGGAGCTTGAGGCTATGGGCGCCATAGACAGCGTCTGGGTCTTCGTGGCGCAGAAATATTTTTACGGCAGTCAGATCCAGCCGGGCACTTACACCATCAACAGCAATATGACCGGGAAGGATATCCTGGACATCCTGTCCGGCGCAGCTGTGGATGCGGAGGAGGCATCGTGATCGTAAACGAGAGGATTACCACATATATTCATTCTTTGGAACGGGGAGACAGCGAAATCTTAAGCAGGATTGCAAAGGAGGCGGCTGCCTCTTTTGTTCCTATTATCCGGAAAGAGACGGCCAGCCTCCTGCGGACCCTGGTGGCCATGAAGCGGCCGGAAAGGATCCTGGAGGTGGGGACGGCCACCGGATATTCGGCCCTGCTGATGAGCGAGGTGATGCCGGAGGGCTGTACCATCACCACCATCGAAAAATATGAGAAGAGGATACCGGAAGCTCTGGAGAATTTCCGCCTGGCGGGAAAGGAGCAGGTGATCACGCTGATCCCCGCAGATGCGGCCAAGGCCCTGGAGACCCTTTCAGGGCCCTTTGATTTTATCTTTATGGATGCGGCCAAGGGGCAGTACATCCACTTTCTGAGGGATGTGCTGCGGCTTTTGTCGGTGGGCGGCGTACTGGTCTCGGACAATGTCCTCCAGGACGGGGACGTCATCGAATCCCGGTTCGCCGTACCCAGGAGGAATCGGACCATCCACGCCAGGATGCGGGAATATTTATATACACTGAAGCATTTGGACTGCCTGGAGACGGCGGTGATCCCCATTGGCGACGGGGTCACGGTCAGTACCAGGGTCAGAGAATAGGAGAACAGCATTGAAGAAGCCAGAGCTTTTGATCCCGGCCAGAAATCTGGAGGCTTTGAGGACGGCGGTCCGCTACGGGGCGGATGCCGTCTATATCGGAGGCGAGGCCTACGGCCTGCGGGCCAAGGCCAAGAATTTTTCCATGGAAGAGATGGCGGAGGGCATCGCCTTCGCCCACGAAAACGGGGTAAAGGTCTATGTGACGGCCAATATCCTGGCCCATAACCGGGACCTTTCCGGCGTGCGGAACTATTTTAAGGAGCTTAAGGAGCTGGAGCCTGACGCCCTTATCATTTCCGATCCGGGAGTCTTTGCCATTGCCAGGGAAGAAGTGCCCCGGATGGATCTGCATATCAGCACCCAGGCCAATAATACCAATTACGGCACTTACCGCTTCTGGTACGGGCTGGGAGCCAGGCGGGCCGTTTCTGCCAGGGAGCTTTCTCTGGAGGAGTTAAAGGAGATCCGGGCCCATATCCCGGCGGATATGGAGATCGAGACCTTTGTCCACGGCGCCATGTGCATCTCGTATTCGGGAAGGTGCCTCCTCAGCAATTATTTTACGGGCCGGGATGCCAATCAGGGGTCCTGTACCCATCCCTGCCGCTGGAAATACGCGGTGGTGGAGGAGACCAGGCCGGGGGAATATCTGCCGGTCTATGAAAATGAGCGGGGGACCTTTTTATTCAATTCCAAGGACCTTTGCATGATCGGGCATATCCCGGAGCTCCTGGACGCCGGCATCGACAGCTTCAAGGTGGAGGGGCGGATGAAGACGGCTCTCTATGGGGCTGTGGTGGCCAGGACTTACAGGAGGGCCATCGACGACTGTCTGGAATCGGAAGAAAAGTACCTGGAAAATCTGGAGTGGTATAAGGAAGAGATCGGGAAGTGTACCACCAGGCCGTTTACCACCGGGTTTTTCTATGGAAATCCCGGCGCGGATGCGCAGATCTACGACAGCAGCACATACCGGCAGGAGTATATCTATCTGGGCGCTGCCGGGGAGAAAGACCGGGAGGGCCGTTTTTCCCTGGAACAGAAAAATAAATTCTCGGTGGGAGAGACCGTCGAGATCATGAAGCCGTCGGGGGAGAACGTCCAGGCTCTGGTGGAGGGGATCTTCGATGAGGAGGGAAATCCCCAGGAGAGCGCGCCCCACGCGGGCCAGAAGCTTTCCGTAAAGCTCTCCCATCTGCCGGAAAAGTATGATATACTGAGAAAGAAGGGCATCGTATAAGAGGATGAGGCTATGAACATACTATTTACAGTGATCGCGATATTGTCTCTGGGATACTACGGAGTGGTCGTCGCCTATGCGGGATTCCAGGCTTCTTTTTCCCTGTTTTGGCTGGCGCTTTCCATAGTCTGCGGCTTTTTGGCGTTTTTATTCAGCCTGAAGCGGTTCCGGATCTTTCTCAAGGGACTTCCCCTGTGGGTGAAGGTGCCGGTGCGGACCACCATTGCCCTGGGGCTCCTCTGCTTTGTAGTGGTGGAGGCCCTGATCGTTTTTCCTATGTTCAGGAGCCCTGACGCGGATCTGGATTATCTGATCGTCCTGGGAGCCCAGGTAAAGGGCGAGACCGTCAGCAATTCCCTGCGGCTCAGGCTGGACGAGGCGGTCTCCTATCTGGAGGAGCATGAGGATACCAGGGTCATCGTCACGGGAGGAAAAGGACCGGGGGAGGACATTTCAGAAGCGGCCGCCATGCGCAATTATCTGGTGGATAAGGGGATCCCGGAGAACCGCATCATCCTGGAACGGTATGCGTCCAATACAGAGGAAAACCTGTCCTACAGTATGAGCCTGATCGGGAATAAGGAAGCTTCTGTGGGGATCGTCACCAATGATTTCCACATATTCCGGTCGGTCAGCATGGCGAGAAAGCTGGGAATGAAACATGTGACGGGGCTTCCGGCTCCGTCGGACGGGATCTTGAAGGTGAATCTGACGGTGCGGGAGTTTTTCGCCGTGCTGAAGGATAAGTTTTTAGGCAATATCTGAAAGGAGCAGAAGAATTGGAGCAGAAGGGATTTGAAGCATATGAGGCGGTCCTGGAAAAGGATCTGAAAGAGTTGAATTCCAGAGCCATGGTGCTGCGTCACAAAAAGACCGGCGCCAGGGTCTTCTTATTGTCCAACGACGACGAAAACAAGGTCTTTACCATCGGGTTCCGGACGCCGGTGACCGACGACAAGGGGACTCCCCATATCATGGAACATTCGGTCCTCTGCGGTTCCCGGAAGTTTCCGGTGAAGGATCCTTTTGTGGAGCTGGTGAAAGGCTCCTTAAATACGTTTTTAAACGCCATGACCTATTCGGATAAGACGGTGTATCCGGTGGCCAGCGTCAATGACAAGGATTTTCAGAATCTGATGGATGTCTATCTGGATGCAGTGTTCCATCCCAATATCTATGAGAATGAAAAGATCTTCATGCAGGAGGGCTGGCACTATGAACTGACGGAAGAGGAAGGACCCCTGACCATCAACGGCGTCGTCTACAACGAGATGAAGGGCGTGTTCTCCTCTCCGGAGAGCGTGCTGGACCGGTATATGAAGCATTCCCTGTTTCCGGACAGCCCCTACAGGGCGGAGACGGGGGGAGATCCGGAGGTGATCCCGGAGCTCACATATGAGCAGTTTTTGGATTTCCACCGGAAGTATTATCATCCTTCCAACAGCTATATTTACCTGTACGGAAATATGGATATGGGAGAGAAGCTGGAGTTCATCGACAGGGAATATCTGTCCCACTATGAAGCGGCCGGGGCCGATACGGAGATCCCTCTTCAGGAGGGCTGCGCCTCCGGTACCGAGACGGAGATCTTCTACCCCATCGGCGAGGATGAGAGCGAGGCCGGGAAGACGTATCTGGCGGTGGGCACCGTGGTGGGGACCGATCTGGATCCCCGGCTCTATGTGGCCTTCCAGATCCTGGAGTATGCGCTTTTGGCGGCGCCGGGCGCTCCCCTCAAGCAGGCCCTGACGGATGCGGGCATCGGCGAGGACATCTACGGCGGCTATGAGAGCGGGATCCTCCAGCCTGTATTCTCCGTGGTGGCCAAGAACACGGACAAGGATAAAAAAGAAGCGTTCCTGCGGATCATCCGGGAGACGCTGGAGCGGCTTTCCGAGGAGGGCATCGGGGAGAGATCCCTGGAGGCCGGCATCAACTACTATGAATTCAAATACAGGGAAGCGGACTTCGGCTCCTTCCCCAAGGGGCTGATCTACGGGCTCCAGTGCTTCGACAGCTGGCTCTACGACGGAGATCCTCTTATGCACCTGGAGTTTGAGGATACCTTCGCCTATCTGAAGGCCCATAAGGGAGACGGGTATTTCGAGGCCCTGATCACGGAATACCTCCTCAACAACCTCCACCAGTCGGTGATCATCCTGTCTCCCAGGAAGGGACTGGATGCGGAGCGGGAGAAGGTCCTTTCCGGGAAGCTGTCCAAGAAGCTGGCTTCCATGACGGCGGAGGAACGGAGAGCGCTGATGGCCCAGACACAGGAGCTCAAGAAGTATCAGGAGGAGCCTTCCACCGAGGAGGCGCTGGAGACCATCCCCCTGCTTTCCAGGGAGGACATCGGAAGGGAAGCGGCGCCTCTGGGCGGGAGCCTGAGCCGGGAGGCGGGGATCCCTGTCTTTTCCACCGATACCTTTACCAGCGGCATCGGGTATCTGAGGCTGGCTTTTGACGCCGGACAGGTCTCCAGGGAGGACTGGTCTTGGCTGGGCCTTCTGCGGGATGTGCTGGGAAAGATGAGCACCGAGGATCACAGCTATCTGGAGCTCTTCAATGAGATCAACATCGAGACGGGAGGCATAAGTCCCCTTGTCTCTCTCTATCCGCAGCCTGACGGAGGCGGTTTTCTGGCTTCTTTTGAATTCAGCGCCAAAGCTTTTTACGGGAAACTGGGAAAGGCTCTGGACTTCATCGGCGAGATCATCCAGAAGACCTGCCTGGAAGACGAGAAGCGGCTGAAGGAACTGGTGCTCTCTACCTGTTCCCAGACCAAGGAGCGGCTCCTGCGGGCAGGCCACGCGGCGGCTCTCCAGCGGGCCGGTTCCTACCATTCGGCAGGCGCCCTGTTCGGAGAGGCCATCTCCGGCATCGAATACTATGAGTTTCTGCGGAAGCTCTCCGAAGATTTCGACGGGGCTTTTGCCGGAGCGAAGCTTAGGCGTCTGGCGGATTCGCTCTTCAGACGGGAAAAGCTCTTTGTGAGCATCACGGCGGAAAAGGAAGGCTGTGAACGGTTTTTGGCGGAGCTTTCTGCCTTTGCGGACAGGCTTCCCGGCGGCGCGTGCGGGGAGGAGCTTCCCTTCCATAGGATCTCCAAGGACCAGGTGGCCCTGGAGCAGAAAAACGAAGGCTTCAAGACTTCTTCCCAGGTCCAGTATGTGGCCCGCTGCGGGAATTTCAAAGAAGCGGGCTATGGGTATACGGGAGCCCTGAAGGTGCTCCAGGTGATCTTAAGCTACGACTACCTCTGGATCAAGGTGCGGGTCATGGGCGGAGCCTACGGCGTCATGAGCGGTTTCGGCCGCGGCGGCGACAGTTACTTCGTGTCGTACCGGGATCCGCATTTGAAGGCCACTTACGAGACTTTCGGCGGGATCCCGGAATATCTGGAGAATTTTGAGGCCAGCGACCGGGATATGACGAAATATGTCATCGGCACCATCAGCGGCATGGACACGCCCATGACGCCTTACAGCAGAGGCGTGCGCAATATGAGCATGTACCTGTCCGGGATCACCGGAGAGCAGCTCCAGAGAGAGCGGGATCAGGTCTTGAACGTCTCCCAGGAGGACATCCGCAGTCTGGCCGGCATCGTGAGGGCCATTCTGGACGGCGGAAATCTCTGCGTCCTGGGCGGCGACGGAAAGATCGAGGCATCGCGGGAACTCTTTAAGAACGTTCTCCGCCTGTCTTGAGGATATACGGGAGAGGATACATGGAACAGCAGAAGAAATCCGGGTTCGCGGCCCTGATCGGCCGCCCCAACGTGGGAAAATCCACACTTATGAACCATCTGATCGGACAGAAGATCGCCATCACCTCCGACAGGCCCCAGACCACCAGGAACCGGATCCAGACCGTTTATACCGATGAGCGGGGACAGATCGTCTTTTTGGATACGCCGGGGATCCACAAGGCCAAGAACAAGCTGGGCCGCTATATGGTGGGAGCGGCGGAGAGGACCTTGAAAGAGGTGGATGTGATCCTGTGGCTGGTGGAGCCTTCCTCCTATGTGGGAGCGGGCGAGCAGCATATCCTGGATATTTTGAAACAGGTGAAGGTCCCGGTGGTGCTGGTCATCAACAAAGTGGACACCGTGGAAAAGACCCAGGTGCTCACCTACATCGATGCTTATAAAAAGCTGTATCCCTTTGCGGAGATCGTCCCGGTATCTGCCCTGCGGGGAAAGAACCTGGATACGCTCTTAGACGTGCTGATGAAGTATCTGCCCTACGGTCCCATGTACTACGATGAGGATACCGTGACGGACCAGCCCATGCGGCAGATCGCGGCGGAGATCATCCGGGAGAAGGCGCTGCGCTGCCTGGAGGACGAGATCCCCCACGGCATCGCGGTCACCATTGAAAAGATGAAGGAGCGGCCGGATGGGATCTGGGACATCGAGGCGGAGATCGTCTGCGAGCGGGACTCCCATAAAGGGATCATCATCGGGAAGGGCGGCTCCATGTTAAAGAAGATCGCCAGCAGCGCTCGTCATGATATAGAAAGGATGATGGAGGGGAAGGTCAATCTGAAAGTCTGGGTCAAGGTCCGGAAGGAATGGCGGGACAACGACCTGTATCTGAAGAATTACGGGTACCACAAGGATATGTGAGAAGGGAAGGAAGAGCCAGTGAGAGGAGAAGAGTCAGATCATCTGATACAGGTGACGGGGATCGTTTTGAGCTCCTCTCCCGTGGGGGATTACGACAAGCGGGTAGTCCTGCTGACCAGGGAGAGGGGAAAGCTCCATGCGTTCGCGAGGGGGGCAAGACGTCCGGGAAGTCCTCTCATGGCGGGGATCCGTCCCTTTTCCTTTGGCGTTTTTACCCTCTATGAAGGACGTTCCTCCTATACAGTCAAGCAGCTGTCCATCTCCAATTATTTTGAAGAAGTGACTTCCGATATGGAGAGGGTCTTTTTGGGGTCCTATTTCCTGGAGTTTGCCGATTACTATTCCAGGGAAAACGGCGATGAGTTTCCGACCTTGAAGCTTTTGTACCAGACCCTCCGGGCGCTGTCCAAGGACAGCCTGGACAACAGGCTGGTGCGGCTGGTCTATGAGCTGCGGATGATGGCCATGAACGGAGATCTGGATCCGTCCTGCTTTTCCGCCCTGGGAAAGACAGGACAGTTCGCCCTGGATTTTATCATCCGCACTCCGGTGGAAAAGCTCTATACCTTCACTTTGTCGGAGGAGGTTTTTTCCCAGCTGCAAAGCGCCCAGGTCCAAAATAAAAAGCGGTACATAACGAAGGTTTTTCACTCGGAAGAGGTGTTAAACAGCATGAATCTTACACTTTGATGATAAATTCCTGACAAAAGCGGTTGAAAATATACTCGAAACAAGGTACAATGATTTAAGTCTGTAAGGAGGGTAAGACCATGAAAAAAAAGAAGACGGCGGCTGCCGCACTGTCGGCGCTGGCCCTGATGACGGCGCTTTCCGGCTGTGGTTCCAAGTTCAAGCCGGACACCAGCAGCATCTATGTGAAAAAGGATGGGACGGTGGTCAGCGCCGATATTGAAAGCTTTGAGGGGAGCAACTACAGCGAGGAGGAGCTCACCACTTATGTGGAGGATGCGGTAAAGCTCTATAATTCTGAGCACGGGGCGGAGTCCGCGGCTTATGAAGAAAAGGATATGGAGCTTCCCGTGGAAGTGGATTCCCTGAAAGTGGAGGATGGTACCGCCACCTTATACTTGAATTATGAGACCTGCAGCGACTATATGGAATTTACCGGCACGGCCGGCATGGAAAACGGCATCAGCCAGATGGAGAAATCCACCGTGGAGGAGATGGGCGTGGAGGGCGACTTCCAGAATGCCGACGGAGAGGATGTGGCCCTCGCCGATGTCCAGGATAAGGGCAGCTACCATGTGGTGAAGGTGGACGGCCCCGTGACCATGCAGGTCGAGGGAAAGGTCCGCTACGTCAGCAAAGGCGTGACCGTTGACAGCAAAAATACGGTGACGACGCCGGCAGGCGCCGTCAGTTATATCGTATTCAAATAAGAGACAGAGAGGATCGTAGATTATGGAAAAGACCATGGAAAAGATCGTGGCCCTGGCGAAATCCCGCGGGTTTGTATATCCCGGATCGGAGATCTACGGGGGCCTGGCCAATACCTGGGATTACGGCAACCTGGGCGTGGAGCTCAAGAACAACGTAAAGAAGGCCTGGTGGCAGAAGTTCATCCAGGAAAACCCCTACAATGTGGGCGTGGACTGCGCCATCCTGATGAATTCCCAGACCTGGGTGGCGTCCGGCCATCTGGGCGGCTTCAGTGATCCGCTGATGGACTGCAAGCAGTGCAAGGAGCGGTTCCGGGCCGACAAGCTGATCGAAGACTATGCCGAGGCGCAGGGCATCACCCTGGAATCCTCCGTAGACGGATGGAGCCAGGAGGAGATGATGGCGTATATCAGGGAGCATCAGATCCCCTGCCCCAGCTGCGGATCCCATGATTTTACGGATATCCGCCAGTTCAACCTGATGTTCAAGACGTTCCAGGGCGTGACGGAGGATGCCAAGAATACTGTATATCTGCGGCCGGAGACTGCCCAGGGCATTTTTGTGAACTTCAAGAATGTGCAGAGGACCTCCAGGAAGAA